>DAORUQ010000142.1:0-8193 GCA_035433265.1 Pseudomonadales bacterium | reverse complement strand
CTGGCACGCACTGACGAAGTTCACGTACCAGAGCTCGGAGCGCTTCAGTTTTTACGTCGGTTACCGGGCGATCGCTTACGACTACGAGGACGGGAGCGGTCGCGACTACCAGCGCTACGACCTGCGCCAGCACGGTCCGGGCATGGGCATCGCGGTCTCGTTTTGAGGCCTGGATGGCGTCTCGGGATCTTCTGCTCGCACGTGGCAAAAATACCTCGTCAGGTGTTCATGGAGCTGGTTTAGAATTACGTCTTCGCATCCCTTGATCCCAGCGCATGAAAAAGCCCGAGCACGACACCGATACATCAAACGATTACCGGCTGGAGCCATTGCCCAGCCTGATCTTTTCCTCGCGCTGGCTGCAGCTGCCGCTCTACCTGGGCCTGATTGTCGCCCAGGGCGTCTATGTGGTGCTGTTCGTGAAAGAGTTGCTGCACCTGGTGCACGGCGCATTCGAGATGAACGAGCAGCAGGTGATGCTGATCGTGCTGGCGCTGATCGACGTGGTGATGATCTCCAACCTGCTGATGATGGTCATCGTGGGCGGCTACGAGACCTTCGTGTCGCGCCTGCGCCTGGAGAAGCACCCCGACCAGCCGGAATGGCTGAGCCACGTGAACGCCTCGGTGCTCAAGGTGAAGCTCGCGATGGCCATCATCGGCATTTCCTCCATCCACCTGCTGAAGACCTTCATCGAAGCCGGCATGGTGGGCGCGTACCCGCTGTGCTCGACGGTGGAAGCGGGCGTGCGCTGTGCCACGGCCACCCAGGAAGGCATCATCCTGCAGACCGTGATCCATACGGTATTCATCCTGTCGGCGATCGGCATCGCGTGGACTGACCGCATCATGAACGGGACCAAGCCGGCGGACCATTGAGACGGGCACGCACGCGTCGGTGCCAGACGCCGGATCGGCCGTCCCGGCCGCCGGCGCTCAGCTCCCGGCGAGCTGGTCGTCGCCGACGCTTGGCACCAGCGACGGCCGGCCGACTATCAGCGGGTCCACCGGGCCCAGCAACGACGGATCCTTGCGCGTATACGGCATGCGGTGCAGGACATAGCGCATCGCATTCAGCCGCGCGCGCTTCTTGCAATCGCTCTTGATCACCGTCCACGGCGCGTCGGAGGTGTCGCAGTGCAGGAACATTGCCTCCTTCGCGAGCGTGTAGTCATCCCACTTGTCCAATGACGCCAGGTCGACCGGGCTGAGCTTCCACTGCTTCAGCGGATGCAGCTTGCGCTCCTTGAAGCGGCGCCGCTGCTCCTTGCGGCTGACAGAGAACCAGAACTTGAAGAGGTGGATTCCGGAACGTACGAGCTGACGTTCGAACTCCGGGCATTGACGCAGGAACTCGTCGTACTCACCTTCGGTGCAGAAGTCCATCACGCGTTCGACGCCGGAGCGGTTATACCAGCTGCGGTCGAACAGCACGATCTCGCCTCGCGTGGGCAGATGCTCGATGTAGCGCTGGAAGTACCACTGGCCGCGCTCGATCTCGCTGGGCTTCTCGAGCGCGACAACGCGCGCGCCGCGAGGGTTCAGGTGCTCCATGAAGCGCTTTATCGCGCCACCCTTGCCGGCCGCGTCGCGGCCCTCGAACAGGATCACGACGCGGGCACCTGTGTCTTTGACCCAGGCCTGCAGCTTCAGCAGTTCGACCTGCAGCCGGTACTTTTGGCGTTCGTAACTGCGCCGCGAAAGCAGATTCCGGTACGGATATGCGCCGTCCCGCCAGTTGGGGGCTAGCGCGGTGTCGGGATCGCTCGCGGTGTCGCCGGTGACGGCCAGGCGCTGCGCCAGCATGCGGCGCAGCGCGCGCGCATCCTGGGGCGACACGCCGTCGAGCATCGCATGCACCTCGGCCAGCACCGCCGGCTCGTGCGCGCTCGCAGCGCTCAGCGCGTCGGTCACCACCATCGACTGTACCGTGTACGCGCGTTCCAGCGCGCGATCGGCCTGGTGCCGCTCCAGCGCAGCGGGTTGCATGGACGGTGGCACGTCACCGGACTGCACCGCGCGCGGCCGATGTCCGGGCGTGGTGGCTTCTTGGGTGCCGCTTTGCGATGGGTTTCGATCCCGGGTCATGGCGTTCCTTCATGGTGGCGGGAAAAGCGTTCATAATGTTCCCGAAGACGGTCCGGTCGCGTTGATGCGTGTCAAATCCTGCAGCGCAAGCGGGGTCGACGTACGCAATTCCGAATTGCCTGAACTGCCGCTGAATTGCGATCATCCCGCAGGCTGACACACGGAGAGTCCACATGAGAAGCCTGAAAGCGCCCCTCCTGTTCACCCTGCTCCTCGGCGGTTGCGATGCCCCGGAGCAGCCGGCGGCAACCGAGCCGGGCGCCGTGCCCGCGGCGACGCCTGTCGAGGCCCCGGCGCAGCCGGTAGCGCCGCCCCATCCCGAGCGCGTGCTGTTCGGCGACCTGCACATCCACACCAGCTTCTCGCCCGATGCCTTCGCGGTCGGCAACCGCACGCTACCCGACGACGCCTACCGCTTCGCGAAGGGGGAGCAGACGCTGCACGCGGCCGGTTATCCGGTGCAACTGCACCGCCCGCTCGATTTCGCCGCGGTCACGGACCATTCGGAATACATGGGCGTGCTGCCGCAGCTCGCCGATCCGCAGAGCCCGCTGTCGAAGCTGCCGCTGGCGGCGCGCTTCATGTCGGCAGACCCGGGCGAAGCACAGACCGCGCTCACGGAAGTGGTCGGAACGCTGAACAGCGGCGAGCCCATCGCGGAACTCGTGAGCCCGCAGGTGACCTCCAGCGTCTGGCAGCAGATCGTGGCCGCGGCCAACCGCCACAACGACCCGGGCGCCTTCACCGCGCTGGTCGGCTACGAGTGGACCAGCACCATCGACGGCAACAACCTCCATCGCAACGTGATCTTTCGCGGCGACACCGTGCCCGAGCGGCCGTTCAGCAGTTTCGACTCGCCGGACCCGGAGCAGCTCTGGGCCTGGCTCGAGGAGAAGCGCGCCGCCGGCATCGACAGCCTCGCGATACCGCACAACCAGAATGCGAGCAACGGGCTGATGTTCGGCACGCGCACCTTCGACGGTCGCCCCTTCGACGCCGACTACGTCAGCAGGCGCATGCGCAACGAGCCCGTGCACGAGATCATCCAGATCAAGGGCCAGTCGGAAGTGCACCCCGTGCTCGCGCCGAACGACGAGTTCGCGAACTTCGAGATCTTCCCGATCACGTTGAAGATGGGCCCGGAGCCGACGATCTCGCAGCCCGCCGGCAGCTACGTGCGCGAGGCCCTCGGGGTGGGCCTCGAGCTCGACGCCAGCGGCATCGGCAACCCGTACCACTTCTCGTTCATCGGCTCGAGCGATTCGCACAACTCCACCTCGCCGATCGAGGAAGACAACTACCACGGCAAGCTGCCGCTCATCGACGGTACGCCCGAGCAGCGCCTCGACATCAAGCCGGCCTCCGAACTGCACCGCGGACTCGGTCGGATCATGAGCGCGCAGGGCCTCGCGGCCGTGTGGGCCACCGGTAACACGCGCGAGGCGATCTTCGACGCGCTGCGTCGCGGCGAGACCTACGCGACCTCGGGGCCGCGCATCGGCCTTCGCGTCTTCGGGGGCTGGGGCTACGAACAGGCGCTGCTCGGCGACCTCGCCTACCTCGACAAGGCCTACGCGGGCGGCGTGCCGATGGGCGGCGACCTGCCCGCACGCCCGGCGGACGCCGGCGCGCCGCGCCTGCTGATCCGCGCGGCCAAGGACCCCGACGGCGCCAACCTCGACCGCGTGCAGGTCATCAAGGGCTGGCTCGACGCAGGCGGCCAGGGCCAGGAGAAGATCTTCGAGGTCGCCTGGAGCGGCGATCGCGTGCCCGACCCCGCCACCGGCAAGCTGCCTCCCGTGGGCTCGACAGTCGATGTGGCCGCGGCGAGCTACACGAACACCATCGGCGCCGCCGCGCTCGAGGTGCTGTGGGAAGATCCCGAGTTCGATCCGGCGACACGCGCGTTCTACTACGTGCGCGTGCTCGAGATCCCGACGCCGCGCTGGAGCACCCACGACGCCGCGAAGCTGAAGGTCGAGGCGCCCGCGCCTCAGGTGCTGCAGGAGCGCGCGTATTCCTCGCCGTTCTGGTACGAGCCGCCCGAGATCTCCGAACCGATGCCGTAGGCCTGCTGATAGTCGGCGAAGCGCTCCCGCTCGCGCGCCAGGTCGATGCCCGAGGCCGCCAGGTCGTAGCGGTGGCGCGCGTGGCGAGCGCTCGCCCTGCCCGCATCGAGAAAGCGCCGCATCGCCTCGGCGACGGCATCGTCCAGGCGCAAGCCGAGGTGCGCGTAGATGCGCCGGATCTCGGCCAGTGCATCGGCCCGAAAGTCCGCGAACTGCACGTCGATCACGCGCCCGGCGCCCAGCAGCCCGCTCGCACGCGCGGCCATCGTGCGGCGCGTGCCGAAGTCGAGCAGGTCCGCGTAGTGTTGCGTCACTTCCTTCAGGTCGACCGTGTCCGAGGCCAGGCCGCGCAGCGTGGCCGTCAGGCTGCCCACCGACATCGCCACCGTCACCGGGTCGCGGTGCATCTGGATCACGCGCGCGTCCGGGTACTCGCGCAGCATGTCCTCGATGTTCCATAGGTACTGTGGCGATTTCAGCACCCAGGTGTCGCCGGGTTTCTTCCACTGCAGCAGCTGCAGCCAGCCGCGGTGGTTGCGGAACACCTCGCCCATGTCCTCGCGGATGAGCCACTCCTGGTACGCGGGCAGCCGGAACTGCACGTCGAAGATCATCGACACGAAGTCGTGCGCGAACAGCCCCACGCACTCCTGCGGCAGCTCGGCGCCCATCGGGTGCATGTTGCGGAACTCGGGCAGCAGCCGGTCGACCCGTGCCAGCTCCGCATCCACCTGCGCGATGCGCGGGTCGCTGCGATAGCTCGCGGTCTCCGGCGGCGGAAAGGGGTGTGCCACCTCCCAGCTGAGCGGCACGCGGAACTGCGGGTCGAGCGCCAGCAGCTCGTGCATGCTGGTGGTGCCGGTGCGCGGCATGCCGAGGATGAACACGGGCGCGACGACGCGCCCCGCGCCGATCTCCGGGTGGCGCCTGGAGATATCGACCCAGCGCAAGCGGTTGCCGAGCAGCCGCAGGATGTCCTGGCGCGCGATCATGCGCCCTAGCGCCGTCAGCCGCGCCTCGCGCTCCAGAGAATCGCACAGACGTGCCAGCGGCTCGCGAAAGTACGGCGAGCCGAAGTCGTCCAGCCCCGCGGTGCGCGCCGCGGCTTCCATCAGGCGTTCCGGGTCGAGCGGCAGCAGTCGCGGACCGGTGCGCCCCAGCGCGGCGAAGCCGGTGTTCAGCAGGCGTACGGGCAGCGGCAGCGCGGGGCGGGGCATGCGTGGGGCTCCTGGCGGCAGGTATCGGTTCAGGCTGCGCGCGGCAGCGCATCGAGCCAGTCGTGGAAAGCGGTGCGCTCGATGAGCGCGAGTGCGCGCGCCAGCACCGCTTCCATCAGCGCATCGCGCTCGGTCAGCGGGCCCAGCCCCAGCGAGGTCACGATCGTCATCAGCGGCTGGAAGGCGAAGCCGCGGTACTGCGCCCAGGCCTCGTCGTCCGCCAACGCGACGCCGCGTGCACGCAGCGCGGCGGCGTACTCCGAAACCAGCGCGCGCTCGTGGCACGCGAGCTCTTCCGCGCGCATCGAGTTCACCAGGAAGTACTGCAGGTCGCGGATGCCCTTGCTCCAGTGCGCGGCCTGGAAATCGAGCATGCCCATGCGCTCGCCGTCGACGAAGAAGTTGCCGATGTGGCTGTCGCCGTGCACCAGCGTCAGCGGCTCGCGGTACCACCAGGCCTGCAGGTCCTGCCAGCGCCCCATCGCGGCACGAAACCGTGCCGCCTGCGCTGCGCCGAACACCGCGGGCGCCTTGCGCCGGCAGGGTTCCACCGCCGCACGGTTGATGGCCTGCGAGATCGCGGACATGTGCGGCGACAGGAACGGGTGCCGCGCGAGCGGCAACCGGCGCTCGCGCGCCTGCGCATCCAGGCCGTGGTAGTGCGCATGAAACGTGGCGAATGCCTCGATGCAGCGCCGCGCCAGCTCCAGCGGCACCCCCTCGAGCATCGCGCGGTTCGTGAACAGCCGCACCGCGGGATCGGCGCCGAGATCCTCCTGCAGCAGCGCGAAACGGCTGCCGCGCGTCGCGATTGCATGCACCCGGGGCAGGCGCAGCGGGAAGTCGTGCGCGAACGAGCGGAAGAACGCGCATTCCAGTTCCCAGACGCGGATCGCATTGCAGAAGAAGCGGGTTGCGAGCGGTTCGCCCGGGAGCTTGAGGAACAGCGTGCGCGGCATGCCCTCGCCGTGCGCCCAGTCCACCTCCAGCACGCGGTTGCTGCAGTTGCTGCTCGGCGGGCGCGTCGCGCGCACCCGCACCGTCGCGGCCCGCGCCGCGCGGCTGCGCGCATCGTTGCCGTGCTCGGCCAGCAAGCGGTTCAGGAACGCGGCGTCCTCCACGGCGCGGCCACGCCGCGGCAGCGTTCGCGGGTGCCAGTCGAGCACGGCATCCGCCAGCAGGCGCCCGCTGCTGCCTAGCACGGAGACGATCGCGGCGGTGGTCGACATCGGGCCTGCTTGCGCGCTCGCGGAAAATGACCGCAAGATTGCCCGGTTGCACCACAAAACACAAAACATCGACAGCGGGGTGTGCGATGGACGGCCAGTGGGATGCCATCGTGATCGGCGCCGGCCACAACGGGCTGGCGGCCGCGCGGGTGCTGGCCCAGCGCGGGCGGCGCGTGCTCGTGCTGGAGAAGAACCGCTACGCGGGCGGCATGGCGGGTACGCGGGAGATCTTCCCGGGCTGCCGCAACGAGGTCGGCGCCAGCGCGCTGTTCCCGATCGCCCCCGAAGTGCTGGACTTCCTGCAGTTCGAGCGCCACGGCGTGGAGTTCATCGAGCTGCCCGTCATGGCGATCAACCTTGCCGGCCCCGGGCACAAGCCGATCATGTTCTACCGCTCGGCGCGCCGGCAGCTGTGGCACCTGCTGCGCCACCACGGGCCCGCTGCGCTCGCGGGCTTCGCGAAATTCGCGAAGTTCGTCGCCTACCCCGCGAGCGTCATGGACCGTTTCAACCCCGGTTGCACGCCGCGCAGCCTCGACGAGCTGCTGAGCGGGGCTCCGGACGAGGCCCGACGCGAACAGTTGCGGCTCGCGTTCACCGGTTCGGCGATGGACGTGATCGACCGCTTCTTCCCGGACCCGCGCAAGCACCACACCTTCCGCTCGCTGCTGGCCTTTGCCGCGATCCAGTCGACCTACAAGGGACCGTACACGCCGGGCTCCGCGCTGTGCCTGGTCTATACCTTCGCGCAGAGCGGCGACAGCGGGCTGATGCGGCGCGTGAAGGGCGGCATGGGTTCGCTCAGCGAGGCGCTGGCGCGCAGCATCGAGGCCGTTGGCGGCACGGTTCGCCTCGGCGCCACGGTCGATCAGGTGCTGCTCGAGGACGGACGCGCCACCGGCGTGGTGCTCAAGGGCGGCGAGACGCTGCGCGCGCGCGTCGTGCTGTCGAACCTCGATCGTCCCGCCACCTTCCAGCGCCTGGTCGGGGAGCGCCACCTCGATGAGACCATCGCGAACAAGGTGGCAGCGGCCGAGCACCGCGGCGCCTGGGTGCACATGCTGTTTCGCCTCGACGGGCTGCCTGCCTACGGCGGCGAGTGGGCGTGGCTCAACAGCGACGTCCACAACCGCTTTGGCGGCGCGATGGTCGCGAGCCCCGAGGAACTGCAGCGCAGCTTCGAGACCTGCGATGCCGGGCAGTTGCCCGACTGGCTGCCGGTCGCCTTCCAGTTCCCTTCGGTGATGGACCCGAGCCTGGCGCCGGCGGGCCAGCATGTCGCCAGCGCCTACGGCTTCTGTTTCCCGTGCAAGGCGCCGAAGAGCGAGCGCGGGCGCCTGCGCGATGCGGCCGCGGACAAGGTCATCGATACCATCTGCGGCTACCTGCCCGATTTCCGCGCGCGCATCCTCGACCGGGCGGTGTTTTCCTCGGATCACTTCGCGAGCATGCACGGCGCGACCGAGGGCGATTTCACCCATGGCCTGATCCATCCCGAGAACATGCTCGGCGAGCGCGCGATGGTGCCGGGCTCCGCGCACCGCACCCCGATCGAGGGCCTGTGGATGTGCGGCTCCGCCTGCCACCCGGG
>DAORUQ010000141.1:1266-8229 GCA_035433265.1 Pseudomonadales bacterium | reverse complement strand
CGCATTTTCCCGCGCCCGCGTGATAGCCTGTTAGGGAAAATTCCCGGACCAGGAGCGGAACCGACATGGGATCGAAAGTGGCGTTCATCACCGGCGCGAGCCGCGGCATCGGCAAGGCCTCGGCCATCGCGCTGGCGCAAAAGGGCTTCGACGTCGTGGTCACGGCGCGCACGCTGGAGGAGGGCGAGGTCTACGAGCACGGCTCGCGCGATTCCGAGGTGAAGCCGATGTCCGGCAGCCTGCGCGCCACCGCCGCCGAGATCGAGAATCTGGGCCGGCGCGCGTTGCCGATACGTCTGGACCTGCTCGATCTCGCCTCCATCGACGCCGCGGTCGAGCGCGTCTATGCCGAGTGGGGCCGCATCGACCTGCTGGTCAACAACGGCATCTACCAGGGGCCGGGCATCATGTCGCCGGTGGACGAACTGACCCAGCAGCACCTGCACGACATCTTCCGCGGCAACGTGTTCGCCAACGTGCACACGATCCAGCGCGTGCTGCCGCGCATGCTCGCGCAGGGAGAGGGCTGCATCATCAACGTGGTGTCGGAATCGGGGATGATCGATCCGCCGGCAGCGGCGGGCAAGGGCGGCTGGGGCTTTGCCTACGGCGCTTCCAAGGCGGCGCTGATCCGCATGGCCGGCGTGCTCAAGGTGGAATATGCGGACACGCCGCTCAATTTCTTCAACATGGAACCCGGGCTGGTCATGACCGAGGCGATGGACATGCGCCCCGACCGCGAGGATTTCATCAATTTCTACGGCGGCGCGCCGATGAAGGTGCCGGCGGCGGTCGTCGCGTGGCTGGCGACGGCGCCGCAGGCGCGCGAGCTGAACGGCCAGACCATCATGGCGCAGCGCCACTGCCTGAAGCTGAACCTGGTGCCGGAGTGGCAGCCGCGGCGACGAAGCAAATCTTGATGCCGGTCATGGCGCGGGCATCCGCCGGCGCGAAAGAATCCGGCGCAGGGGCGTTCAGCCCGCAAACAAGCAATCGAAAGAGACGGAGTCATCCCAGATGTCTGGTGCGCGCTACCTCGTGATCGTCGACCCGGCGGCAACCGGGCATCCTGCCTTCGACCGGGCACTGCTCGCGGCTCGCGATTCGCGCGGGCATATCCACCTCTTCGGTTTCTCGAGCCACCCTCCGCTTGCGGCCAACGGTGAGTCTTCGAGCGACGCGCAGGAGCGCTATCGATCGGAGGCGCTGGCCACCCTCGGTGAGCTCGCCGCCCATGCCGAAGCACAGGGCATCGGCGTGAGCATGGAGCTGGGCTCCTCGGCCGACGTGCGACAGGAGATGGTGCAGGCCGCGGCGCGCTCGCGTGCCGACATGGTGTTCAAGTACTCGAGCGAAAGGACCCTGGCACACCGCGACCCCGGCGACTGGTTGCTGATGCGCCTGGCGCCGTGTCCGGTGCTGATGGTGAAGAACGTGCGTGACTGGAGCAGCAGGCGCGTGCTCGGGGCGGTGAATTTCGGCTCCCACGACCTGGCGCACATCAAGCTGAACAACCAGATCATCGGGGAGGCGCAGCGCTTTGCGCACGACTTCGGTTCGGAAGCGCATTTCGTGAACGCCTACGCGGACCAGAACCGCGCACCGGATCGCATCGAGCTGGCGCGCGTCTGCGGTGTCGCGCCCGAGCGCATGCACACGGTTCAGGGCGCGGCGGCCAGCGTCATTCGCGACACCGCCGAGCGCATCGGCGCCGACCTCATCCTGATCGGCACCGTGGCGCGCAGCGGCCTGATGGGTACGGTGGTGGGCAACACCGCCGAGCGCATCCTCGACGAGACGCGCTCGGACGTGCTGGTGCTGAACTGAGGGCCTACTGGTAGATGAACACCAGTTCGTAGACCAGCGCCGGGCGCTCCTGCCCGACGACGTGCACATTCTGCTCGAGCGTGAAGCGCGTGCCCTTGGGCAGGCGCTCGATGGACTTCACGCGATTGCGCGCATGGATCCTCGAGCCCGTCGGTACCGCGCCGGTGAAGCGCAGCTTGTCCGAGCCGTAGTTGAGCATGTTGTTGAAGCCGGTGATCTCGTAGCCTTGCGGGGTCTTCAGCCTCGGCAGCAGGATCAGCGTGAGGAAACCGTGCGCGATCGTGGTGCCGAAGGGGCTCTGGGTCTTGCAGCGCTCCGGGTCGGTGTGGATCCAGTAGTCATCGCCCGAGAGTTCGGCGAAGCGGTCGATCAGTTCCTGGGTCATCTCCAGTTCGTTACTCCACGGGCCGAACTCGGTGGACACCAGTTCCTGGAGGGCCTCTACGTCGTCGAATCGGTACTGTTTCATCGGGTGCTCCTGTGGCGCGGCGGGGTTGGTCTCGGCGAAAGCCCGCTATCATAGCCGCCAGCCCCGCCGCCACCTAGACCCCGGCAACCCGGTATGCCTGAGTGGAGATGTCAGCCGGGCGCGAAGCCTAATGTCATCGTTTTCCGGCGGCGTTTTCGGCTAATCTCTGCGCCCTGACGCGACCCGGGCGGGCCGCGCAGTCTTTCTGTTTTCCGCGCGCGTCGCGGCCCACCCTCGACCAAGGAGTCAGTCATGCGTGAAGCAGTGATCGTTGAAGCCCTGCGTACTCCCATCGGACGCGGCAAGCCGGTCATCGGCGATCTGTTCGGCTTCCATCCCGCGCACCTGCTGGCGATCGCGCAGCGCGCCGTGATCGAGAAGGCAGGCGTCAAGCCCGAGGAAGTGGAGCAGCTGATCGGCGGTTGCGTCACGCAGGCCGGCGAGCAGGCCGGCAACCTGTGCCGCAATGCCTGGCTGTCGATGGGTACCAGCTACGTGCCCGGCGCCACCACGATCGACACCCAGTGCGGATCGGCGCAGCAGGCCAACCACCTGATCTCGGCGCTGGTCGCGTCCGGCTCCATCGACATCGGCATCGCCTGCGGCGCCGAGGTCATGAGCCACGTGGGCCTGGGCGCCAACGTCTACAACGGCCCGGGCTTCTTCCAGCCGCCGAACTGGCCGTGGGACGGCAGCCCCGACCAGTTCGGTTCGGCCGAGCGCATCGCGAAGAACCGCGGCATCACGCGCGCCGACGTCGACGCCTTCGCGCTGGAGTCGCAGCGCCGCGCCGCGGCGGCGCAGGCTGCCGGGTACTTCGATCGCGAGATCATTCCCGTCGACGCCCCGGTGTTCGGCGAGGACGGCAAGCCCACCGGTGCCACCAAACGCGTGACCCGGGACCAGGGCGTGCGCGCGACGACCCCGGAAGGGCTCGCGGGGCTGAAGCCGGTCGCCGAGGGCGGCATCCACACGGCCGGCAACTCCTCGCAGGTTTCCGACGGCGCCTGCGCGGTGCTGTGGATGACCCGCGAGGAAGCCGAGCGCCGCGGGCTGAAGCCGCGCGCGCGCATCATCTGCGGCGTCACGGTGGGCGCGGATCCCTACTACCACCTCGACGGCCCGATCGATGCGACCAACGCGCTGTTCCGCAAGACCGGCATGAACATGGGCGACATCGATCTCGTCGAGATCAACGAGGCCTTCGCGGCGGTCGTGCTGTCCTGGGCCAGCGTGTTCAAGCCCGACATGGCCAAGGTGAACCGCAACGGCGGCGCCATCGCGCTCGGCCACCCGGTCGGCTCGACCGGCGCGCGCCTGATCACCACGGCGCTGCACGAGCTCGAGCGCACCGACAAGACCACCGCGCTGATCACGATGTGCTGCGGCGCCTCGATCGGCACCGGCACGATCATCGAACGTATCTGAACCCATCGCGAGGAGTGAGCAATGAGTGAACTGAGCGGCAAGGTAGCCATCGTCACCGGCGCGGGCCGCGGGCTCGGTCGCGTCGAGGCCATCCAGCTCGCGCGCCAGGGCGCGCGCGTGATCATCAACGAGATCGGCTTGCCGGCGGCGCGCGAGGCGGCCGAGAGCGTGAAGGAGGAGATCAAGGCCTTCGGCGGCGAGGCGCTCACGGTCTACGGCGACTGCGCCGACTGGAACGATTCCGAGGCGCTGTTCAAGACGGCGATAGATACCTTCGGCGACGTCAACATCGTGGTCAACAACGCCGGTTTCTGCCGCGACAAGATGATCTTCACGATGAGCGAGGAGGAATTCGACTCCGTGGTGCGCGTGCACCTGAAGGGCCACTTCGTGAACATGCGCCACGCCGCGGCCTACTGGCGCGAGAAGGCCAAGTCCAGCGGCGGCACCGTGTACGGCCGCCTGGTCAGCACCTCCTCGGAGGCTTTCCTCTACGGCTCCGTGGGCCAGCCCAACTATGCCGCCGCCAAGGCCGGCATCGTGGCCATGACCATGGGCGCGGCGCAGGCGCTGGTGAAGTACGGCGTCACCGCGAACGTGATCATGCCGCGCGCGCGTACCGACATGACCATGAGCGGCGGCACGGCCGCGATGTTCGAGAAGCCCGCCGAGGGTTTCGACCACTTCGATCCGGCCCACGTCGCGCCCTTCGTGGGTTACCTGGCCTCGCCGCGCTCGCAGCGGATCTCGGGTTACGTGTTCGTGGTGTGGGGCAAGCAGGTCACCGTGGTCGACGGGCCGAAGCTCGGCACCGTGTTCGAGAACGACAAGCAGTGGACCGTCGATGCGCTCGACACCGCGATGTCGCCGCACTTCGAGAAGCTGCGTCCGATCCTCGACGGCTTCGCCGTCGACCCGATGGCCTGATTCCTCCCGCCGTTCATCGCATGCCGGTGGCGCCTGGGCGCCGCCGGCGTGCAGCTCACCCAGCCGCGTGCAAACCCCGTAAGCGCTTCCCGCCCATCATTGGATGCAGGCGGATCGCTCCCGATCCGTCACGACGCGTTTCGCAGCGTGGGTCGGGTGTGCATGTGCCGCTGGCGATCAGGTATCCTGCACAGCAAACGCCAAGGAGAGCGGTGTTGGGCAGATTCCTGTTCCTGTTCGTCTTTTTGCTGGCGGCGATGTTCGCCATCGAGATGTTGCAGCCGATGCAGCGCCACGTGGTGTTGCCCTGGACCAGCCTGCTGGCGGATGCCAGCGGCTGGCTCATGCGCCTGTTCGACGACCAGGTTGCCGTGTCCGGCAAGATCATCAGCAGCACCGTGAAGCCTTTCAGCGTGTCCATCGAGCCGGGGTGCAACGGGGTCGAGGCCATGATCGTGCTGCTGGCGGCCATCCTGGCCGTACGCGCGCCGCTCGGTTACAAGCTCATGGGATTGCTGGGCGGCTTCGTGGCCATCCAGGGGCTCAACCTGGTGCGGATCATCAGCCTGTTCTACCTCGGCCTCTGGGACCGCGAGAGCTTCGAATGGGCCCACCTGTACGTATGGCAGGCGTTGATCATCCTGGATGCGCTGGTGGTGTTCCTGGTATGGGCGCGCTTCCTGCCCCCCGAGCCACGATCAGGGGTTGTCGATGCCTGAGAATCGCCGCGCAAACCGTTTCGGGACCGTTCGCGATGCCCACTGATGCCTCGCTGCGCCCGTTCGTGGGGCGCGTGCTGCTCCTGCTCCCGTTTGCGTTCGCACTCTGGTACGTCACGGCTGCGTGGCATCTCGCGCCGGTGGTCTGGCTGTCGGAGCTGATCCTGCGGTCCTGGATGCCCGAGGCGGTGGCCGGTCTGCGGCTGCAGGGCGGCGCACTCCTGCTGGTCACGCATTTCGGCGAAGTGGCGGGCCGGCTCGTGGCCGACCCGCCGCCAGGCGAAAACCTCGGCTTCCTCAGCAACCCGCTGAGCTACAGCTACTCGTTGCCCGTATTCGCGGCGCTGGCACTGGCGACGCCAGGGCCGCGCGAATGGTGGCGGCTGCTCGCCGGCCTGGCCATATTGACGCTGGTGGCAGTGGCCTCGATGCTCGCGACGCTGCTCAAGACCCTGGCCTTCGACGTGGGACCCGTCTTCGTGGCGCAGCAGCAATGGGGCGCGCTGGCCCGCAACGGTGCCGCGATGGCGTATCAGTTCGGCTCGCTGCTGCTGCCCATGGTGACGCCCGTGGTGCTGTGGCTTGCTCTGTACCGGGGTTATCTCGCCGAGCTCGCACCCGGGATCGCCTCGCGTTGGCGCGGGGCGCGCTGACCGGCGCGCAGCACAGCCAGCGACGCACCAGGCCGCTCGCTCGCAACCGGATGGCGTTTGCGACACCCTCTTCGAGCTGACATCGTCCGGATGAAGCCGGACCTGCGCGGGACGTGCATTTTGCCGAACTCCGCCACGCAAAGCCCGTAGTCTTGCGGTGCATCATGGTGGTCCGGCGGATGGCTCCAGATCCGCCGTGGTGTGGTCCGCGTAATGCGGAATCGGGCCGAGAATTGCGGGGAAGCTTCCACATGGCAACAGCAACAGGTCCCGGGAAGGGGCGTGTCACAGCGCTGCTGACGCTGCTCGCGGGCGCCTGGCTGTTCGCCGGGTGCTCGGGCGATGCCGACGTGCCTGCGGCGCAGGCCGCGGACACGACGGCCAGCACGCTCGAACTGGCCGCCGATGACGTCGTGACCGCCGAGCGGCGCGTGCTGGCGCGCCGACTGCCCATCTCGGGTTCGCTGACGCCGCTGGTGCAGAGCCAGATCAGGTCCAGGGTGGCCGGCGAGGTGCTCGAGGTCAGTCGCCGCGAGGGCGAGGCGGTGCGCCGCGGCGAGGTGCTGGTACGCATCGACACGCGCAGCCAGGAGGCGCAGGTTGCGAGCCAGAAGGCGGCGCTGGACAAGGCGCGCGCGGATCTGGGCATCGCGCGGCTCAATGTCGAGAACAGCGAGCGCCTGCTGGCGAAGAAGTTCATCGCGCAGAACGTGCTCGACACCCAGACAAGTGTCTACGCCGCGGCTCTTGCCAGCGTGAAGCTGGCCGAGGCGCAGCTGCGTCTCGCCGAGATCGGGCTTGCCGATGCCGTGGTGCGTGCCCCCTTCGACGCGGTGGTGGCGCGCCGCTTCGCCGAACCCGGCGAGAAGGTGTCCAGCGATTCCGCGCTGCTCGAACTCGTGGACCTGTCGCGGCTCGAGCTGCAGGCCGCGGCGCCCGC
>DAORUQ010000141.1:0-1166 GCA_035433265.1 Pseudomonadales bacterium | reverse complement strand
TACCCGGGCGCCTCGCCCGAGGCGATCGAGAACGACCTGCTGAAGCCGATCGAGAACGCCATCAACACGGTCGACGGCATCCAGCGCATCTATGCCACGGCGCGCGAGGGCTCCGGCTACATGATGGTCGAGTTCAGGTTCGACACCGACATGGCCGCGGCGACGCAGGAACTGCGCGACAAGATCGCGCAGCTCGCCCCCGCGTTGCCGGAAGACGCCGAGGACCCGCTGGTCTCGCGCACCAACGAGCAGGACAACGCGGCTCCGGTGGTGAATCTCTCGATCCACTCCAAGACGCGTTCGCTGCGCGAACTCTCGACGCTGACCGAGCAGGTGGTGGTGAAGCGCCTGCAGAACGTGGCCGGTGTGGGCAGCGTGGTGGTCAACGGTGCCGTGGCGCGCCAGATCAAGGTGCTGCTGCGACCCGAGCAGATGCGCGCGCACGGCGTGGGCGTGGACGAGGTGATCGCGGCGATCCAGGCCGCGAACCAGGACCTGCCGGCGGGTTCCATCCGCCGCGGCAACAGCGAGCAGCTGGTGCGCGTGGAGGGCCGCATCCGGGACCCGCGCGAGTTCGGCCGCATCATCGTCACCACGCGCGGCGGCGCGATGTACCTGCAACAAGGCGGGCTGCCGATCCACCTCGACCAGGTGGCCGAGATCGTCGATGGCGAGGCGGAGCCCGAGTCGATCGCGCGCCTGAACGGTGCGCCCGCGCTCAGTCTCAACATCTTCAAGGTGCAGGGATCGAACGTGGTTGCGGTCGGGGACGGCGTGCGCGATGCCGTGGAGGAACTGACGAAGCGCCTGCCGCCGGACGTCGAATTCACGATCGTGCAGTCGAGCGCCGAGACCGTCAAGGCGCAGCTCTCCAGCGTCAAGATGACCATCCTCGAGGGCGCGGCGCTCACGGTGTTCATCGTGTTCCTGTTCCTGCACTCCTGGCGCTCCACGATCATCACCGGTCTCACGCTGCCGATCTCGGTGATCGCGACCTTCATCGTGCTGTACGCCTGCGGCTTCACCCTGAACTTCGTCACGCTGATGGCGCTCAGCCTCTGCATCGGGCTGCTGATCGACGACGCCATCGTGGTGCGCGAGAACATCGTGCGCCACCTCGGCATGGGCAAGAGCCACCGCGCCGCGGCGCAGGAAGGCACCGAGGA
>DAORUQ010000140.1:0-8259 GCA_035433265.1 Pseudomonadales bacterium | reverse complement strand
CGAGCCCCTCGCCGTGGTGGAAACGCGCATTCCCGGATCTGCCCGATGCGGCACAGCCAGCGACGCACCAGACCGCTCGCTCGCAACGCCTTGGCCTATGCGACAACCTCTGAACCACGGCGCGCACCGCGCGCCGCGCTGATCCATCCCGCCACCGTTGGCGTATCCGGCTGCGCAAGGATGCGGGGCACGGAGCGCGCTGCCGGGGGGTGGCGTGGTGCGGGTGGCCATGGAATGGCTTTCGTGGCGCCGTGGCAGGTGTCGCGGATGTAGCCCCGGCAAGGCGTGCAATTCGTGGAGGTAGTTCATGCAAACGCTGTTCATCATGCTGGTCGGCATGCTGGTGGCCGGTGTCGGCATCGCGCTCGGCATCGTCGCGCGCGACGAAGCGCTCGCACGCCAGGCCCACGCCCGCTGCTCGCCCGACGAGTGATCCGATTGTGAGCGACTGGCTTTAATCCCTGTGGGCGCTCTTCAGGAAGAGGGGCAAGTCCAGCGGTGCAATTCCCGGCTGAGGTCGTTCACGGCGGCGTCGTAGATGCGCTTGCCGTGCCCGATCGTCGCGAGACCGGGGTTGGAGCCGATGCGGCCGTCGGGGAAGTTGCGGCGCAGATCGGCGGCGTCGGTGAACGAGCCTCGGGGAGCTAGCGGCGGATCGAGGTTCATGGGCATGGCGCGGTCCGGATGCAGGTGCCAGGTCAGCGCCACTTCCGACGGCGTGGCGTGGCTGCCTTCCTGTTCCCCGTAAAGCTCCCTCGACAGCGTGGCGACGCCGGGCGTTTCGTACCAGTTCCTCAGCGTGCAGCGCAGCCGGGTGCCTGCGCCGCCGCCAAAGCTGGCCGCGGCGTAGATCTCCGAGAAGGCGGCCGTGGCCGTGGCGACGTTGCCGCCATGACCATTGATGAAGAAGAAGCGCTCGAAGCCGTGCAGCGCCAGGCTCTCGACGCAGTCGCGGATCACCGCGATCAGCGTGCCCGGGCGCAGCGCCATCGAGCCGGGGAACGCGAGGTGATGCTGCGCCATGCCGACCGCGATGACCGGCGCCACGAGTGTGCCGGTCGACTCGCCGACGCCGCGCGCGATGGCCTCGGCGGTGATCGCATCGGTGCCGAGCAGGCCGTTCGGGCCGTGCTGCTCGGTGGAGCCGATCGGCATGATTATGGTGCGATTGTCGCGCAGGTAGTGCTCGATCGCGGGCCAGGTCTGAAGGTGCAGTTGCATCGGGCAATCGTTCCTGATCGGGTGAGTCGGCGCCGGCGTTGCGGTCCTCAGATCGTGATCTGCTGTCCAAGTTCCACGACCCGGTTCGGGGGCAGATGGAACGTGCGCAGCGGGGTTGCGGCATTGCGCACCATCCAAGCGAACAGGTGCTCGCGCCACAGCAGCATGCCGGGCTTGCGCGCGGGCAACAGCGTTTCGCGGCTCAGGAAGTAGGAGGTCTGCATCGGGTCGAGCGGCAGCGTGGCAGGTGCGAGCTGCGCCAGTGTTTGCGGCACGTCCTGGTCGTCGCGATAGCCGAAGTACATCTCGGCGCGATGGAAACCCTGGCCGAGTTCATTGAGCACCAGGCGCTCCGCGGCTTGCGTGCCGGGGTAGTCGACCGTGTGCACGGTCAGCAGGATCACGGTCTCGTGCACCACCTTGTTGTGCTTGAGGTTGTGCAGCAACGCCGGGGGTGCACCCTCGGCATTGCTGGTGAGGAACACGGCGGTGCCGGGGACGCGCGGCACATCGCGCAAGCCGTGCAGGAACAGCTCGACGGGAAGCGCCGCTTCGCGCAACTGCGCGATCAGCAGCCGGCGACCCGTGCGCCAGGTCGTCAGCAGCGTGAAGATCACCACGGCGATCACCAGCGGGAACCAGCCGCCATGCGGGATCTTCAACGCGTTCGAGGTGAAGAAGGCGAGATCGACCACGATGAACGTGACGGCGCAAGCGGCGGTCAACGCGCGGTTCCACGACCACGTCAGCAGCATCACCACGGCCAGCAGCAGTGAGTCGATCAGCATGGTGCCTGTGACCGCCACGCCATAGGCCGCGGCGAGGGCGCTGGAACTGCGGAATCCGAGCACCAGCGCGACCACGGCGATGAACAGGCTCCAGTTGATGAACGGGATGTAGATCTGGCCTTCTTCGGATGCGGAGGTGTGGATCGTGGCGATGCGCGGCAGCAACTTCAGCTGGAAGGCCTGCCGTGTTACCGAGAACGCGCCCGATATCACCGCCTGCGAGGCAATCACGGTCGCAAGCGCGGCGAGCACGATCAGCGGCAGCAGCGCGGCGCCAGGCACCATGCGGTATAACGGATTCTCCACCAGCGCCGGGTCGCGCAACACCAGCGCGCCCTGCCCGAAGTAGTTGAGCACCAGTGCCGGCGAAACGAACGCGGTCCACGCGATGCGGATCGGGCGCTTGCCGAAGTGGCCCATGTCGGCGTAAAGGGCCTCGGCCCCGGTGAGCGACAGCACCACCGAGCCGAGCGCGATGTAGGCGACCAGCCGGTGCTGCTGGAACAGGTGCACCACGTGCATGGGATTCAGCGCGGCCAGGATTTCGGGTGCCTGCGCGATGTGCCAGACGCCGAGTCCGGCGAGGACGGCAAACCACACCGACATCACCGGCCCGAAAAAGGTGCCGACGGAAGCGGTGCCGTGGCGCTGGATCATGAACAGGGCGCAGATGATGGCCAGCGTCACCGGGACTACGAAATGGCCGAGCGCGGGTGCGACCAGTCCCAAGCCTTCGACGGCGCTGAGTACCGAGATCGCGGGAGTGAGCATGCTGTCGCCGTAGAAGAGCGCGGCGGCGAATATTCCGAGCACCCCCAGCAGCGCGGAGAGGCGCGGACTGCGCGTGGCTTTCGTCGCCAGCGTCAGCAGCGACAGCGTGCCGCCTTCGCCGCGATTGTCGGCGCGCATCATGAAGATCACGTATTTCAGCGTCACGACCAGCATGACCGACCAGAAGATCAGCGACAGCACGCCGAAGATCTCGGCGCGTCCGGGCTCCAGCCCGTGCGCGTCGTGGAAGCATTCCTTGAAGGCGTACAGCGGACTGGTGCCGATGTCGCCGTAAACCACGCCCATGGCACCAAGGGTCAGGGACGCTACGGGCTTGTTGTCGCCGGACATGAAAACAGGATTCCTCGAGAGCGCGCCATGCGGTCACATGAGCGATGCAAAGCCTACGCGTTTCGTGTGGTCTTTGCACCCGTGGCGTCCCAATCTGCACCCAGCTCGCGCGTGAGCTCTGCTGCGGCGACGGCGCGGCAGCCGCTGGTGTCCTGGCCCGCCCATAGCGGCGAGAAGTCACCGCTGCCGCGTGCCTCGGCGGCGGCGCGCAGCGGCGCGATCGCGCCGATGGCGAGCGGAAATGCCGGCGCGAGAGTGCTCATCGGCCCGCGCTCGCGCATCACGCGATTCACGATGGCGCGCGCCGGGCGCCCGGTGAACACATTGGTGAGGGCGGTGTGGCGTGCCGCCGGACTCTGCAGCGCGGCCCGGTGCACGGCGCTGGTCGTGGACTCGGGGCAGAGCAGGTAGACGGTGCCGAGCTGCACGCCGGCGGCGCCCAGCGCCAGCGCCGCGCCGATGCCGGCGCGATCGGCGATGCCGCCGGCGGCGATCACGGGAGTCCGCACGGCGCGCACGATGCCGCGCACCAGCGCGAAGGTGCCGAGCTGCGTGGTGATGTCGCCTTCGAGGAACATGCCGCGATGGCCGCCGGCCTCCAGTCCCTGCGCGATGATCACGTCGGCGCCATGGCGTTCCAGCCACAGCGCCTCCTCGAGCGTGGTGGCCGATGCCAGCACCGTCGCGCCCCAGGCTTTCACGCGCTGCAGCAGGGGAGGCGCGGGCAGGCCGAAATGAAAGCTGACTACGGGCGGGGCGAAGGGCGCGATCGCGTCCAGCGTCTCGGCATCGAAGGGCAGGCGTGGCGGCGTCGGGGTTGCGTGGTCCGGATCGAGGCCGAATTCGGCGTAGTACGGGCGCAACGCCTCGCGCCAGCGCGCCTGGCGCGCGTCATCCGCCTCCGGTGGCGCGTGGCAGAAGAAATTGACGTTGTACGGTTGCCGGGTGGCGCCACGTATTGCCTGCAGTTCGGAGGCGATCGCCGCGGGACCCAGCATCGCGCAGGGCAGGGAGCCCAGCGCGCCGGCCCCGCTCACGGCGATCGCCAGCGCGCTGCCCTGCACTCCGGCCATCGGCGCCTGGATGATCGGCAGCGAGATGCCGAGCGCCCGGCACAGCGCGTGCGCGGCTGCGCTCACGCCAGCCAGCCGAAACGAAAGCCCACGCCCGTGATCACGAACAGCACCGCGATCAGCGTGACCGGCACGATATGCCACGCGAGCGCGCGCAGGTTCGACGCGCTGAGCCGCGGGATGATGCGCAGCCGCGCGTCCACGGCCAGCAGTGCCGTCAGCGCGAGCAGCCCGAGCTTGATGCAGACCAGGCGTGCCACCGGGTTGTGCAGCTCGAGCCAGAGCGCCGGCGGCAGCATCCGCGCGGCGAGCAGCACGCCGGTGAGCACCTGCAGCAACAGCGCCGGGATGCCGATCTTCTCGAAGCCCGACTCGAAGCGCAGCAGCTCGGCAGGTGCGCGCTCGCGCAGCACGCGCGGCAGCACCGCCAGCGCGAGCACGAGGTGGCCGCCGGTCCAGACGGTGGCGCCGAGCACATGGAGGATCACGAGCAGAGCGGTCATGGCGAAGCCCTGTGCAGGACGATCCGCCGACCATAGCGCAGTCGCCGGCGCGGCACCATCGGGATTCAGGCCCGCCAGACCTCGGGGCAATCGGGGCCGCCGAGCGCCTCGCCCTCGTGCACGAAGTCGTGATGCGGCTTGCGTGGCGCACCGGGACGGAAGTGGTAGCGCGCGTCATCGCCGCAGTAGCGCAGGCTGATCGCGCGGCGACGGCGCTCGCGGCTCAGGTTGCCGCCGGCCGCGTGCAGCGTGCGCGCGTGATGTACTGTCATGTCGCCGGGGCCCAGCGCGAATTGCAGCAGCTCCACGGCGCCCGCGTCTGCCATGGCGTCGATGTCCGGCACCTGCTCGCCCACCGTGCCGACCATCGGCATGTTGGAGACGAACATGTTCGGGCGGTACAGGTCGGCCCAGCGGTGCGAGCCGCGCGCGAAGCGCATCGCGCCGGTCTCGGCGTCGGCCAGATCCAGCGGTATCCAGGTGGTGCAGACCTGCTCGCCGCTGACGTGGAAGTACGACAGGTCCTGGTGCCAGGCGGTGCGCTCGGGGGTGCCGGGCTCCTTCACCAGGATGCTGTCCTCCCAGAGGTTGAGGCGCGTGGCGTTGAGCAGCCGTGCGACGATGGCCGGTACCGCGGAGCGGCAGGCGAAGCGGGCGCAATCAGCGTCCACGCGCCAGTGGTCGATGCCCGAGACGAAGCGTCCGCCGCCGGCACGCGCGTCGCTCAGCACGGTCTCGCCGGCGCGCGCGAGCTCCTCGCCCATGGCGCTCATGTCGACCATGGTCGTGCCCAGTGATTCGCGGATCAGCCGTTCCACCGCCGGCGCCATCGCCAGCACGTAAGCGGGGTCCAGCACACCGCGCAGGCAGACCACGCCGTCGCGCCAGAAGGCCTCGGCTTCCTCGGCGGTGGGCAGGCGCAGCAGTCCGTCATCGCTCATGCGGGTGGTCTCCGGGTTCGTGCCGCCGCCATTGCCGGGCGGCGAGTGGGTTGGATCGACAAGCCACTGATTTCACACCGCCGGGGCGCCGATTACAATCTCGATGATGCGCTGCGCGCTGCGCCTATACTGGACGCCCCGTCCCGGTTCCGGATCCGTACCCCCCATGGCGCGCATGTCCCGGCTGGCAGTCGCCGGCCACCCGCATCACCTGTTCCAGCGCGGCAACGACCGCACCGCGCTGTTTCGCGACGACGCCGACCGCGAGCGCTACCTCGACTGCCTGCGCGAGGCGGCGGTGGCGGCGAAGGTCGCGCTGCATGCCTACGTGTTGATGGACGATCACGTGCACCTGCTGGCCACGCCCGCCGGGACCGAGGGTTTGAGCCGCATGATGCAGGCGCTGGGTCGCAACTACGTGGGCTGGTTCAACCATCGCCACCAGCGCAGCGGCACGTTGTGGGAGGGGCGCTTTCGCTGCGGCCTGATCGAGGCCGATACCTGGCTGCTGCGCTGCATGCGCTACATCGAGCTGAACCCGCTGCGCGCCGGAATCGCCGCCGAAGCGGGGGCATTCCGCTGGTCCAGCGCGCGTCATCATCTCGGGCAGGCCACCGATGCGCTGCTGACCGATCACGCGTTGTTCTGGTCGTTGGGCAACACGCCCTTCGAGCGCGAGGCGGCGTGGCGGGACTTCCTCGGGCAACCGGTGCTGGTGGCGGAGGCACAGCAGATCACGGCGTCCTGCCTGCGGGGCCTGGCGCTGGGTTCCGCCGGCTTCCTGGAGCGGATGAGCGCGGTGTCGGGGCGACGGCTCGTGCCGGCAAAGCGGGGACGACCGCGCAAGCATTGATGTGTCCCCATATAAATCTCGCAGACAGAGCATGTTGTTTTAAATCAACTCCGACCCTATTTAATATGCTTGGCCCTGCCGGGCGCGTGGAGTATGCTGCCGCCTCCAACGAATCCTCCCGCACGCGAGGTCAGTCATGTCGGCTTCTGAAATCCAGCACGCCATCCGTCACGGTCTCTATGACCCGAGCCGCGAGCACGACGCCTGCGGCGTGGGCTTCGTGGCGCACATCAAGGGCCAGCGTTCCCACTCGATCATCGAGCAGGGGCTGAAGATCCTCGAGAACCTCGACCATCGCGGCGCGGTCGGTGCCGACAAGCTGATGGGCGACGGCGCGGGCGTGCTGATCCAGATTCCCGACGAGCTCTATCGCGAGGAGATGGCGAAGCAGGGGTTGCAGCTGCCGCCGCCCGGCGAGTACGGCGTGGGCATGGTGTTCCTGCCCAAGGAGCACGCCTCGCGCCTCGCCTGCGAGCAGGAGCTCGAGCGCGCGGTGCGCGCCGAAGGGCAGGTGCTGCTGGGCTGGCGCGACGTGCCGGTCGATCGCGAGATGCCGATGTCGCCCACGGTGCGCGCCAAGGAGCCGGTGATCCGCCAGATCTTCATCGGCCGGGGGCAGGACATCATCGTGCCGGACGCACTGGAGCGTAAGCTCTACGTGATCCGCAAGACCGCCTCGAGCGCGATCAAGCGGCTGCAGCTCACGCACAGCCACGAGTACTACGTGCCGAGCATGAGTTGCCGCACGGTGATCTACAAGGGACTGCTGCTGGCCGGCCAGGTGGGCATCTACTTCAGGGACCTCGCCGATCCGCGCGCGGTGTCGGCGCTGGCGCTGGCGCACCAGCGCTTTTCCACCAACACCTTCCCGGAATGGCCACTGGCGCACCCCTACCGCATGGTCGCGCACAACGGCGAGATCAACACGGTCAAGGGCAACTTCAGCTGGATGCGCGCGCGCGAAGGCGTGATGAAATCGCCGGTGCTCGGCGACGACCTGCAGAAGCTCTACCCGATCAGCTTCGAGGGCCAGTCGGACACCGCCACCTTCGACAACACGCTGGAACTGCTGACGATGGCCGGCTACCCGCTGGCGCACGCGGTGATGATGATGATCCCCGAGCCGTGGGAGCAGCACACGCTGATGGACCCGCGCCGGCGCGCGTTCTACGAGTACCACGCCGCGATGCTCGAGCCGTGGGACGGCCCCGCCGCGATCGCCTTCACCGACGGGCGCACGATCGGCGCCACGCTGGACCGCAACGGCCTGCGCCCCTCGCGCTACATCGTGACCAATGACGACCTTGTGGTGATGGCCTCCGAGTCGGGCGTGCTGCCGATCGACGAGAGCCGCATCGTGAAGAAGTGGCGCCTGCAACCGGGCAAGATGTTCCTGATCGATCTCGACCAGGGCCGCCTGATCCACGACGAGGAACTCAAGCAGCAGTTCGCCTCGGCCAAGCCCTACCGGCAGTGGATCGACAACGTGCGCGTGCCCCTCGAGTCGCTGCCCGCTGAAACGCAGCCGGTGGTGTACCGCGAGTCGCTGCTCGACCGCCAGCAGGCCTTCGGCTTCAGCCAGGAGGACATCAAGTTCCTGCTCGACCCGATGGCGGTCACCGGCGAGGAAGGCGTGGGCTCGATGGGCAACGACTCGCCGTTGGCGGTGCTGTCCTCGCGCAACAAGCCGTTCTTCAACTATTTCAAGCAGCTGTTCGCGCAGGTCACCAACCCGCCGATCGACCCGATCCGCGAGGC
>DAORUQ010000139.1:0-8374 GCA_035433265.1 Pseudomonadales bacterium | reverse complement strand
CGGGTGGTTGATTTAGTGTACGCCAGGCCCCATATGCCGGATGAGACCAACGGAGATTCACGATGACCGATCAGCCGACGACCGACAAGGAAGCCGTCCCCGGCGTCCCCGGCAGCACCAGCCTGGTGCTGCCGAACCAGGCACTGCCCGAAATCCTCTACCTCATGCCGGTCACGACGCGCCCGTTCATGCCGGCGCAGATCCAGCCGATGATGGCCGACGCCAGCGCCTGGGGCGACACGGTGCAGCGCGTCGCGCAAACCGAGCACAAGGTGATGGGGCTGTTCTTCGTCGACACCGACGACGTCGCCTCGATCAAGCCCGCGGACATCCCGCTGGTCGGCTGCGCCGTGCGCCTGCTCAATGCCGCAGGTGACGGCAAGCGCGTGCAGTTCGTCGCGCAGGGCACGGGGCGCGCGCGCATCAAGCGCTGGATCAACCGCACGCCGCCCTACGTGGTGCAGGTCGAATATCCGAAGGACGAGCTGGAGCGCAACGACGAGACGCGCGCCTGGGCGATGGCGCTGGTGGGCGCGATCAAGGAGCTGGTGCCGCTCAACCCGCTCTACAACGAGGACCTGAAACACTACCTGATGCGCTTCAGCCCCGAGGACCCCTCGCCGCTCACGGACTTCGCCGCCACGCTCACCAGCGCCGGCGGGCGCGAGCTGCAGGAGGTGCTGGAAACGCTGCCGGTGGTGGAGCGCATGCGCATGGTGCTGCCGCTGCTGAAGAAGGAGATCGAGGTCGCGCGGCTGCAGGACCGCATCAGCACGCAGGTGAACGAGACGGTCAGCGAGCGCCAGCGCGAGTTCTTCCTGCGCGAGCAGCTGAAGGTCATCAAGCAGGAGCTCGGCCTGTCGAAGGACGATCGCAGCGCCGATGTCGAGCGCTTCGAGGCGCGCCTCGCCGGCCTCACGGTGCCCGAGCACGCGATGGAGCGCATCCGCGACGAGCTCGACAAGCTCGCGATCCTCGAGACCGGCTCGCCCGAGTACGGCGTCACGCGCAACTACCTCGACTGGGCCACCTCGGTGCCGTGGGGCGTGCACTCCGAGGACAAGCTCGATCTGGCGCACGCGCGCGGCGTGCTGGAGCGCGAGCACGACGGGCTGGAGGACGTGAAGGAGCGCATCCTCGAGTTCATCGCGGTCGGCGCGTACAAGGGCGCGATCAGCGGCTCGATCATCCTGCTGGTCGGCCCGCCGGGCGTGGGCAAGACCTCGATCGGCAAATCCATCGCGCATGCGCTGGGGCGCGAGTTCTACCGCTTCAGCCTGGGCGGCATGCGCGACGAGGCCGAGATCAAGGGCCACCGGCGCACCTACATCGGTGCCATGCCCGGCAAGTTCGTGCAGGCGTTGAAGCAGGTGAAGGTCGCCAACCCCGTGATCATGCTCGACGAGATCGACAAGGTCGGCGCCTCCTACCAGGGCGACCCGGCATCGGCGCTGCTCGAAGCGCTCGACCCCGAGCAGAACGCCGAGTTCCTCGATCACTATCTCGACCTGCGCGTGGATCTCTCGAAGGTATTGTTCGTGTGCACCGCGAACCAGCTCGACACCATTCCCGCGCCGCTGCTGGATCGCATGGAAGTGATCCGCCTCGCCGGTTACATCGCCGAGGAAAAACTCGCGATCGCCAAGCACCACCTGTGGCCGCGGCTGCTGGAGCGCGCCGGCGTGAAGCCGGTGCGGCTGCGCATCAGCGATGCCGCGCTGCGCCACGTGATCGACGGCTACGCGCGCGAGGCCGGCGTGCGCAACCTCGAGAAGCGCCTCGCGAGCCTGGTGCGCAAGAGCGTGGTGAAGCTGCTCGGGAACCCGGGCGCGAAGCTGCGCATCGGGCGCGAGGAGGTCGAGCAGATGCTCGGCGCGCCGGTTTTTGCGAAGGAGAAACAGTTGCGCGGCGTGGGCGTGGTCACCGGGCTGGCGTGGACCTCGATGGGCGGCGCCACGCTCCCGGTGGAGGCCACGCGCGTGCACTCGCTGAACCGTGGCTTCAAGCTCACCGGCAAGCTCGGCGAGGTGATGAAGGAATCGGCGGAGATCGCCTACAGCTACGTGATGTCGCACCTGGCGCACTACGACGCCGATCCGAAGTTCTTCGACGAGTCGCTGGTGCACCTGCACGTGCCCGAGGGCGCCACGCCCAAGGACGGCCCCAGCGCCGGCGTCACCATGGCCACCGCGCTGTTGTCGCTGGTGCGCAAGGAAAAGCTCGCACGCCCGCTCGCGATGACCGGCGAGCTGACGCTCACCGGGCAGGTGCTGCCCGTGGGCGGAATCCGCGAGAAGGTGATCGCGGCGCGCCGCGTCGGCATCCGCGAGCTGGTGCTGCCCGAGGCGAACCGCAAAGACTTCGACGAGTTGCCCGAGTACCTGCGCGAGGACTTCGAGGTGCATTTCGCCTCGCGCTACGACGATGTGTTCCGCGCGGTCTTCGCGTAGGTTACCGGGAGGAGTTGTGGTCGCGGGCATGGCCCGTTCCTACAAGCCCGAATACACGACGGCGCCGGGATGGGTGTAGGAGCGGGCCATGCCCGCGACCATATCAACCCTACGGCGCAGCGAGCTCCCGCAACACCGCCTGCAGCCGTTCGTCGTGCTGCAGTGATTGCTCGATCTCGCCGGCGATGATCGCGAGGGTGTCGCGGCGCGCGGCTTCGCGTGATGCCAGCTCGGTGGCGAGCGCGCCCACGCGCTCGCGCAGCGCGCGGTCCTCTGTGACGTAGCGCCGCGCGAAGCGGTCCTCGTAGAGCGAGTGCAGCGCCTCGATGCACTGCGCCACGTCCTGCTCCTCGACTTCCGGCTGGCGCAGCCGCTCGGTGAGCGCGGCGAGGGCCTCCTGCGGCATCGGGCGGTACTGGCGCTCGTAGCTCTGCTGCAGACGCGCGATGGTCGAGGCGAAATCGGCTTCGGAATCGCGTACCTGGTTGAGCAGCCGGAACAGGCTGTCTTCCTTGTCCATCAGCGGACGCTGGTAGCGCTTCTCGTAGAGCTGCTCGAGCATCATCACCTGGTTGCGGATCTCGTGGTCGGGGAAGTCCCCCATTTCCAGGTAGCGGTAGATCGCCTCGCGCATGTCGAGCGGAAAGGAATGAAAGCGCGCCACGTAGGCGTCGATGATCGGCTTGATCGCCGCCACCAGCTCCTCGGCGCTGCCCTTGCTCTCCTGGATGCAGTCGATGAACTGGCGGTGCAGCTCGCCGAGGTTCGCCTCGCGCGCCACGGGGCGCGTCGGCTGCGCGCTGCGGATCATGTCGATCGCGGCCGAGGCCGGATCGACCGCGGTCTCGGGCTGCAATGAGCGCAGGTGCTCGGCGAGCCCCGGTCCCTGCTCGCCGGAACAGGCCTGCTCGAGCCCCTGCGCCAGCGCGTGGAAGCAGCGGCTGGCCGGCGCGTCGGGCTGCACCAGGATCACCGGGTGCTGCAGCCGCACCGAGGTGACCACGGCGCGGTCGGCGCTGACGTGGCCGAACCAGTCGATGTCGACCTGCATGTACTTGTGCACCGCCTGAGCGAAACGCTGGTAGACCTTGCGCGCGGATTCCACGCTGTCGGCCATGTTCACCAGCGCGTGCAGCCGGCCCGTGTAGTTGTTGCGCTTGAGGATGCGCGTGAGCGCGAAGGCGTCGGTGAGCGAGGTGGGATCCGGGGATATCACCAGCAGCGCGCGCTCGGCCGCGAGCACGAAGTGGATCACCGAGTCGGCGATGCCGGCCGCGGTGTCGATCAGCAGGTAGTCGAACTGCTCCTCCAGCCGCTGCATGCCGTTGAGCAAGGACTGCTGGTGGTGGCGGCCGAGGTCGGCGTATTCCACGATCCCGGATGCCCCGGGCACCACGCGCACGCCGCGCGGGCCTTCCATCAGGATCGCCTCGATCGGCAGCGCGCCGTCGAGGAAATCCTCCAGCGTGTGCCGCGGCGTCAGGCCCATCACGATGTTGATGTTCGCCAGGCCCGTGTCGGCATCGACGATGCACACCCGCTTGCCCGCGAGCGCCAGCGCCACCGCGATGTTGGCCGTGATGCTGGTCTTGCCGACGCCGCCCTTGCCGCTGGTGATCGCGACCACGCGCGCGCGGTGCGCTGCCGCGACCGGTTGCTGCGAATCGCCGAAGAGATTGGTCACCGTGTTCTGCATGGGGTCCCGTCGCGCCGGAATTGTCCATGCATTGTAGGTCGGCATTCATGCCGACAGAACCCATGTCGGGTTGAAACCCGACCTACGGACTTCGAAGGTGATTTGCGGCCAGCTTGCCAACGGGGGCTTGCACGCCGCCGGGGACGGGCGTAGCGTGGGGCCGTGCTTGACCGTTACAGGGACGTAACATGGACAAGACCCCTTCTGCTTTCCTTCCGGATTCCGGCCCTCCGCCGACCGACAGCGGCCTCGCGGCGCTCGTGCTCGTCGCGCGGCTGCACGGTCTCGCCACCGACCCCGACACCCTGAGGCATCGCCACGGCAGCGGCGACGGGCCGCTGGATGCCGCGGCGCTGGTGCGCGCGGCGCGCGACACCGGGCTGCGCGCGCGCCTGCGCAGCGCCACGGACGACGGGCTCGACACGCTGCCGCTGCCCGCGCTCGCCGAGACGCGCGCGGGCGGCTGGCTGGTGCTGGCGCGGGTCTCCGCCGAGCGTGTGCTGGTGCAGGAGACCGGCGCGACTCAGCCGCGCATCATGGCGCGCGCCGAGTTCCTCGCCACCTGGAGCGGCCGGCTGCTGTTGGTCGCGCGGCGCGGCGCCGGGGCGCAGTGCACGCGTTTCGGTATCGGCTGGTTCCTGCGCGCCGCGCGGCCCTACCGGCGCATCCTCGCCGAGGTGCTGCTGGGCTCGGCGGTGCTGCAGGTGCTGGGGCTCGCCACGCCGGTGTTCTTCCAGGTCGTGGTCGACAAGGTGCTGGTGCACAAGGTGCTCGGCACGCTACAGGTGCTGGTCGCGGGCTTCGTGGTGGTGTCGGTGTTCGAGGTGCTGCTCGGGGGGCTTCGCACCTGGCTGCTCGCGCACACCACCAACCGCATCGACGTCACGCTCGGCGCGCGGCTGTTCGCGCACCTGCTGGCGCTGCCGCTGCGCTACTTCGAGGTGCGCCGCGTCGGGGAGATCGCCGCGCGCGTGCGCGAGCTGGAGACGCTGCGCGCCTTCGTCACCGGCTCGGCGCTCACCTTGCTGATCGATCTTGGCTTCACCGTGATCGCCTTCGCCCTGATGTACCACTACAGCCCGCTGCTGTGCGCGGTGGTCGCGCTGTCGCTGCCGCTCTACCTGCTGCTCTCGCTCGCAGCCGCGCCGGCGCTGCGCGCGCAGGTGGAAGAGAAGTTCCGCCTCGGCGCCGAGAACCAGTCCTTCCTGGTCGAATCGCTGGCCGGCATGCACACGCTGAAGGCGATGGCGCTGGAACCGCCGATGCAGCGACGCTGGGAGGAGCAGCTCGCGGGCTACGTGAGCGCGGCCTACCGCGCCACGCTGACGGCGAACTGGTCGGCGCAGGTCGCGAACCTGGTCAGCCGCCTGGTGAGCGCGGGGCTGCTGTGGTTCGGCGCCGGCGCGGTGATCGCCGGCACGCTGAGCGTGGGCGAATTGATCGCCTTCAACATGCTCGCGATGCGCAGCGGCGCGCCCGTGCTGCGGCTGTTCCAGCTGTGGCAGGACTTCCAGCAGGCGCGCGTCTCGCTGGCGCGCCTCGGCGACATCCTGAACAGCCCCGGCGAGACCGGCGTGCATGCGTCACGCGCCGCACTGCCGGCGCTCGCCGGCGCGATCCGTTTCGAGCGCGTGTCGTTCCGCTACGAGCCCGAGCGCGCGCACGCGCTCTGCGAACTCGACCTGGCCATCGCGCCGGGCGAGGTGATCGGCATCGTCGGGCGCTCGGGCTCGGGCAAGAGCACGCTGGCGCGGCTGGTGCAGCGCCTCTATGTGCCGGAGCAGGGACGCATCCTCATAGACGGCTGCGACATCGCGCTGGCCGCGCCCGATGCGCTGCGCCGCCAGATCGGCGTGGTGCCGCAGGAGTGCTTCCTGTTCAACGCCAGCGTGCGCGAGAACATCGCGCTGGGCGACCCGGGCATGCCGCTGGAGCGCGTGATGAACGCGGCGCGCCTCGCCGGGGCGCACGAGTTCATCGCCGAGCTGCCCTACGGCTACGACACCGTGCTGGGCGAGCACGCGCACAACCTCTCCGGCGGGCAGCGCCAGCGTCTCGCAATCGCGCGGGCGCTGGTGCGCGACCCGCGCATCCTCGTCTTCGACGAGGCGACCAGCGCGCTCGACTACGAATCGGAGAGCGTGGTGCGCGCCAACCTCGAGGCGATCTGCGCCGGGCGCACCGTGATCATCATCGCGCACCGCTTGAGCGCGCTGGCGCGCTGCGAGCGCATCCTGGTGCTGGATCGCGGACGGTTGGTGGAGCAGGGCACGCCGGCCGCGCTGCTCGCCGCCGGTGGGTTGTTCGCGCGCCTGCACGCGCTGCAGTCGCCGGCGCGGGCGGCCTGAGGAGGCGCGCATGATCAAGCGAATTCCCCCTATGTCGCCGCGCGAACCGCGGCCTGACGATGCGCGCTTCCGGCCGGCGGCGATTGCGCTGCGCGACGGCGAGCCCGCGATGCCCGGTCGCTGGCTGCTGCGCGCGGTGTTCCTGCTGCTCGCGGTGCTGCTGGCGTGGGCGATGATCGGGCGCGTCGACGTGGTGGCGGTCGCAACGGGGCGCGTGATTCCCGACGGGCGCAGCAAGGTGCTGCAGTCGCTGGACGGCGGCATCGTGCGCGCGATCCACGTGCGCGAGGGCGAGGCGGTGCAGGAAGGGCAGGTGCTGCTCGAGCTCGACGGCGCGGAGCTGTTGGCGGAGCTCGCCCGCGTGCGCGGCGAACTGCAGGCCGAGCGCCTCGCGCTGGGAGCCGCGCTGGCGCTGTGGCGGCTGCTGGAGTCAGGCGACGCCGACGGGACAGGCCCCGTGCTGGCCGCGGCCTTGCGCGAGGCCGGCAGCGCGCCCGACGCCGAGCAGTTCGCCCTGCAGGCGTGGCTGCTCGAATCGCGGCTGCGCGAGCAGGCACGCCGGCACGATGCGCTGGCGCAGCGCTTCGATGCGCGCATGGCGGCGCAGCGCGCGATAGCCGCCAACCTCGTCAGGCTCGAGCACGGCGTGCCGATTCTCGCGGAACGCGCGGCCTCGGCGCGCGAGTTGCACGAGCGCCATCTGCTCGCGCGCCAGCAGTGGCAGCAGCAGGATCTGGAGCGCGTGGCGATGGAGCAGGAACTGCAGGGCGAGCGCGAGCGTGGCGCAGCGCTCGCGCGCGAGATCGCCGAGATCGCGGCCGAGCGCGAGGCCTTCGAGGCGGGCAGCCTGCGCGAGGCGCTGATGGCGGTCGAGGCGCGCCGTCGCGGCGCCGATGCGCTGGCGCGCGATCGCGAGCGCCTCGAGGAGCGCGCCGCCCGTCTCGAGCTGCGCTCACCGGCGACCGGCACAGTGCAGCAGCTCGCGGTGCGCGCGGTCGGTGCGGTGCTCGAGCCCGCCGAGCCGGTGCTGGTCGTCGTGCCGCGCGATGCCGCGCTGGAGGTCGAGGCCTTCGTGCTCAATCGCGACATCGGCTTCGTCGGCAGCGGGCAGCAGGCCGCGGTGAAGGTCGATACCTTCGAGTTCACGCGCTACGGCCTGCTGCCGGCGCGCGTGCGCTCGGTGTCGGCCGAGGCCGTCGAGCATCCGCAGTTCGGCGCGGTGTACCCCGCGCGTGTCGCGCTCGAGCGAGACTGGATCGCGGTCGGCGAGGGGCGCGCCACGCTGGTGCCCGGCATGGCCGTGCAGGTGGAGATCAGGACCGGCACCCGGAAGATCATCGATTATTTCCTGTCGCCGCTCGGCAGGGTGGTTCACGACAGCATCAGGGAGCGTTAGCCATGGAACAGGCATTGCACTCGAACCCCATACCCCAAGCCGGCACCGCCGCGGTGCAGCCGGCGTGGACATCGGCCATCGAGCGCCACCGCAGCGGCGACACCGAGGGCGCGATCGTGCTCTACCAGCGCCATCTCAAGCGCAACCCGCAGGACGCGCCGGGCTGGATGAACCTCGGCGCGGCGCTGCGGCGCACCGGGCGCGCCGACGCGGCGCTGGTGTGCTACCAGCGCGCGCTGCGGTTGCGGCCCGACGATGCCGCGGTGTGGAGCAACCTCGGCAACCTGTGGAAGCAGTTCGAGGAGCACGAGCAGTCGCTCTACTGCCACCGCCGCGCGCTGCAACTGGATCCGCAGCGCATGCAGCTGCAGCTCAACTGCGCCGTGTCGCTGCGCGAGGCCGGGCATTTCACGGCCGCCGAGGACATCATCGAGCAGTGCCTGGCGCGCGAGCCGCAGCGCCCGGACCTGCTGTACGAGCGCGC
>DAORUQ010000138.1:0-8409 GCA_035433265.1 Pseudomonadales bacterium | reverse complement strand
CTCGCCGCGGTGAAGGCGTTCCAGCAACGCGGCAACGGCCGCCTCGCCCGCCTCATCCAGGGCCTCGCCGCTCATCTGGCGGAAGAAATCGCGGAACATCGGCAATTCGCCCTCGCGCAGGCGCTCGCGGTCCGGCGCGCGGCGCTCGCCGGCCTGCGCCAGCGCCGGACGCTCGAGGTGCAGCACGTTCGGATAGACCGTGCGCAGCTTGCCCATCGGATCGAGGATCGCGTGCCGGTCCTGCAACCGCACCAGCAGGTAGTCCTGCGCGGCGGGGTCACGGCGGCCCTGCTCGAGCAAATCCTCGAGCGCGCCCTCCAGCACGCGCAGATCGCGACGCGGGCGCAACGCAACCTGCTCGATGGTGCAGGCGCCCTGCGCGTTCATGTCGACCAGCGTCACCGATTTGCGCTGGTTCTCCTCCGAGAACGAGTACTTGAGTATCGAGCCCGAGTAGCGCAGGTGCTTCGCGCCGCGCGCCTGCGGGCCATGCAGGTGGCCCAGCGCGACGTAATCGAAGCCCTCGAGGCAGTCCGCTGGCACCGTCTCCACCCCGCCGATCGACAGCGGGCGCTCGGACTCGCAGGCGGCGAAGCCGTCGACGAAACAATGGGCGATCAGCACGCTGCGCCGGCTGTCGCCGTTGTGCGCGCGGATGCGCGCGGTGAGCGCGCGCATCGCCTGCTCGTGGCCCTGCACCTCGAGGCCGAGCTCGCTGCGCACCGTTGCCGGCTCAGCGTAAGGCAGGGGATAGAACGCCACGGGACCGTGTGCGTCCTGCAGTATCACGGGCTCGGGCTCGGGCTCGAGCGGGCCCCTGATGTGCACGCCCGCGCGCGCCAGTTGCCGCGCCCCGAAGCCCAGACGCTCGGCGCCGTCGTGGTTGCCGGCGATCAGGATCAGCGCCACGCCGCACTCCGCGCTCAGGCGATGGACCACCTCGTCGAGCAATTGCACCGCCTCGGCGGGCGGCACCGAACGGTCGTAGATGTCACCGGCAACCAGCACCACCTCGACGGCGCGCTCGCGCACGATCGCCACGATCTGTTCCAGCACGTGACGCTGGTCTTCCAGCAGCGAGACGTGGTGAAACTGTCGCCCCAGGTGCCAGTCCGAGGTATGCAGGATCCGCATCGCTCAGGCGCCGGCGTTGCGGCGGAAGAAGTGGCGTGCACCGGCGGCGGTCCAGTTGTCGTGATCCTCGCCAAAGGCGGTGCGCCCGTCGAAGCACCATTCGGTGAGGCAGTTCCAGGTGAAGAGGTTGGGATTCAGGTGCAGCCCGATCCGGTTCAGGCAGCGCCCCTCGGCGCGCAACTCGCGCCCGAGTTCGTCGCGCGCCTCGATCAGCACGTGAACCGGCGCGCGCGTCGCCGGGTCGCGCGCCAGCACCGTGCGCTTGCCGCCGGCCAGGCGCGCGAACTGCCCCTCGCGCAGGTAATAGCCGTGGATGCCGATGCACTCGTCGGCCACGAAGGCCATGCTGATCATGTGGAACGCGTGACTCTCGTCGGCCGTCGCGTAGCTGTAGCCCCCGCGCACGGCCCCCGTGCCGTGGATGTCGGCGCCGAACTGCGAGCGCACGCTCCACGAGCGGTCACGCATGCCGTAGCTGTCGACGGGGATGACTTCACTGCCGATGCGGATGGTGCCGCGGTAGCGGCCCGCGTGCTCGTAATGCCCGCCCTGCAGGTAATTGGGCGCGCAGATCGCGGTGAACTCGAGGTCGATCGCCACTTCGTCGGCATCGGGATCGCGGTACCTCAGTTCGTAGCGGCGCAGAGGCTCGGTGCAACGAATGCTGACGCCGTTGGCGAGCTCGATGTCGTCCAGGTCCCCGGCCGGCATCGGCAGGTGCCAGAAATTCTTTCCGAACACGATCGTGTGCGGTTCGTGCCCGCAGTCATCCCAGAGGTAGACGCCCGCCGAGCACACGCCCAGATTGGGCTGGAAGAAGGGGTAGATCTGTCCCGACAGCCGGCGCTGCGGCACCGCGAAGGTGAACCAGCAGGTTTCTGTCCAGTACGGGCTGTCGCTCGCGGGCGGGTGGAAGCGGTCGTCGGGATGCGCGCGGTAAGTCACTCTGGGCCCCCGTCAATCAGATCCCTCCGTCCGCTATCCGGACGAGGGCGTCGGCAAGGGATTCGCGGAATTCCTGCACCATCTGGCGGCAGCCGCGCACGAATTTCTCCGGCATCACCAGGTCGATGCCGTAAGGATGCCCGTCCACGTGCGCCTCGATCCAGCGCAGTTCCTCGCGCAATTGTTCCGGCGTGTGGTGCAGCGCACCGAATACCCCGAGACCGCCCGCCCTGCTCACGGCCACCACCACGTCGCGACAGTGGCTGAAGGCGAACAGCGGGAATTCGATGCCGAACATCGCGGCAGGTTCCGGCGTCATGTGAAGCATCAATGCGCGCGCGATCAGGGCTTGATCTCGATCGGCGTGCCAACCGGCACCGTGTGCCAGAGCTCGTCGATGTGCTCGTTGTTGAGCGCGATGCAGCCCTCGGTCCAGTCCTTGGGATTGCGGCGCAGGACACGGCGCATGGCAGGCTCGTAATGCTCGCCGTGGATCATCACCATGCCGCCCGGATCCACTCCTTTCTCCTGGGCCCGTTCGCGATCGCTCGGGCTCGGGTAGGAAATGTGCATGGCCTTGTAGAAGCGGCTCTTCGGGTTGCGCCAGTCCAGCGTGTACACGCCCTCGGGCGTGCGCAGATCGCCGGCCTGCGTTTTCGGACCGCGCGGCATGGCGCCGAGCAGGATCGGGTATTCGCGGAATTTCTCGCCGTTGCGCACCAGGTAGAGCTTGCGCTTGCTCTTCTCGACGACCACGCGATCGACGCGGGGCCCGGCACCGGCCAGGGGACCCGGGGCAGCACCCGGGAGCGGCTTCAACAGTCCGAGCCGGCGCAGCACCTGGTAGGAAGGCGGCTCGGGTGGCGGCGTCACGGCTTGGGTCGTAACCGCGGCGCCAGCGGCCACTGTTGTCGCGCTCGCGACCGAGTCCTTGCGTACCTCGGTCTCGGCTATAGCCGTGCCGCTCGCCGTCACCGGCGCGGGTGCAGCCGCAGTGGCGGAGGCCGTCGCGGCATCAGATGCAGGCGCGCGCGGCGGCGCCTTGTACACCATTCCGAGGCGCTCGAGCATGCCGACGGCCCCGGCCGCGAAACGCGAGCGCGCGGAGGCAGCAGGTTCGGCGGATGCCGCCACGGGCGCGGCAGCTACCGGTGCAGCCGGTGCCGGTGCGGCGGATACGGCGGCAGCGGATGCCGGCGCGGTTCGCTCCTGCGCTGGCAGCAGTCCCAGGCGTTGCAGCACCGCATGGGCCTCGGCGGACTCCTGCGGCGCGGGCGCCGGTGTGGCCGCGGAAACCGGCGCCGATGCGGGCACGGGTGCCGGCACCGCCGCGGGCGGGGCCGAGGCGTCCTTGTCCAGCAGACCGAGGCGCTCCAGCACGCCGTAGGCCCCATCGACCGGATCCGGCGGCACCGCGATATCGGCCATGGCCGGACCGGCACCCAGCAAAAACCCGATCATCGATATCACGCAATGCCGCAGCACGGATCCAGACACGCCAGGTCGCCCTCCAAAGCCAGAAATTCTTCGACTGCGGGCAATTATAGACGCGCAGACTGCCAGTGCCAGCAGTCCGCGATGCGAAAGACCGAAAACCGCTCAGTCGCGCGGCGAATTCGCCGCGAGCCAGCGGCCCTCGCTCTGGTAGAGGCCGTACTTGCGGGCACAGGCGCGCTGGGGATCGGCACGCGTCGGCGCAGTGAGACTCGAGGCGAACTCCCTCGACTCCATGCATCGCGCCATGTTCTGTGCGTTGAACCTGAGCGCCTCGTCCTGCGGCAGGTGGCGCATGTCATGGACCGGGCCAGTCCACAACCACCACCCGAAGACCGCAAAACCCGCGTATCCGAGCACGTCCCGGATCATGCGCGCGCTCCTGTTCAGCTGAACCGGCGCAAGTATGGCTGCTGCACGCGACACACGGCGTGATGCCGGTCGCAAATCACGCTCGCGATCAACGCGCGGCCTTGAAGCCCGCCTTGTCCGCGTCCCAGGTCGCCACGCCCAGGCCGGCCTCGCGCAGCTTGTACTTCTGGATCTTCTGGTTCGGCGTGTAAGGCAGCTCGGTGACGAACTCGATGTAGCGCGGCACGAAGAAGTATGGCGCATTGTCGTTGATGAACTGCGCGATCTCGCGCTCGGTCGCCTCGGCGCCGGGCTTCAGGATCACGTTCAGCTTGATCTCGTCCTCGCTCTTCAGCGCTTCGGAAGGAATGCCGAAGGCCGCGCAGTCGGCAATGGCGGGATGGCGGCGCGCCACCAGCTCCACCTCGTAGGTCGAGATATTGCGGCCCTTGTAGCGCACCGCGTCCTTCTTGCGGTCGACGAAGAAGTAGTTGTCCCCGGCGTCCCGGCGCAGCAGGTCACCGGTCTTGTACCACGCGCCGGAAAAGGCGTTCGCCGTGGCGCCGGGGTCGTCGAAATAACCGTTGAAGATGAGGAACGGGCGGTGCGGACGCACCCACAGCTCGCCCGGCTCGCCCACCGCCACCTCGTTGCCGGCATCGTCGGCAAGCATGACGTCGATGTCGTCGACCGGGTTGCCGCAGCTGCCGACGGGCCAACTCGAGCGTTTGCGCGCGTCCTGGCGCAAGATCAGCATGGCCTCGCTCTGCGACATGCCCTGCCCCATGATCTTCACGCCGAAGCGCTCGCTGAAGGGCTCCTTGATCTCGCTGGGCATCGGCACGGCCTGCAGTTCGCGCAGCGGGTTGTCGGCGTCATCGGGGCGCGCCGGAGCGCTCCACAGGAACATGTGCATCGCGCCGATCGTGAACGACTGCGTGGCGCCGTAGAAGCGCACACGGTCCCAGAAATGGCTCACGGAGAACGCGGGATCGATCGCCAGCGTGATGCCGCAGAACAGGCTGCGAAACAGCGAGGTCGCCCAGGCGCCGGAGTTGTACATCGGCATCACGTTGTAGGCGACGTCGCCGGGGCGCGTGTCGTACATCACGTCGCCGCCGAGCGCGGCCTCGAACCACACGTTGTGGCTCTGCATCACGCCCTTGGACTTGCCCGTGGTGCCTGAGGTCCACAGCACCGAGCTGGTATCGCCGTAGTCCATGCCCCTGAGGTCCGGCTCGCCGGCCGAAGGCGCGTAGAGCTCCCCGAAGTCCAGCGCGCCGGGCAGGCAGGTGTGATCGCCCAGCACCGCGATGCGCTCCACGTTCAGCCCGCCCGCGACCGCCGCGATGCGCTCGGCATGACTGGTGTCGGTGACCAGAAGTTTCGCGCGGCCGCGGTTGATGGTGTCCTCGAGCCACGCGCCCTTGTAGTCGCTGTTGACGGGCACCCAGACCGCTCCGAGCTTGTTGACCGCCAGCACCAGGAACATCACTTCCGGGGCGCTCGACATGTAGAACACCACGCGGTCGCCGCGCCCGATGCCGAGCCGGCGCAGGCCCGTGGCGAGCTCGTTCACCTTTTCGTTGGTCTCGTGGAACGTGTAGACGGTGCGGTCGAACACCAGGAAGCGGGTGTCGCCGTTCTGCTCGGCCTGCATGCGGATCGAGCGGCCGATGTGGCGGTCGTGGATGTCCTTGAATTCGAGCTTGTTCATCGCGTTGCGAGCTTCCTTCCTATTCATACCGTAGGCCCGGATTTATCCGGACATTCCCCCGCCCCTATCCGCATCGATGCGCAGCTACAGGTCGATCACGTTCGAGCGCACCAGCACACCGCCATCGACGACGAGGTCGTGGCCGGTGATGAAGCTGGCGCGATCCGAGCAGAGATAGACCACCGCATCGGCGATCTCCGCGGGCTCGGCGAGCCGGCCCATGGCGTGGACGTCCAGGGTCCTCTGGCGCAGTTCCGGCATGCCCTGCAGATAGAACTCCATGCCCCTGGTGGCGATGCCGCCGGGACACACCGTGTTGACGCGCACGCCGCGACGCGCGTACTCCGTGGCCGCCGTCTTGCTCAGCGCCAGCACGCCGCCCTTGGCCGCGGCGTAGGCGCCCTGGTGCGGATCCCCGCGCAGGCCCGACAGCGATGCGACGTTGACGATCGCGCCGCCGCCCGAAGCCTCGATCAGCGGCAGCTCGTGCTTGAGGCACAGCCACACGCCGCGCAGCGTCACGCTCATGCAGCGGTCCCATTCCTCTTCGGTGATGTCGGTCAGCGCCTTGTTCGGCGGCGCCGCCGCGGCATTGTTCGACACCAGGTGCAGCCCGCCCCAGGTGGAGCGAGCGGCCTCCATCACCGCCTGTATGTCCGCCGCCCTCGCCATGTCGGCACGGACCGCGAGAGCCTCGCCGCCCGCCGCCTGGATCAGTCCGGCGGTCTTCTGCGCCAGGGTCTCGTTGATGTCGGCCACCACGACGCGCGCGCCCTCGCGCGCGAAGGCCATCGCCGTGGCACGGCCCGTGCCCGCGCCGCCACCCATCACCAGTGCGACCTTGCCCTTCATGCCTTTTCGCTCCGGCCCTTCGCCAGCACGCCCTGGCGCCGAGCCTCGATCAGGTGTGCCGCCGCGAGCCTCGCCGAGGCGATCGACTGCCCGGTCTCCCAGGCCAGCGCCTCCTTGTAGGGCATCGAATAACCGTCGTCGATCAGGCGCTTGTACTGCTTGAGGATATGCGGCACGCAGGCACACATGTCCTCGGCCATTTTCACCGCGCGCGGCAGCAGCTCCGCGGCGGGCACCACGTGGTTCACCAGTCCCCACTCGCAGGCCTGGCGCGCGAACACGGGTGCACCGGTGAACGAAATCTCCTTCGCCCGCGACATGCCGATCATGCGCGGCAGCTTCTGGCTGAGCCCCCAGCCGGCGAGGATACCCACGCGCGCATGCGTATCGGCGAAGCGCGCGTTCTCGGAGGCGATCAGCACATCGCAGGCCAGCGCCATCTCGAAGCCGCCGGTGACCGCGTGGCCGTTGATCGCGCCGATGATCGGGCCGTCGAAGGCTTCCATTGCCCCGGCCAGCTCGTTGCCGACCTCCTCGGCCGCATTCTCCGAGTTGCCCGAGCCGAGCTCCTTGAGGTCGAAACCCGCACAGAAGGCCGCGCCCGCGCCGGTGAGAATCACGACGCGGATGTTCGCATCGGCACAGATGTCACGGAACACCGCGACGAAATCCCGGCGCAGCTCGCGCGACAGCGCGTTCATGTGCTCCGGACGGTTGAGGGTGACGATGGCGTAACCCTCGCGCTTTTCGAGCAGCACTGTGTTCATTGCGGGGCTCCGCTCCAAAGGGGTTGTCGCAAGTGTGCGTAGATTGGCGTCCGCGACGCCACACCGCAAGCCATGCGATGACATTGCCGCACGAAACGCGACAGAACGAGAACCGCTGTCGCGCGACCGTACCGGGTGCCTCGGCCCGGATCACACCGCGTCGGCGGGAACTCCCGGCGGCCCGCCAAACCATTCATAAAAGCGATCGTCTCATCCCTTACATTCAATTGGATTGATCAATTGGGTTCCCCTAGAGTTGCTCCCGTCGCCAACGACAACCCGATGCAGCAACCCACAGGAGCAGTAACGATGCAATCGCTGATCAACACCGAAGTCAAACCGTTCAAGGCCACCGCGTTCCAGAACGGCAAGTTCGAAACCGTCACCGAGGCCGATCTGAAGGGCAAGTGGTCCGTGGTGTTCTTCTACCCGGCCGACTTCACCTTCGTGTGTCCCACCGAGCTCGGAGACCTGGCCGACAACTACGCCGAGTTCCAGCGCATGGGCGTGGAGATCTACTCGGTGTCCACCGACACGCACTTCACCCACAAGGCGTGGCACGACACCTCGGAAACCATCGGCAAGATCCGCTACCCGATGATCGGTGACCCCACCGGCGCCATCACGCGCAACTTCGGCGTGATGATCGAGGAGGCGGGCCTGGCCGAGCGCGGCACCTTCGTGATCGACCCGCAGGGCAGGATCCAGATCGTGGAGATCAACGCCGGCGGCATCGGCCGCGACGCCACCGAACTGCTGCGCAAGGTCAAGGCGGCGCAGTACGTCGCCGCTCACCCCGGCGAAGTCTGCCCGGCGAAGTGGAAGGAAGGCGAGGCGACGCTCGCTCCGTCGCTCGACCTGGTCGGCAAGATCTGAGTCGCGCCTGCGCCCGGAGTCCGCTCCGGGCGCAGATCCCCTTCAGGATCACAACACAAAGGCGCCGCCGTGCCGCAGGCGCGGCGCCTTTCTCTTGTCATCCGCAGTCCTCACCAGGAGAAGTACCATGCTCGACGCGAACATTGCCGGCCAGTTGAAGACTTACATGGAACGCCTCGCGGCCCCGATCGAACTCGTCGCCTCGCTCGACGACAGCGCCAGGGCAGAGGAGATGCGCGTACTGCTGGAGCAGATCGTCGCCACCTCGGCGCA
>DAORUQ010000137.1:0-8424 GCA_035433265.1 Pseudomonadales bacterium | reverse complement strand
GTCGCTGCCGAACTTGGCCAGCGCCGGCGTGGCCATGTCGGTCTGCACCCCGATGCCCATGCCGACACCGCCCGACTTTATGCGCCCGAGTTCCTCGGAAAACACGATCTGGTAGCTGTAATCGAGCCCCAGCCCGCCGCATTCCGCGGGCTTCGCGATGCCGAGCAGCCCGAGCGCGCCCATCTTGCGGAACACCTCGTGCGCCGGGAATATCCCGGCTGCCTCCCACTCGTCGGCGTGGGGATTGATCTCGGCATCGATGAATTTCGCCGTCGTGGCGCGAATCGCCTGGTGTTCTTCGGTAAAACGCATCGGTGCCCCCTTGCCCTGCCATTGTGGGTCGGCATTCATGCCGACGACTGATCTTTATCCTGTGGGTCGGCATTCTTGCCGACAATTGCCCTGATCGGCATGGCGGGCTCGGCGCCGCCGAGCCCTTGTCGGGATAAATCCCGACCCACAGCTCAGAAGCCGAACTGGCGCGCCGCGAGATCGCGCATGATCTCCTCTGAGCCGCCGCCGATCGCGTTCACGCGCACCTCGCGGTAGATGCGCTCAACGCGGTTGCCGCGCAGGTAACCCGCGCCACCGAGCACCTGCATCGCCTCGCGCGCGCAGAACTCCATGGTCTCGCTGGCCTGCACTTTCAGCAGCGCGATATCGCCGGGCTGCACCGTGCCGTCGACGATCTGGCGCGAGCACATCTGGATGTAGGCCTGCGTGGCGTTGATGCGCTGCTTCATCATCGCGATCTTGTGGCGGATGACCTGGTGGTCCGCGAGGCGCTTGCCGAAGGTGCGCCGCTCGCGCGCCCAGCTCACGGCTTCCTCCAGGCACACGCGCGCGAAGGCTTCCATGCCCACCGCCATCGCCATGCGCTCGTGGTTGAAGTTGGCCATCAGCACCAGGAAGCCCATGTTCTCGGGACCGACCAGGTTCGCCGCCGGCACGCGCACCTCGTCGAAGTGGATCGTCGCGGTGTCCGAGCACCACCAGCCCTGCTTGCGTGCCAGCGGCGTGCGCGCCACGCCGGCGCTGTCGGCCGGTATGAGCAGCACCGAGATGCCGCGTCCGCCCTCGCCGCCCGTGCGCACGGCGGTGGTGAACCAGTTCGCGCCCATGCCGCCGGAGATGAATGTCTTGGCGCCGTTGACGATGTAGTGCTCGCCGTCGCGCCGCGCGGTGGTCTGGATGTTGGCGACGTCCGAGCCGCCCGAGGGTTCGGTGATCGCCAGCGAGATGCGCTTCTCGCCGCGCAGGATCGGCGGGATCACCGCCTCCTTCAACGCGTCGCTGGCGAAATTCACCACGGGAGGCAGCCCGATGCCATGCACCAGCAGCGTGCTGTTGATGCCGCCAAGGCTGGTGCGCGCGAGTTCCTCGGCAACGATGTTCAGGTGGTAGATGTCGATGCCCTCGGCGGTGCCGCCGTAGGCTTCCGGGTAGCCGAGCCCGAGCAACCCGATCGCGGCCGCCTTCGGCCACAGCTCGTCGGGAATGCGGCAGGCCTCGTCCCACTCATCGACGCGGGGCATGATCTCGCGGTCGATGAAGCGGCGCAGCTGCGTGCGCCACTCCTCGTGCTCGGGGCGAAGGTTGGGATCACGCAGGCGCGCGCTGTCGAAATCGAGCGACATGATTCAGTTTCCTTGTACAAACACGGAACGGATTCTTTTCATGGCGGGCCGGCCTCAGCCGATGCGGAAGATGATGTGCTCTTCCCAGGCGTCCTCGGGCACGGCGGCCTCGGGCAGCATCTGGCCGGCGCGCGAGATGCCGGCACGATGCACCGCGCCACGATCGCCGCAGACCAGGTGGTGCCAGGGGGGTAGCTCGTCACCCTGGGCGACCAGGCGGTAGGCGCAGGTCTCGGGGAGCCAGCGGTAGGCATCGGCATCGCCGGGCGTGAGCGCGATGCAGTCGGGCACGTACTCCTGGCGCCGCGCGTAGTTGCTGCACTGGCAGCTCTCCAGGTCGAGCAGCTTGCAGGCCACATTGGTGTAGTAGACCCGACGTGTGTACTCGTCCTCGAGCTTCTGCAGGCAGCACAGCCCGCAGCCGTCGCACAACGACTCCCATTCTTCCCGATTCAGCTGATCGAGAGTCTTGCTGCTCCAGAAGGGTGCGGCGCGGGGGGCGGCCATCGGGGGATCCATCTGCGGTATCGAGGTGCGCATGTTAGCGGTTGGCAGCCGCAAAGGCTTTATGTACTGTATATAAATACAGTAAATGCCCGACCGCCACCCGAAGATGTCCTACGCCGAACTGCACTGCATCAGCAATTTCAGCTTCCTGCGTGGCGCCTCGCACCCCGAGGAGCTGGTCGCCGAGGCCGCGCGCCAGGGCTACCGCGCGCTCGCGATCACCGACGAGTGCTCGCTGGCCGGCGTGGTCAAGGCCCACGTGGCGGCGCGCGAGCACGGCCTGCACCTGATCATCGGCGCCGAGTTCCGCCTCGACGGTGAACTGCTGCTAGTGCTGCTGGCGCCCGACCGCCGTGCCTATGCCGAGCTCTCGGGACTGATCACGCTGGCGCGCCGGCGCAGCCCCAAGGGTGAATACGCGGTGCAGTTGCGCGACTTCGAGGTAAACGTGCGCCACTGCCTGGCGATCTGGCTACCGGGCACCGCCGCGATCGAGCCCCTGCAGCGCCAGGGCGAGGCGCTCGGCACGCTGTTCGCCGGGAGGCTCTGGCTCGGGGTCGAACTGCTGCTCGGCGCCGGCGAGCAGCAGCGCTACCTGCGGCTCTACCAGCTCGCCGCCCGGCTCGGCTTGCCGATGGTCGCCTGCGGCGGCGTCGAGATGCACGTCGCGCAGCGCAAGGCGCTCGCCGACACGCTGTGTGCGATCCGCCTCAACACCCCGGTGCAGCAACTGGGCACGCGCCTTGCCGCCAATGCCGAGCGCCACCTGCGCGCGCTCGAGCGGCTGCGCCGCCTCTACCCGGCGGCGCTGCTCGCGGAGAGCGTGCGCATCGCGCAGCGCTGTTCCTTCACGCTCGGGGAGCTGCGCTACGAATACCCCGAGGAAGTCGTGCCGCCGGGCATGACGCCGACGGCCTGGCTGCGCCGGCTGGTGCTCGCGGGCGCACAGCAGCGCTGGCCGGACGGTGTGCCGCGGCGCGCGCAGGCGCTGATCGAGAAGGAGCTCGTCCTGATCGCCGAGCTTGCCTACGAATACTATTTCCTGACCGTGCACGACCTCGTGCAGTTCGCGCGCGGCAACGGCATCCTGTGCCAGGGACGCGGCTCGGCGGCCAATTCCGCCGTGTGCTACTGCCTGTTCATCACCGAGGTCGACCCCGATCGCAGCTCCGTTCTGTTCGAGCGCTTCATCTCGAAGGAGCGCAACGAACCGCCCGACATCGACGTCGACTTCGAGCACGAGCGGCGCGAGGAAGTCATCCAGTACATCTACCGCAAGTACACGCGCGAACGCGCCGCGCTGGCCGCGACCATCATCAGTTATCGCCCGCGCAGCGCCGTGCGCGACGTGGGCAAGGCGCTGGGGCTGGATCCTCTGTTCGTCGAGCAGCTGGCGAAGTCGCTGTCGTGGTGGGACCGCCACGGCGATCTCGCGCGGCGTTTCGAGGAGGAGCATCTCGCCGGCGCGAGCAGCATGGCCGGGCATTTCATGCGCCTGGTGCGCGAGATCCTCGGTTTCCCGCGTCACCTCTCGCAGCATGTCGGCGGCTTCATCATCACGCGCAGCCCCATCGCGGCGCTGGTGCCGGTCGAGAATGCCGCGATGATGGATCGCACCGTGATCCAGTGGGACAAGAACGACATCGAGGCGCTGGGTCTGCTGAAGGTCGACATCCTCGCGCTCGGCATGCTGAGCGCGCTGCGGCGCGCCTTCGCCTTGATCCGCGCCGCGCACGGCGTGGAGATCGACATGAGCCGTATCCCGGCCGAGGATCCCTGCACCTTCGCGATGCTCGCGCGCGCCGACAGCGTGGGCGTGTTCCAGGTCGAATCGCGCGCGCAGATGGCCATGCTGCCGCGACTGAAGCCGCGCACCTTCTACGACCTGGTGATCGAGGTCGCGATCGTGCGCCCGGGGCCGATCCAGGGCGATATGGTCCACCCCTACCTGAAGCGCCGCCAGGGACTCGAGCCCGTCACCTATCCCAACGAGGAGGTTCGCGCCGTGCTGGAACGCACCCTGGGCGTGCCGATCTTCCAGGAGCAGGTGATCAAGCTCGCGATGGTCGCGGCCGGGTTCAGCGGCGGCGAGGCCGACCAGCTGCGCCGTGCGATGGCGGCCTGGAAGCGCAACGGCACGCTCGCCGCCTTCGAGGACAAGGTCATCAACGGCATGCTCGCACGCGGCCACAGCCGCGAGTTCGCCGAGCGCCTGTTCAACCAGATGAAGGGCTTCGGGGACTACGGCTTTCCCGAGTCGCACGCGGCGAGCTTCGCGCTGCTCGCCTACGCCTCGGCCTGGCTGAAGTGCCACTACCCGGCCGCCTTCTGCTGCGCGCTGCTGAACAGCCAGCCGATGGGCTTCTACTCACCCTCGCAGCTGGTGCAGGACCTGCGCCGCCACGGCGTCACGGTGCTGCCGGTCGACGTGGACCGCAGCGAGTGGGACTGCGCGCTGGAGAGGTGCGACGGGCAAAGCCCCGCGCTGCGCCTCGGCCTGCGCCAGATCAGCGGCTTCAACGCTGCCGCGGCCGGGCGCATCGTCGCCGCGCGCCGGCGCCGGGCCTTCGACGACCTGCACGATCTCGCGCGCCGCGCACTGCTCGATCGCAGCGAGCTGGACCTGCTGGCCGGCGCCGGCGCGCTGGTGCGCCTCGGCGGCCACCGCCACCAGGCGCACTGGCAGGCCGCGGCGATCGAGGAGCCCCGTCCCCTGTTCGACCGCGCCGAGACCGCGCAGCTGCTGCACGATGCGGTCGAGCTGCCCGCGCCCGGGGAGGCCGAGGACCTGGTGCAGGACTATCGCAGCATCGGCCTCACGCTGGGGCGCCATCCGCTGGCGCTGCTGCGCGCGCGTCAGCCCTTCGCGGGCTGCTGCAGCGCGCACCAGCTGCACGCGCTGAACAGCGGCCGTTTCGTGCGCGTGGCAGGACTGGTCACCGGCCGCCAGCGCCCCGGCACCGCGAGCGGCGTGCTGTTCCTCACGCTGGAAGACGAGACCGGCAACATCAACGTCGTGGTCTGGCGCGACCGCCAGGAACGCTTTCGCAAGGCGCTGCTGCGCGGGAAGCTGCTGCTGGTCAAGGGCGTGATGGAGAGCCGCGACAGCGTGGTCCACGTGATCGCCGGCGAGATTCTCGACCACAGCGCGGCGCTGGGCGCGCTGCAGACACGCTCACGCGATTTTCACTGAGATCAGCGACGCTTGCGCGGGAGACTGAACTCCCCCATCAGCGCCGCGTGGTCCGAGAGCTCGCGCCAGGGCCCGGCACTGAGACGCTGGCACGAGAGCGGCCGCACCCCGCGATAGTAGATCCGGTCCATCGCGAGCAGCGGCTGCCAGACCGGGAAGCTGCGCGCATGCCGCCCCTCGAGCTCGAGGAACAGCTCGTCCACCCCGAGGCTGGCGTGCAGGTGGCGCCCGGCGCGGCGGCGCCAGTCGTTGAAGTCGCCGGCAATGATCAGCGGCTCGTCGTGCGGCACGTGCGACTCGATGCGTTCGGCGAGCGTCTCGAGCTGGCCGCGGCGCTCCTGCTCGAGCAGCCCGAGGTGCACGCACAGCGTGTGCAGGCGAAAGCCGCTCTCGGGGATCTCGATCACCCCGTGCAGGATGCTGCGGCTGGAGCGCGGAAACAGCGCGACGTTGATGTTCTCCCAGCGCACGAAGGGAAACTTGCTGAGGATCGCGTTGCCGTGATCGCCCCTGCGGTAGATGGCATTGCGCCCGTAGGCGTAGTGCGGCCACGACTGGTCGGCGAGATACTCGAAATGCGGCTGTTCGGGATAGCTGTAGCGCCCCTCGTGGCGGGCATGGCCGCTGTGGCGGCCATGGATCTCCTGCAGGAACACGAGGTCGGCGCCCGTCTCGGCGATCAGCGCCCGCATACCCTCGAGGACGAAACGGCGGTTGCCGGAGCAATAGCCCTTGTGGATGTTGTAGGTGAGTATGCGCAGCTGTCGCGTCAAGCGTTGGTGTCCAGGGCCATGTCGTGCACGGGACCGACCATCGCCTCGCCCCCCCCGGCATCGACCGCGCCGACCGCGTAGATTCCGGCCTGGTGGATGGCGAACTCCTCGCGCAACCCGGGCCCGATGGCGCGCGCACCCGCAATGCAGCAGCAAAGCAGCGGGAGGCCGAGGGCCGATGCACGCATGGAGGAATTCCCGTAGAGGCAAGCGGGGCGGATGCTAGCGAAAAGGGCTTCGGGCAGGCAATATGCTCCCCCTACGACGGAGGCCCGGAGGGAGCGCCGGGACCGTGCAAAGTCCCTGCCAACGGCAGGCAGGCCAAAAAACTTTGACACTACATATTGTGTTTTGATGTACCTCCATTACACTGCATCTTGAGTTTTGATTCCCCGAACGCACGATGACGTCATCTGCCGATGCGGGGGATTTGCATGCGTCGGCAACGACCAACCAGAAAAACTCTCGCAAAATCAACCGGCCAAGAATACGAGCGAGGCGCACATGTCCATAGAAGCACTCAAGGTCAGAACCACCAGCCGCAGCGCGGAGGTCCCCGCGGCCCTGCAACCGGCCTCGGAAGACATCTGGGATCGCAAGTACCGCCTGAAGGACAAGGCGGGTAACCCGCTGGACGAAACCATCGACGGCACCTATCGCCGGGTGGCACAGGCGCTGTCCGAAGTGGAGTCCGAAGAGCAGCGCCAGCACTGGTACGAGCGTTTCGTGTGGGCCTTGCGCAATGGCGCGATCCCGGCCGGGCGTATCATTTCCAACGCTGGCGCCCAGGAGCACAAGCCCGCGACCTCGACCATCAACTGCACCGTTTCGGGCACCATCGAGGACTCGATGCTCGGCATCCTCGAGAAGAACCTCGAGGCGGGCCTGACGCTTAAAGCCGGTTGCGGCATCGGCTACGAATTCTCGACGCTGCGCCCCAAGGGCGCCTATGTCTCGGGCGCCGGGGCCTACACCAGCGGCCCGCTGTCGTTCATGGACATCTTCGACAAGATGTGTTTCACCGTGTCCTCGGCCGGCGGGCGCCGCGGGGCGCAGATGGGCACCTTCGACATCAGCCACCCGGACGTGGTCGAGTTCATCCGCGCCAAGCGCGAGAACGGGCGCCTGCGCCAGTTCAACCTGTCGCTGCTGGTGACGGAGGAATTCATGCAGGCGGTGGCGCGCGACGAGGACTGGCCCCTGTCCTTTCCGATCTCGGCCAAGGAACTCGAGGACGGCGACTACGACATCGGCAACAGCGACGAGGTGATCTGGCGGCATTTCCCGCACGCCCGGGGATACGTCAGCGACGCCGAGGGGCGCGTCGCCTGCCGGATCTACAAGAGCGTGAAGGCGCGCAAGCTCTGGAACGTCATCATGATCTCGACCTACGACTTCGCCGAGCCGGGCTTCATCCTGATCGACAAAGTCAACGAGCAGAACAACAACTGGTTCTGCGAGAACATCCGCGCCACCAACCCCTGCGGCGAACAGCCCCTGCCGCCCTACGGCAGCTGCCTGCTCGGCTCGGTGAACCTCACCCGCTTCGTGCAGGCGCCGTTTCGCGAGGACGCCCGCTTCGACTGGACCACCTTCCGCGAGGTGGTGGCGGTGTTCACACGCATGCTCGACAACGTGGTGGAGATGAGCGGCCTGCCGCTCGAGCAGCAACGCCACGAGATCGAGAACAAGCGCCGCCACGGCATGGGTTTCCTCGGCCTCGGGTCCACCCTGACGATGCTGCGCATCAAGTACGGCAGCACCGAGGCGGTGGAGTTCACCGAGCGCGTCTCGCGCGAGCTCGCGCTGACGGGCTGGCGCACCGGGCTCGAGCTGGCGCGCGAGAAAGGACCCGCGCCGATCATGAACGAGGCGTTCACGGTGACGGCGGAAATGCTGGCAAAACGCCCGGAAATGGTGCGTGACGGCTTCAAGGTCGGCGATCTCGTGCCCGGACGTATCCTGCACGCGCGCTACAGCCGCTACATGCAACGCGTCGCCTCGGTGGAACCGGAGCTGGTGGAAGCACTTGCCCAGGAGGGCTGCCGCTTCACGCACCACTCCTCGATTGCGCCGACCGGCACGATCTCGCTGTCGCTCGCCAACAACGCCTCGAACGGCATCGAGCCGAGTTTCGCGCACCAGTACTCGCGCAACGTCATCCGCGAGGGCAAGAAATCCAAGGAGAAGATCGACGTGTTCTCCTACGAGCTGCTGGCCTACCGCGAGCTGGTGAACGCGCGCGCCACGCCGTACTCGAGCGATCCCGATGAGCAGCTGCCGGAGTACTTCCTCACCAGCGAGGACATAGCCC
>DAORUQ010000136.1:0-8433 GCA_035433265.1 Pseudomonadales bacterium | reverse complement strand
GGCCCGTCCCTCGCCGCGCCGGGTCGCTGGTTCAAGCAGTGGGGGGTATTGGAGATTCCACGCCGAAGATGTCCTGGTAGCTGAGCAGCCACGAGGCGAACAGCACCGGCACCACGATGAGCAGGCCGAGCATGAACGGAATCATGGCGACGCTGAACGCGATCAGGCCGAGCACGCCGTAGACCAGCATCGACACCAGGTTCGCCAGGCAGGCCGACAGGCTCTGCTTCATCGCGCTCCACGGCTCGGCGCCCTGGAACAGCACGGCGGGGATCGCGAACCAGTACATCGCCGTGATCGGCGCCATCAGTGCGAGGAACACCAGGGCCGCGAAGACGACGCCGAGCAGGCCGCCGGCGGTGGCGGACGCATCACCGGCCATCGCGCCGGCGAGCATCGCCACGCCGCCCACCCCGATCGTGATCCCGGCGAACACCATCACCGCGACCAGGATCAGCCCGACGTAGATGCCCGCCACGATCAGCACGGACTTCAGCGCCGGGTGCGAGAAGATCGCGAACAGGTCGGCAACCTGCAGCGTGCCGCTACCCTGCACGTTGCGAGCCGCCAGCAGGGCGCCGCCCGAAAGCACGGCCGAGACGAAGGGGCTGAGCAGGTTGCCGAGCACCGGCACCACGGTGCAGATCATCGAGACCACGAACACCAGCACCGTCAGCGCGATCCACGGCCCGGGCGCGCGCAGGAACAGCGACCAGCCCCCGGTTATCCAGTCGAGGCCGCGGCCGGCGGCGACGCTGCGTATGGCGGGAGGGGCTTGCGCCTTGTCTTCGCTGTTCATGCGGTTGTTCTCCTTGGCGGGCGGGCACGGATGCGCTGCATCGCGATTGAGAATAGCACGCGCGGCAACGGGGGCAGTCGCGGCAGCCATGCGCTAAGCTTCGCGGGATGAATCGCCGCGGAATGACGCCATGAGCTATCTGGGCAAGAGCTACCATCCGCCGGGCACGGCGCCGGGCACGCTCGATGATCGCAAGCGCGGCGCGATCGAGATCCGGCTCGTGGATTACGATGGTACCGACTACGTCGAGCGCACGCTGGAGCGTGCCGAGGACTGCACGCCGTATCTCGATCGCGTCTCGCGCACCTGGATCCAGGTCAACGGCCGGCCCGATGCCGACACCCTGCGCAGCCTCGGGCGCCTGTTCGACCTGCACGAGCTCGCGCTGGAAGACGTGCTGAACACGGGACAGCGCCCGAAGCTGGACATCTTCGGCGATCAGCTCTTCGTGGTGCTCGCGATGCCGGTGCATCGCAACGGCAGCGTGGTGAGCGAACAGGTCAGCATCTTCGCCGGCCCCGATTACCTGGTCTGCTTTTCGACTACGGACGCGGATCCCTTCGAGCCGCTGCGCAAGCGCATGCGGCCGCCCTCGACGTCGCGCCTGCGCAGCCAGGGCATCGATTACCTGCTCTACGGGATCGTCGATTTCGTGATCGATGCGGCGTTCCCGGTGCTCGAGGAGTTCGGCGTCGAGATCGAGCAGCTCGAGGAGGTGTTGCTGGCTGCGCCCGGTCGCGATGCGATCGCGCGGATTCACCACATCAGGCGCGAACTGCTGCTGCTGCGGCGGATGCTGTGGCCGCAGCGCGAGCTCGTGAGCCGGCTGCAGCGCGACGAGATCGAGCTGATCAGCGACAGCACGATGCCGTTCCTGCGCGACTGCTACGACCATTGCGTGCAGATCATCGACCTGCTCGAGAGCTTTCGCGAGATGTCGGCGAGCCTGCTCGAGGTCTATCTCTCGAGCATCAGCAACCGCACCAACGAGGTGATGCGGGTGCTCACGATCATCTCGACGATCTTCATCCCGCTGACCTTCATCGTGGGCGTCTACGGCATGAACTTCGACACCGAGCGCTCGCCCTGGGGCATGCCGGAGCTCGGCTGGTACTACGGCTATCCGCTGGTGTGGGGCGTGATGATCGTGATCGCGGCGACCCTGATGTGGTTCTTCCGGCGCAAGCACTGGCTGTAATGCGGCTCGGGCGCGGGTCCGGCTTCAGCCGACCTACACCACCGCCAGCGAAAGCCCGCCATCGACCGTGATCACCGAGCCGGTCATGTAGGAGGAAGCCCCGGAGGCGAGCAGCAGGATCGCGCCGTCGAGCTCCTGCGGATCGCCCAGGCGCCGTTGCGGGATGCGTTTCTGCAGCAGCCTGCCCGCGTCGGATGCGAGGAAATCCGCCGCCATGTCGGTGCGGTAATAGCCCGGCGCGATCGCGTTGACGCGGATGCCGTGGCGCGCCCATTCCAGCGCCATCGCGCGCGTGAGATGCAGCAGTCCCGCCTTGGCGGCGGAGTAGGGGCCGGTGTGCTTCTGGACGGCAGAGCCCAGCACCGAGGCGATGTTCACGATCGCGCCGCCCGTGCCGGCGGCGATCATCGCCGTGGCGGCGGCGCGGGCCACCAGCCAGGCGCCCTTGAGGTTGGCGTTCATGACCCGGTCCCATTCGTCTTCGCCGATGTCCAGCAGCGACTTGTCGGCGGCCGTCCCCGCGTTGTTCACCAGCACGTCGAGCGGGCCGATCGCGGCAATCGCCCGGAAGGCGTTCGCGACGCTCGCGGCGCTGGCGACGTCGATGGTCACGCAGTGCGCGCTGGCGCCGCGCTCGCGCAGGCTGCGCGCCGTCTGCTCCAGCCTGTCCGCACGCCGCGCGGCCAGGATCACGGTGGCGCCCGCGGCCGCGAGGGTGTGCGCAAAGCGCTGTCCCAGCCCGGTGCCGCCGCCGGTGATCAGCACGCGTCGCCCGCTCATGTCGAACACGGATTGCGGCATCGTCATGGTCGCCTCTCTGGCCCCGGATCGGTTGAATGCTTAAGCTGCCGGGAATTTAACGCAGGGTTCGCGGCAGGAGAAGCACGATGGGAGCGCTGGACGCAAGGATTGCGGTGGTCACCGGCGCGAGCCGTGGCATCGGGGTGGGGATCGCGCGCCGCTTCGCCGCCGAGGGCGCCACGGTGGTGGTCGTGGCCCGGACGCTGGAGGCGCACGACAAGCTGCCGGGTTCCCTGCGCGAAACGGTCGCGATGATCGAGCGCGACGGCGGCCGGGCGCATGCGCTCACCGCGGACCTCACCGATCCCGGCTCGCGCCGGGGGCTCATCGAACGCTGCGCACAGGCCGCCGGCGCTGCGCCGCACATCCTGGTGAACAACGCCGCCGCCGCGATCTACCTGCCGCTGGCCGGGTATCCCGCCAAGCGCTTCAACCTGTCGATCGAGCTGAACCTGCACGCGCCGCTCGACCTCGCGCAGCAGTGCCTGCCCGCGATGATGGAGCGCGGCGAGGGCTGGATCCTGAACATCAGCTCGGCGACTGCGAAGCATCCGGCGCGCCCCTACCTGCCCTGGGACGTGGCCGGCGGCTCGGGGATCTATGGCGCCTCGAAGGCGGCGCTGAACCGCATGTCGGCTGCGCTGGCTGCCGAGCTGCTGCAGCACAACATCGCGGTGAACACGCTGGCGCCGGTCTCGGCGGTGCTCACGCCGGGCGTGGAAATGCTGGGCATCGACCAGTCGGACCCGAATTTCCGCACCGAGCCGGTGGAGGCCATGGCCGAGGCGGCTCTGGTGCTCTGCAGCGAGCGCGCAGCGGTGCGGACCGGCGAGACCACCTACAGCGTCGAATTCCTGCGCCGGATCGGTCGCACGGTGCGCGGCCTGGACGGCACGGGGGAGATTAGCATCGACTGAGCGCGCTACAATCGGCGCGCGCCTTGCGGGGGGACGCACATGGCAGAGCAGCAGGCAGCGGTCATCGATGAGCGTGACGAGCTCAGGAAGAACATCCTCCTGCTGGTGCGCTATTGCGCCTTCATCGGGCCGAGCAGCAACGCCGAGATCGTGCTGCACGTGCTGGCCGAGGTGGACCGGCTGAAGGCACGCTATCGCGACCTCGATCCGGGGCGCACGGGCGGGTTATCCAGGAGCGGCGTTTCCTGAGGTGTCGATCACCGCGGGCAGGTAGCTGTCCATGAATACCTGCGGCATGCGCACCGGCCTGCCGTTGGAGATCCGGATGCACACCAGTTCCCAGTCGCCACGAAACAGCGTCGCCCCGTCGGCGCCGCGGCGCACCTGGAAGTGACGCGTCATCTGGAGCCGGCCGTCGCTGCCGGTGAGCCAGGTGCCGACGTCGAGTTCATCGCCTGCCATGGCCGCGAGCAGGTATTCGTAGCGCGCCTTGCGCACCACCATCGCGCGATCGAGCGTTTGGTAGGCGTCCGGTGCCAGGCCCAGCGCCGCCGAATGCCGCCACGCAGCGTCCTGGCACCAGCCGATGTAGGCGATGTTGTTGGCGTGCGCGAGCACATCGATGTGTGCGGGCTGCACGCGCACGGCGTGCAGGAAGGGATGCGCGTGATCCCAGCCGTCCATTTCAGCGTGGCGCGGCCTGCTGCGCGGTGGGAACGAAGCTCGCGGGATCGTAGCCCAGTTCCTCGAGCCGTTGGCGGATCGTGGCCAGCGTCGCGGCTTCCAGCGCTGGCGTGCGCGCCAGGATCCAGCCGTAGCGGCGCTCGGGCGTGCCGACCACGGCCCAGCTGTAGTCGGGCGCGAGCGCGATGATCCAGTAGTCGCCCCACACCGGACGCCAGCCCAGGATGCTGAAAAAGCTCACCTCCAGGCGCGCGTTGCCTTGCGTATCGACGATGCGCGCGAGTCCGTGTGCCTCGTCGGTGCCCTCGCTGGTGCGGCAGCGATTCAGCACGTCGATCGTGCCGTCCGGATTCGGGGTATAGCGCGCGGTGGTATCGCCGAGGCAGTTGCGCTGGAACCACATCGGGATCGCCGCAATCTCGTACCAGAGCCCGGCGTAGCGGGCGATGTCGACCGCCGGCACCGTCGCCAGTGGCGCGGGTTGCGCGGGCGCCGTGACCGCCGGCGCCGCGGACAGGACGAGGGTTGCCATGAGCAGGGCGCGGTGCGCGGTCGCGAAAAGCCAGGCAGGCATGTGCGGGATCCGATCCGGAAAGTGGCGCTCACCGTACACCAGCGTCATCACGGAGTGAATCCCATGGTCGATCTCTTGATCCCGTCCCGCATTGCCGCAGCCGAGGTGCGAGCGGCGTGCATCCGTTCGCTAGAGGGCAGCATCTACCTCGTCGAACTGGAGTGCGCCGGTGGCCGGCGCACGCTCGGTGACGGCCGGGGGCGAGCGGTTTTCCGCAGCTTGCCGGCCGCGCGTGCCGCGCTGGCGGGTCTAGGCGCCATACCGGTGCGCCTGGTTCACGACAGCGTCTACGACCAGATGATCGGTCTGGGCGCAGGCGTCCCCAACCGGCTCGAAGTCGCGCTCGGTGAAGCCGGTGCCTGAGGCGCGCGCATGGCGCAGCCACGGTGACGGGATGGTCGCACTGGTGGCAGGGGCTGCGGGTGGCATTGGCGCCGCGCTCGGCGCGGAGATTCTCGAACGCTACCGGCTGAGGCGGCTGTTCGTGGTCTCGCGGGGAGATGCGCCGGCTGGTTTCGCCGCAGAGCGCGTGGTGGCGTTGCGCGCCGACCTGCTCGCGCCCGGAGCGACGGTGGAACTGGCGCGCAGCGTCGCCGGCTTCGAGCCGCGGCTGGACCTGGTGTTCAACTGCTGCGGGCTGCTGCACGACGGCGCCCTGAAGCCGGAGAAGAGCGTGGCCGCCATCGACGCCGGGGCGCTCGAGCGCCTGTTCGCGGTCAACGCGACGCTGCCCGCGTTGCTCGCGCGCGACCTCGGGCCGCTGCTGCGGCGCTCGCCCGATGCGGTATTCGCGAGCCTGTCGGCGCGGGTCGGCAGCATCGCGGACAACCGCGCGGGCGGCTGGTACGGCTACCGCGCGAGCAAGGCGGCGCACAACATGCTGCTGCGCACGCTGGCACTGGAGTGGCGCCATGCGCAGCCGCGCACGGTGTGCCTGATGCTGCAGCCCGGAACGGTCGTCACGCCACTATCGCGGCCGTTCCTGAGTGCCCGCACGCACGAGCACGCGATGACGCCGGCGCAGGCTGCCCGGCACCTGCTCGACGTGGTCGAACGCGTGGCACCGGCGGACTCCGGCAGCTTCCTCGATTGGCAGGGTCGGGCGGTGCCGTGGTGAGCGGCGGCGCGGATGATTGTTGGGGCGATATCCGCTAAGGTGGCGCCCCACGCGGCGCCGGCACGGTCGGGCGCCGCGGCAACAGCAACGGATGGTCGCGATGTCGAACTACAAGTCCTTCGGAAAATTCCACACCTGGGTTTACCGGCTGAGCGGCGGCAAGGTCCTCGGCACCCTGGGGCTCGGGCGCCAGGTCCTGCTGCTCACGACCACCGGGCGCAAGAGCGGTGCGCGGCGCACCACGCCGCTGATCTACATGCCCGATGGCGAGCGCTTCGTGCTCTACGGCTCCAACGGCGGGCAGGAGAACCCGCCGGCGTGGCTGCTGAACCTCGAGGCCGATCCGCGCGCCGACGTCGAGATCGGGCGGCGCCGCATCCCCGTGCGGGCGCACATCGCCGAGGGCGCCGAGCACGAGCGGCTGCTGCCCGTGGCGCACGCCTACAATCCGCACTGGAAGGGCTACCAGGAGCACGCGCAGCGGCGCATCCCGCTCGTCGTGCTGACGCCGTGAACCGCTTCTGCAGCAACTGCGGCGCCGCGCTGGCCGCGCCGCCGGACGGCACGACGCGCTGCGCGGCCTGCGGCGCGCTCGCCCTGCCCGGGCCCAAGGTGCTGGTGTCCTGTTTCGTGTTCCAGGGCGACAGGCTGTTGTGGATGCGTCGCGCGCACGACCCGCAGCGCGGTTTCTGGGCGGTGCCCGCCGGCTTCATGGAGCTCGGTGAGACGCTGGAGCAGGCCGCCGCGCGCGAGTTGCGCGAGGAGACCGGACTGGCGCTCGATCCGTCCGTTCTCAGGCTCTACAGCCTCGGCTCGATCACGCAGATCAACGAGGTCTACGTCGCGTTCCGCGCCTCGGTCGGCGAGGCCTGCTGCGCGCCCGGACCGGAGGCGCTGGACGTGCGCTTTTTCTCCGAAGCCGAGCTGCCGTGGGACCAGGTTGCCTTTCCGCGCGCCAATTATTCGATCCAGATGGCCTACGACGACATCCGCCGCGGGCGCTTCGGACTTTATCTCGCGCAGCACGATCGCGGCGAACTGGTCGACCAGTTCGAGCATCTGGTGGAATCCGACCGCTGCTGAGCGGTTTCTGCGCGGCGCGCTTTTGCGTATCCTTGACGGCTTTTCACGGGAGTTCCAGCGCATGGGCCTGTTCGATTTCGCCCCCGGACGCGAGGGCTATTACGGGAAGTACGGCGGCGCGTTCCTGCCCGAGATCCTGCACTCGACCATCGAGGAGCTCAGCGCGGGCTTTCGCGCCTGCAAGAACGACCCGGCCTTCTGGCAGGAGTACCAGCAGCTGATGCGCGAGTACTCGGGGCGCCCGACGCCGGTGACCTACCTCGCGAACCTTTCGCGCCAGTTGGGTGGCGCGCGGATCTACGTCAAGCGCGAAGACCTGAACCACACCGGCTCGCACAAGATCAACAACGTGATGGGGCAGGGCCTGCTGTGCAAACGCCTTGGCAAGACCCGCGTGATCGCGGAGACGGGCGCGGGCCAGCACGGCTTCGCCACGGCCACGATGGCGGCGAAGTTCGGCTTCCGTTGCCGCATCTACATGGGGGCGGTCGACATCGCGCGCCAGCGCCCCAACGTGTTCTGGATGGAGAACCTCGGTGCCGAAGTGGTCTCGGTCGAGGACGGCCAGCGCACGCTGAAGGACGCGATCAACGAGGCGATGCGCGACTGGGCCACCAACATGGCCGACACGCACTACGTGCTGGGAACGGCCTGCGGCGCGCATCCCTTCCCGGAGATGGTGAGCTGGTTCCAGTCGATCATCGGCCTCGAGGCGCGCGAGCAGATCCTCGCGGCCGCGGGCAAGCTGCCCGATCGCGTCTATGCCTGCGTCGGTGGCGGTTCGAACGCTATCGGGCTGTTCCAGGGTTTCCTCGACGATGCCGGCGTGGAGCTGGTCGGTTGCGAGGCCGGCGGCTTCGGGCCCGGCAAGGGCCTGCACGCCTCGCGCCTCGCCTACCACGACGCCTCGGTCGGCGTGGCCCAGGGCTTCAAGACCTTCTTCCTGCAGGACGATCAGGGCAACATGCTGGAGACCCATTCGGTCGCGGCGGGCCTCGACTACATCGGGGTGAACCCGATCCTGGTGTGGCTGTGGGAGCAGGGCAAGGTGCGCTTCGAGGCCGCGACCGATGCCGAGGTCGCCGAGACGCTGCGCCTGGTGATGCGCACGGAAGGCCTGATTCCCGCGCTCGAGAGCACGCATGCTTTCGTGCGCGCCGTGAAGGAGGCGCCCGCGATGGGCAAGGACGAGGTGATCCTGATCAACCAGTCCGGGCGCGGCGACAAGGACATCTTCACCGTGGCCAAACACCTTGGGTT
>DAORUQ010000135.1:0-8495 GCA_035433265.1 Pseudomonadales bacterium | reverse complement strand
CTTGATCAAAATTTAATCCCCCTGATTCCCTCCGGTTGATGCGATTTTGCTTATGATTCGCCCGCGGCGGCTGACGCCACTTCACAGCAACGCACAACGGACCCGGATGCCATGAGCAGCGACTACACCAAGATCCTCCTCGAAGAACACGAGATGCCGACGCGCTGGTACAACATCGTGCCGGACCTGCCCGAGCCCCCGCCGCCGCCGCTGCACCCGGGCACGCTCAAGCCGGCGACCGCGGACGATTTCAAGGCGCTGTTCCCGCCGGCGCTGATCGCGCAGGAGATGAGCACCGAGCGCTACATCGACATCCCGCCCGAGGTGCTCGACGTCTATCGCCTGTGGCGGCCGAGCCCGCTGTTCCGCGCGCGCCGTCTCGAGAAACTGCTGAAGACGCCGGCGAAGATCTTCTACAAGTACGAGGGCGTGAGCCCGGCGGGCTCGCACAAGCCCAACACCGCGGTGCCGCAGGTCTGGTACAACGCGCAGGCGGGCATCCGCAAGCTCACCACCGAGACCGGCGCCGGGCAGTGGGGCAGCTCGCTCGCCTTCGCCTGCGCGCAGTTCGGGCTGGAGTGCGAGATCTGGCAGGTGGCGGCCTCGTACCGCGCCAAGCCCTACCGCCGCACGATGATGGAGATCTGGGGCGGCAAGGTGCACCCGAGCCCCTCGACCGTCACCGCGTTCGGGCGCTCGCTGCTGGCGCAGGATCCCGAGCACCCCGGCTCGCTCGGCATCGCCATCTCCGAGGCGGTGAGCGAGGCGCTGAAGGACCCGCACACGCGCTACGCGCTCGGCAGCGTGCTGAACCACGTGCTGCTGCACCAGACGGTGATCGGCGAGGAGGCGCTGCTGCAATTGAAGAAGGTCGGCGAGACGCCGGACGTGCTGGTCGGTTGCACCGGCGGCGGCTCGAACTTCGGCGGCCTGGCGTTCCCCTTCCTGCGCGAGAAGCTGGCCGGGCGCATGAACCCGGTGATCCGCTGCGTGGAGCCCACCGCCTGCCCCACGCTCACGCGGGGCGAGTACCGCTACGACTTCGGCGACACCGAGGGCCTGACCCCGCTGATGAAGATGCACACGCTGGGCGCGCACTTCATCCCCGAGCCGATCCACGCCGGGGGGCTGCGCTACCACGGCATGGCGCCGCTGGTCTCGCACGTCTACCACCTGGGCCTGGTCGAGGCGATCGCGATCCCGCAGACCGAGTGCTTCGCGGGCGCGATCCAGTTCGCGCGCACCGAGGGCATCGTGCCGGCGCCCGAGCCCACGCACGCGATCGCCGCGGCGGTGCGCGAGGCCATTGCCTGCCGCGAGAGCGGCGAGCCGAAGGTGATCCTCACCGCGCTCTGCGGCCACGGGCACCTGGACCTGGCCTCCTATGACAAGTACCTGCACGGCGGCATGCAGGATCTCGATCTCTCCGACGAGGTGCTCGCCGAAGCGATGCGCCACGTGCCCGAGATCGCCTGAACAGAAAATAGATAGAAAATAGAAAGGGGAAACACAGCCATGAACGCACCCACCCGACGAGCGCCGCGGCCTGCGGCCGGACTCACCCTGCTGGCGGCCGCGACCCTGGCCGCCAGCGCCGCCGCCCAGGAGGCGCCGCGCGATGGCGCCGCGATGGCACTGGAAGAGATCGTGGTCACCGCGCGCATGCGCGAGGAAAGCCTGCAGAACGCCCCGATCGCCATCTCCGCCTACACCGGCGCATCGCTCGCCTACCGCGGCGTGAGCCGGCTGGACGATGCTGCGAAGTTCGTGCCGGGCCTGACGCTGGAGAACAACCCGAGCTTCGGCGGCGCCTCGAACTCGGCGGCGATCTACCTGCGCGGCGTGGGCCAGAAGGAGTTCCTGCCGACCACGGATCCGGGTGTGGGCCTCTACGTCGACGGCGTCTACGTCGCGCGCTCAGTGGGCGCGATCCTCGACGTGGTCGACATCGAGCGCGTCGAGGTGCTGCGCGGCCCGCAGGGCACGCTGTTCGGGCGCAACACCATCGGCGGCGCGATCTCGGTCACCACCGTGAAGCCGGAGCCGGGCGGCGAGTTCGGCGGCTACGTCAGCGGCGCCACCGGCACCGACGACCTGCTGCGCCTGAAGGGCTCGGTGCACCTGCCGCTCGGCGAGACGCTGGCCGCGCGGCTCTCGGTGGCCGACCTGAACCAGGATGGCTACGTCGAGCGCACCGACGGCGTGGATCTCGGCGACGACGACACCACCACCGGGCGCGCGGCGCTCGCGTGGCATCCAAACGAGCGCTTCGCGGCCGATCTCGCCTTCGAGGCCACGCGCGATCGCGAGAACGGCCAGCCGATGCGCCTGATCGGCATCGACTTCACGGACCTCAGCCAGCTGCAGGGCCTGGTGGCCTCGGTGCCGCCGCCGATGGCATTCATCCACAACGTCACTTTCGGCGCGACCGCGCCGGGCGTGCCCTGCGCCGCGACCGATGCCGCCGGCAACGGCGTCACCTACAACCCGGCGGCGCCCAACTGCTACGACGCGCGCTACATCGGCAAGGACGGCAAGAACCAGGGCACGGCGCCGGCCTTCTCGGAGGCCGACCTGCGCGGCGCCTCGGCCACGCTGCGCTACGAACTGACGCCCGCGCTCACGCTGAAGTCGATCAGCGCCTGGCGCGATCTCGACGCCGAGTTCGCGCGCGACGGCGACGACTCGCCGCACCGCATCTCGCAGTTCTACGACGAGCTCGGGCAGGAGCAGTACACGCAGGAGCTGCAGCTGCTCGGCTCGCACGAGCGGCTGAACTGGATCCTGGGGCTCTACTACTTCACCGAGGAAGGCGAGAACACCAACATCCTCGACTTCACGGTCTCGAACTTCCGCTCCGGCGGCGACTTCGAGAACGAGTCGTGGGCAGCCTTCGCGCAGGCGACCTACGACATCACGAGCACGCTGCACCTGACGCTCGGCGCGCGCCAGACCGAGGAGGAGAAGTCCTTCCGCCCCGACCAGGTGATCTTCCAGAACTACTTCGCGGGCATCAGCCAGGTGGTGCCGCCGGGCAACCCGCTGGCGGCGCTCGATGCGCCCTTCCTGCAGGCGGGCGAGCGCGTGCTGCCCTACCTGTGGAAGGACATCGACACCTCGGAGTTCACGCCGATGGCGAATCTGTCGTGGGACGCCCGCGAGGACCTGATGCTCTACCTGGGCTACTCGGAGGGCTTCAAGTCCGGTGGCTTCACGCAACGCGTGTTCCCCCCGATCGTGGCCGGCTACACCGCGCCGCCCGGCACGCCCGACATCGACCTGATCCCGACCTACGACCCCGAGTTCGTCGACGTGTGGGAGCTTGGGTTCAAGTGGAGCGGGCTCGACGGGCAGCTGCGCCTGAACGGCGCGGCGTTCCGCACCGAATACGAGGACATGCAGGTGCAGGTCTTCGACAGCGTGGCGCCGGTGACGCGCAACATCGGCAAGGCGACCATCGACGGTCTCGAGCTCGAGCTGCAGGCCGCGCCGGGCGCGGGCTGGCTGATCGACGCCAGCGCCACCTGGCTCGACCCGGGCTACGACGAGATCGACACCGCCAATACGCTGATCGGCGAGGACTACGAGTTCGAGCGCGTGCCGGAGTACGCCGCGAGCCTGGGCGTGTCGAAGGAGTTCGACCTCGAATCGCTCGGCTTCGTGACCGTGCGCGGCGACTGGAGCTACCGCGACGCGACCTACAACGACGCCTACAACACGCCGCTGCTGCAGACGGACTCCTACGACCTCATCGACGCCAGCGTGCGCTGGCAGGACTGCCAGCGGCTGTGGACGGTGGCGCTGTCGGGGCGCAACCTCGGCGACGAGGAGTACCTGGTGACCGGCGTCTACGGCACCGCGTTCCAGTCGCTGGAAGGCACCTTCGATCGCGGCCGCCAGTGGCAGCTGGAGCTGCGCCGCGATTTCTGAAGTGACGATGGCCGCGGGCACTGACGGGTTCTCCGCGGCGCTCGCGACGGCGTTGGCGGCCGTGCGCGCGCTGGAGCCCGGGGCCGATGCGCTGCCCGCGCTCGCCGCGCTCACCGCGGCGCTGCGTCCGCGCAACTCGCGCGAGGCGGCATCGCGCGTGCGCTGGCTGGAACTGCTGCGGCAACTGGAGCAGGAGCCGGCAACGCAGCTCGCCCTGCGCGAGGCGCTGCTGGGTTTCTTCGCCGCGCGGCGCCAGGTGGCATTCTTCAGCGATTCGGGCCTGCTCCCCAACAGCGGGTTCTTCAGCGAGGCCGCGCGGATCCTCGGGCACAAGCTGCTGCCCGAGCCGCGCGACCGCGACGATCTTCGCTCCGGCATTCGCGAGCTGTTTCCCACGGCCCGCGATGCCGCGTGGATCGGCACGATCAGCGACGACGAGCGGCATGCCTTCTGGCGGCTGCTGCGCCTCAGCGGCTCGGAGAACGCCAACGCGCTGCAGCAGTTCATTGCCCAGCTGCTGGATGCGGCGCTGGTGCTGTCGCACCGCATCTGCGGCATGGGCCTCGAGCCGGAGCTCGCGCGGGTGTGTCCGCGGCTGCTCGAGCCCGGGGTGGAGTCGCCCTTCATCGCGCTCAACGCGGAGCTGCTCGGCGTGGTGGAGGGCATTCGCCACACCCTGCTCGGCGACGAGGAGCGCGATCACGGCGGGCATGTCTTCGTGCTGCTGGAGCAGTGCGCCGAGGTGGTGCAGCGTGCCCGCCAGGCGTCGGCGACCTTCGGCACCAGCATGCGCCTGTCGTTCATCCTCGTGCGGCTCACGCAGCACCTGGAGCGCCTGCGGCTGCTGCTGGAAGTGCTCACGCTGCAGACGCGTCCCGATGCGCCGGCGGCGCTGAGCGCGAGCCTGGGCAACTTTCTCCACGCCGCGCTCGCCGGCGAGCTGCGGCGCAACAGCCTGCGCCGTCACGCCGCGCAACTGCTCGGGCTGGTGGCGCTGCGCATCACGGGCAACGCCGCGCGCACGGGGGAACACTACATCGCGACCGATCGCGCCGACTGGATCGCGATGTGGCGCCGCGCCGGCGGTGCCGGCCTGCTGATCGCGCTGCTCGCGCTGCTGAAGATCCTGGCCAGCACCCTGCACCTGCCACCCGTCACGCAGGCGTGGCTGAACGCCGGCATCTACGCGGGCGGCTTCGCGCTGATCCACATGCTGCACTTCGTGATCGCCACCAAGCAGCCGTCGATGACGGCCGCCACGCTCGCGGCGGCCATCAGCCAGGCCGGCGGGCGGCTGCGCGACACCGAGCGCATCGTCGACCTGCTGGCCGCGACGCTGCGCAGCCAGCTCGCCGCGATCGCCGGCAACGTGCTGGTGGCGCTGCCCGTGGCGGTGCTGGTGGGATTGGCGCTGGCGCAACAGGCGCCGCCACCGGTGTCCGCGGCCAAGGCGACGCGCCTGCTCGCCGAGCTCGATGCGGTGCGCAGCCCGCTGGTGGCGCATGCCGCGATCGCGGGCATCTGGCTGTTCCTGACCGGGCTGGTCTCGGGCCACCTCGACAACCGCGCGGCCTCGATGCGGCTCGAGGAGCGCATCGCGCAGCTGCGCTGGCTCGGTGCCGTGCTCGGCGGGCGGCGCGCCGCGCGCATCGGCCGCTACCTGGCGGAGCATGCGGGTGGACTCGGCGGCAACCTGTTCTTCGGCCTGATGCTCGGCCTGACGCCCGCGGCGGGCCTGCTGCTAGGCCTGCCGCTCGACATCCGTCACGTGGCGTTCTCCTCGGCAAACCTCGGCTACGCGCTCGCCGCCACGGGCTTCGCACCGCCCGAGGGGACGCTCGCGCGCGCCTGCGCCGGCGTGGTGCTGATCGGCTTCATCAACCTGGCCGTGAGCTTCGGTCTCGCGCTGTGGGTAGCGATGCGCTCGCACGGTATCGGTTTCGCCCGCCTGGCGCCGGTGCTGCCGCGCCTCGCGGCGCGGCTGCGCAGCGACCCGCGCAGCTTCGTGGCGCCGCCGGCGTAGCGCGTAGGTCCGGCTCCAGCCGGACAGTCGGGTCCCGTGGGTCAGGATTTATCCGGACAATTGTCCGACTGGAGTCGGACCTGCGGGTTCGGGTGCGGCAGGCGCCAGGTGCCACTGCTCGCGCGGCACCAGCTTCGGCACCTCGGGATCGCCCTCGTAGGCCGGCGTCATGATCTGCACGCCGTACTCGTTGAAGACGTCGAGGATGTTCCTGTGCAGCGCGGAGTACAGCAGACCGATCTGCGTTGCGTCCCGCGTGGTCGCATTGATCTCGTAGACGACGCAGAAGTCGCCCAGCGACTTCTGCAGCACGAAGGGGCGCGGTTCGCGCTCGAGCCCGGCGGTTCGCTCGGCCGCCAGCAGCAGCATTGCCTCGACCTGGCGCCACGGCGTCTCGTAGCCGATGCCCACCGTGGTGTGCAGGATCAGGCCTTCGCGGCGTGCCAGCGCGCTGTAGTTGATGACGGCCTTGCCGAGGATCTCCGAGTTCGGCAACACCACTTCTTCGTTCTTGAACGAGCGCAGGCGCGTCACCAACAGCGAGGTTTCGGTCACGAAGCCGGTGATCTCGCCCACGGCGATGCGATCGCCCAGGCGGAAGGCGCGACGGTAGGTCATGGTGTAACCGGCGATCACGTTCGAGATCACGGACGAGGAGCCCAGCGAAAATATCACCCCCAGGAACAGCGACACGCCCTTGAAGGCCTGCGACCCGGAGCCCGGTATGTACGGGTACGCGACCACCACGGCGAAGGCGATCACGAGGATGCGCACGATCTTGTAGGTGGGCTGCGCCCACTCGGGGTCGAAGTTCTCGAAGCTGACCGCGCCGGTCTCGATGCCCTGGAACATGAGCTGCAGTGCCTTCAGCACGAAGCGCACGACCACCACGAGCACCACGATGAAGCCGAGATCGGGGAGCGAAGCCAGCACGGCGCCGCCCATCACCTGCAGCGGCTGCAGGAAAAGCTGAAACAGTTGATCGGCCAGCGGGGCCGTCCACGGATACAGGCCCAGCACCGTGCTGAGGTACAGGTAGATCACCGCGAGCACCGACACCGTGATCGCGGCATTGACCAGGCCGCGCACCGCCAGCCACACCTGGCGCGACTGCACGAGCTGCACCGACTGGATCTTCAGATCCGCTCCGCCGGCGACGAAGCGCCCGCGCAACCGCGCCAGCGTCCAGCGTCGCAGCCGCAACAGCCCGTACAGCAGCGCGGCGGCCGCCAGTGTCGCCAGCACGACATAGCCGGTGTGCTGCAGCAGCACGCGCGGGGCGCGCGCGGCGCGGTAGGCCTGCACGGCCTTGCTCATGTCCGACATGACGAGTTCGGCCAGGCGGTCGCGGGGCACGCCCTCGGCGTCGATGTCGGCGAGCACCATGATGAGCTGCTCACCGGCGAGGATGCGCGACAGCTCGGCATCGGACTCGATGTGCAGGGCGTCGACGGGTATCGACTCGTTGTCGGCGAGCCACTTGAGGCGTTCGGCGATCGCGCCGGCGCGCTTGGCAGGCGGCACCAGGGAGGTGCCGCGGACGCGAAACAACACCTCGCCATCGAGCATCACCGGCGAGGTCTCGACCTCGAGGGCCAGATGGCGGTCCAGCGCCGCGTCCTCCCTGGTCGCGGCGCTCGCGCCGTGCAGGGGAAGCAGGGCGAGCAGGCAAAGTCCCGCGATCGCGGCAACGGCGCGCAACGTCGGCTGTCCATTGTTCTTGTTCATGGTGGAACGATCCGTTGTGAACGCGACCGGCACCAGCCTAGCACGCCGCCCCACGCGCAGGAAAAGGGGCACCCGCAGGTCCGGCTTCAGCCGGACAGTGCGGTCAGGCGTAGACGGGGTAACGCTTGCAGATGTCGAGGACCTTCGCGCGCACCTCGGCGATCACGCGCTCGCTGCTGCCGTCCTCGAGCGAGGCCAGCACGTCGCACATCCAGTGCGTGAGCTGCACCGTCTCGTCGATGCCGAAGCCGCGCGTGGTGATCGCGGGCGTGCCCACGCGCAGGCCGCTGGTCACCGCCGGCGGGCGCGGATCGTTCGGCACGGCGTTCTTGTTCACCGTGATGTTCGCCTCGCCAAGCGCCGCATCGGCATCGGCGCCGGTGTAGGGTTTGCCGATCAGGTTCACCAGCATCAGGTGGTTGTCGGTGCCGCCCGAGACGATGTCGATGCCGCGCTCGATGAAGGTGCGCGCCATCGCGCGCGCGTTGTCCACGACCTGCTGCTGGTAGACCTTGAATTCCGGCTCCAGCGCTTCCTTGAAGCTCACGGCCTTGGCCGCGATCACGTGCATCAGCGGGCCGCCCTGGCCGCCGGGGAACACCGCGGAGTTCAGCTTCTTGGTGATCTCGTCGTTCTTGCGCGCGATGATCAGCCCGCCGCGCGGGCCGCGCAGCGTCTTGTGCGTGGTGGTGGTGACCACGTCGGCGTGCGGCACCGGGTTCGGGTAGAGGCCGGCGGCAACCAGGCCCGCCACGTGGGCCATGTCGACCAGCAGGTAGGCGCCGACCTTGTCGGCGATGGCGCGAAAGCGCGC
>DAORUQ010000134.1:0-8547 GCA_035433265.1 Pseudomonadales bacterium | reverse complement strand
GATGCCGCCGCCCGCGGTATTGACCACGATGTGCAGCCCGCCCAGCGCGGTGGCGGCGGCGCGGATCGCGTCCTCGGTGCCGGCGAAGTCCGTGACGTTGCAGGGGTAAAAGGCGATGCCGAGTCGCGCGGCTTCCTCGGCTCCCCGGGACGTCGGCAGGTCGAGAATGGCGACCTTCACGCCGTTGCGGATCAGCAGTTCGACGCTCGCGAGCGCCATGCCCGATGCGCCACCGACGACGATTGCGCGCTTTCCACTCAGTTCCATGATCCTGTTCTCCTCGATTGGATGGCCCGGGACGCGGGGACGGCAGCGCCGTACCGGCGGCGCTGATGTTATCTTAAGATCCCTGATCTGGCATGGCGCAGCGGCGCCACGGCAGCACCATCGACAACGAGCCGGGAGGCAAGCGTGGACTTCGACTTCAGCGACAAGAGCGCGCAACTGCAGAGCCGCCTGCAGGCATTCATGGACGAGCACGTGTATCCGGCGGAGCACGCATACGAACGCCAGCTCGCGGCGGCCGCGAACCGCTTCGCGATGCTGCCGCTGGTGGAGGAACTGAAGGACAAGGCGCGTGCCGCGGGGCTGTGGAACCTGTTCCTGCCCGCGCATCATGGCGGCCTGTCGAACCTGGACTATGCGCCGCTGGCCGAGATCATGGGCCGCGTGCTGTGGTGCCCCGAGGTGTTCAACTGCAGCGCGCCCGACACCGGCAACATGGAAGTGCTGATGAAGTACGGCACGCCGGCGCAGCAGGAGCGCTGGCTGAAGCCGCTGCTGGCCGGCGAGATCCGCTCGGCCTACGCGATGACGGAGCCCGGCGTGGCCTCGAGCGATGCCACCAACATCGAGACCTCGATCCGGCGCGAAGGCGAGGAGTACGTGATCAACGGGCGCAAGTGGTTCATCACCAACGCGATGTACGAGCGCACGAAGCTGTTCATCGTCATGGGCAAGTCCGACCCCGACAACCCGAACCGGCACCTGCAGCAGAGCCAGGTGCTGGTGCCGCGCGAGACGCCGGGGCTGCGCATCGTGCGCGCGCTCACCACGCTGGGCTACGACGACGCGCCGCAGGGACACGCGGAGATCGTGTTCGAGGACGTCCGCGTGCCGGTGGCGAACATCCTGCTCGGCGAGGGTCGCGGCTTCGAGATCGCGCAGGGTCGCCTCGGGCCGGGCCGCATCCACCACTGCATGCGCCTGGTCGGCTGCGCGCAGCGCGCGCTGGAGCTCGCCTGCGGGCGATCGGTGGCGCGCAGCACCTTCGGGCGCAAGCTCGCCGAGCACCAGTCGGTCCGCGAGGACATCGCGAAGTCGTTCTGCGAGATCGAGCAGGCGCGCCTGCTGACGCTGAAGACCGCCGCGCGCATGGACGCGCTCGGTGCCAAGGAGGCACGGGATTTCATCGCGGCGGCGAAGATCGCGGTGCCGCTGATGGCGCAGACCGTGATCGACCGCTGCATGCAGATCCACGGCGCGGGCGGGCTCACCGGCGATTACTTCATGGCCGAAGCCTTCAGCTACGCGCGCTGGTGCCGCCAGGCCGACGGCCCGGACCAGGTGCACATGATGGCGCTGGGCAAGCAGCTGATCGCGCGCTACGCCGGCGGCTGAGCCGGCAGCGGCAACGCCGGTTCAGCCCGCGGTCAGGCCGCCGTCCAGCGCGATGGCCTGGCCGGTCATGAAGCTGTTCTGCGCCGAGCAGGCCCACAGCATGGCCTGCACGATCTCCCCGGGCTGCGCGAGGCGCTGCATCGGGATGGCGGCGGCCATATGATCCAGCGTTCCGGGGCGGGCGCGGAGTTCGTCGAGCAGCGGCGTGTGCGTGTAGCCGGGGCACAGCGCGTTCACGCGGATATTTCGCCGCGCGTATTCGAGCGCGACGGTCTTCGTGAGCCCGATCACGCCGTGCTTGGCCGCGGCGTAGGGCCCGAGCATCGGCGCCCCGGCGATGCCTGCGACCGAGCTCACGTTGAGGATCACGCCGCCGCCCTGGCGCACCATCTGCGGCAGTTCGGCGCGCAGGCACAGGAACACCCCCTTCAGGTTCACCGCGATGTTGCGGTCGAAGGTTTCCTCGTCACAGTCCTCGAGCCGCGCCAGCGGGTGGCCGATGCCGGCGTTGTTGATCGCGACGTCCAGACGGCCGAAGCGCGTCACGGTGGCGGCCACGAACTGCTGCACATCGCTGTTCACGGCCACGTCACAGCGCATCGTGAGCACGCGCTCCGGCGCGATGCCCGCGTCGCTCACGGCGGCATCGAGCGCGTCCAGGTTCAGGTCCGCCAGCGCCAGCAGCGCGCCGGCCTCGGCGAAGGCCGCCGCCGCGAGGCGCCCGAAGCCGCTGGCGGCGCCGGTGATCAGCACTACCTTGTCCGTGTAATCGAAGCTCGTCATCGGTGGGGCTCCCGTTCTGTTGCCGGTTCGACTTGGATGAATCCGGACCCACGGCGCGCCTGTGTGACGCGCGCGTCCGGGCGCCGCCCGAGCGCGGCACTGATCCACTCGGCGCAGTCCATCAACGCCTCGAGGTCCACCCCGGTCTCGATGCCGAGTCCCTGCATCAGGTACACCACGTCCTCCGTCGCGACGTTGCCGGAGGCGCCCACCGCGTACGGGCAGCCGCCGAGTCCGGCCACCGAGCTGTCGAACACGCTCACACCCATCTGCAGCGAGGCGTAGATGTTCGCGATCGCCATGCCGTAGGTGTCGTGGTAGTGGCCGGCGAGCTGCGCGAGCGGCACGCGCGCGGCGACGCAGCCGATCAGGTCCTGCGTGGCGCCGGGCGTGCCGACCCCGATGGTGTCGCACAGGCTGATCTCGTCACAGCCGGCCTCGAACAGCGCGCCGGCCACGTCGCGCACGCGAGCGGGCGCGACTGCGTCCTCGTAGGGGCAACCCAGCGCGCAGGACACGTAGCCGCGCACGCGTACGGCCGCTGCGCGCGCGCGCTCCAGGACGGGGTGGAAACGCGCCAGCGACTCGGCGATCGAGCAATTGGTGTTGCGCTGCGAAAAGGCCTCGCTGGCGGCGGCGAACACGGCGACCTCGGTGGCGCCGGCCGCGAGCGCGGCCTCGAAGCCCTTCAGGTTGGGTGTGAGCACGGGGTAGCTGACGCCGGGCCGGCGCTCGATCGCCGCCATCACGGCGGCGCTGTCGGCCATCTGCGGCACCCATGTGGGCGATACGAACGCGGTCGCCTCGATGCTGCGCAGGCCCGCGCTGCCCAAGCGCCGGATCAGTTCCACCTTGGTGGTCGTGGCTACCGGCTGGTTCTCGTTCTGCAGCCCGTCGCGCGGGCCCACCTCGACCAGCCGCACGCGAGCGGGCAGCGGCATTACAGCGTCTCGGTCAATGCGAACTCGACCGCGGTCTCGGCAACGAACTTCGCCGGATCCAGCACGCGCTCGCCGTCCCAGCGGTAGGCGACCAGCTTGCCACCGGGCTTCGCCACGCTGTAGTCGAGGCAGGCGATATTGGGGGCGAGCGGGGCGGGCGTGCCGGTCAGCCAGTAGTGGCCCATGAACACCGGCACGTCGTCGTGGCTGTACTCGACCAGGTGGTCGCCCTCGATGTCGTCCTCGGGGATCGCGGTGGCCATGCTCTCGGTGCCGAGGAAGGCGTCGCGGTAATTCGTGGCGCCGCGGTCCCACCAGCGCACGCGGATGTTGTGTCGCGTGATGCCGTCCTTGTCGGTGAAGCTCTGCGCGCGCGGCAGGGGGATTTCCTTGCCCTTGAGCAGGGTCTCCACCGCGCGGAACTCCCAGTTGCCCGGCGTGCACGAGGCATACAGCAGGCTGTTGCTCAGCGAGCCGTAGCGGTCGTATTTGTCCGCGATCCGCCCGATCGCCACGTGGTCCCAGCAGGCGTGCACGATGCGCAGCTCCTCGAGGTCCAGCCACAGCGGCAAGCGGCCGAACCAGTCGATGAGCTCGTGGTAGTCCTGCGTGTACTCGTAGGCGTCGAGGAAGACCTTGTGCTGCTGGTAGTTGTGCGCGTTGTGCTCGCGGAAGAAACCGCCGCCGGCGCGCGGGGTGGCGTAGGCGATCGCGTTGAATTCGTGGTTGCCCATCACCGCCAGCGCGTGGCCGCCGTCGATCATCGGGCGCACGATGCGGATCACGCCGCGCTGCGAGGGGCCGCGGTCGATGAAGTCGCCGAGGAAGACGACCTTGCGCGTCGGGTGGCGGTATGCGCCGTCGACGAGGCTGTAACCCAGCGTCTCGAGCAGCGCCTCCAGCGTGCGCGCGTGACCATGGATGTCGCCGATGATGTCGTATCCCACGAGAGGAGTTCCCTGCCTGAGGCTGCTGTTCACGCCGCCATTCTAGCGGAGGCGGGGTCTGGCCGCGACCACCGCAGCGCTGCTGCACCGATGACCCGTTCGGGTCTTGTCAGGCCGGGATCACGCCCTGTTGGCGCAGTGCCGCGATGTCCTCATCGCCCAGGCGCAGCACATGGGCCAGCACGTCCAGCGTATCCTCGCCCGAGCGCGGCGGCGCGCGGCGATAGTTCGCCGGCGTCCCGGAGAAGCGGGCCGGGAAGCCGAGCACCGCGACGGGCGTCCCGTCGCTGCGTTCCATGTGATGGAGCAGTTCGCGCGCGGCGATCTGCGGGTCGGCGAGGATGTCGGGGATGGAGTTGACGCGGCCGCCGGGCAGCCCGGCGGCGTCCATCGCGGCCAGCAGCTCGGCGGATTTCCAGGTTGCGATGGCCGCTCCCATCTCGGCCTGCAGGGCCTTGCGGTTGGGGCTGCGATGGGCGTTGTCGACGAAGCGCGGATCGTCCGGCAGGTCCGCGCGGCCGATCAGCGCGCAGAAGGCGCGGAACTGGCGGTCATTGCCGAGCGCGACCAGGATGCTGCCGTCGGCGGTCGCGAAATCCTGGTACGGCACGGTATTGGGATGCTCGTTGCCGAGGCGACGCGGGATCATCCCGCCGTTGAGGTAGTTCGACGCCTGGTTGGCCAGCAGGCTCACCTGGGTGTCGAGCAGCGCGCAGTCGATGTGCTGGCCGGTGCCCGTCGCCTTCGCGTGCCCCAGCGCCGCGAGAATCGAAACGGTGGCGTACAGTCCGGTGAAGAGATCGGCGAGGGGTATGCCCACCTTCAGCGGGCCTTCGCCGGGCTCGCCGTCGGGGCGGCCGGTGATGCTCATCAGCCCGCTCATGCCCTGGATCAGGAAGTCGTAGCCGCCGCGATCCTTGTACGGTCCCGTCTGGCCGAAGCCCGTGATCGAGCAGTAGACGAGTGCCGGGTTCTGCGCGCTGAGCGAGGCGTAGTCCAGGCCGTACTTCGCCAGGCCGCCGACGCGGAAGTTCTCCACCACGATGTCGCTGCGCCGGGCCAGCTCGCGGATCAGCGCCTGCCCCTCGGGGTGGGCGATGTCGATCGCGATCGACTGCTTGTTGCGGTTCGCGCACAGGTAGTACGCCGCGTCGCCCGAGCCATCCTGGAGGAAGGGTGGTCCCCAGCGCCGCGTGTCGTCGCCGTGGCCCGGCTGCTCGACCTTGATGATCTCGGCCCCGAGATCGCCGAGGATCTGCGTGGCCCAGGGGCCGGCGAGCACGCGCGAGAGATCGAGCACCTTGATGCCGGCCAGGGGGCCGGTCGCGCCCGATTCGGCGTTCATGTGTCCGACCACGGCGCGAAGAAGGGCGGCATCTCCGAGGCACTGGCCGAGAATCCGGGGGGGCGCTTGTCGAGGAATGCCTGTACGCCTTCCTTGCCGTCACCGATGCTGCTGTAGAACATCGCCAGCGATTCGATGCGATGTGCCTCCAGCGGGGAGGGTGCGGCGCTGTTGCGGTACATCATCTGCCGGATCAGCGCGACGCTGACCGGTGAGCGCTCGCTGATCAGGGTGCGCGCGAAGGCACAGGCCTCCCCGAGCAGTTGCTCCGGTGCGCAGACCGCGCGCACCAGTTTCCTGTCGAGCGCCTCGGCGGCGTCGAAGATCCGGGCGCTGTACATCCATTCCATGGCCTGCTCCAGGCCGACGATGCGCGGCAGGAACCAGGTCGAGCAGGCTTCCGGCGTGATGCCGAGGCGGCCGAACACGAAGCCGATGCGCGCCTTTTCCGAGGCGAAGCGGAAATCCATCGGCAAGGTCATGGTCGCGCCGATGCCGACCGCCGCGCCGTTGATCGCGCCCACGATGGGCTTGCGGCAGGCGAACATCGCCAGTGCCACGCGGCCACCGGTGTCACGCACGCCGCGATGGATTGCCGGATCCTCCAGCCGCTCGCGCATGTCCTGCAGCGTCGGTGCCTGGCTCTCGTCGAGGCCGAAGACGTTGCCGCCCACCGACAGGTCCATGCCGGCGCAGAAGGCCTTGCCCGCGCCGGTGACCACGATCACGCGCACGGCATCGTCCAGGCTGGCGCGCTCGTAGGCGGCGACCAGCTCGTCGGCCATCTGCACGGTGAAGGCGTTCAGATGATCCGGCCGGTTGAGCGTGAGCAGCAGCAGGCCGTCGTCGATGTCGTATTTCAGGGTCTGGTAGTCCATGTTCACTCCTTGCGGGCGTCTCGCGCCCATGATTGCCGCGGGAATCAATCGCCGCGGAATGCCGGCGCGCGCTTCTCCACGAAAGCGGCGATGGCCTCGTCGTGGTCCGTGGTCTGGTGCGCCAGCCCCTGCATCGCCGCGGAGAGCTCGAGGATGTTCGGCAGCGTGCTTACCTGCGCCTCGCGCAGCAGTCGCTTGGTCATGCGCACCGCGTGCGGCGGGTTGGCCGCGATCTTCATGGCGACCGCCCGCGCCGCGTCCATCAGCTGCGCATCGGGCACCACGCGCGAGACCAGGCCGTACTCGAGCGCGGTCGCCGCATCGATCTGGTCGCCGGTCAGCGCCAGCTCGGTCGCGCGCGAGAAGCCGATGATGCGCGGCAGCAGCCAGGCACCCCCGTCGCCGGGAATGAGCCCGAGCTTCACGAAGCTCTCGGCGAAGCGTGCGCTCTCGGCCGCGATGCGCACGTCGCACATGCAGGCGAGGTCGCAGCCGGCGCCGATGGCCGGGCCGTTGACGGCCGCGATCACCGGCACCTCGAGCGCCTGGAACACCAGGGGCAGGCGCTGGATGCCGCTCTTGTAATTGCGCCGCGTCTGCGCCGGCAGGTGAGCGCGCATCCCGCCCGCCTCCGCTCGCATCTTCGCGACGTCGCCGCCGGAGGAGAACGCCCGCCCGGCGCCGGTCAGGATCACGGCGCGCACGCCGAGATCGGCGTCGGCATCCTGCATGACCGCGACCAGCGCCTCGACCATGTCCGGGTCCGAGATCGGGTTGCGCTTCTCGGGGCGGTCGAGGGTGACGGTGAGTACGGGGCCATCGCGCTGTACGATGAGGGGTGAAGCGTGCATCGGCAGATCCTGTTGCGGATGGCGGGCGGGGTGGGCAAAAGCCCGCGCAATTTAATAATATGTAAGATAAATGTAAACGGGTCCGGGTGGCCCGTGCCGGAAACCGAGATTGACGGAGACCCCAGATGATTGCAAACCATTTCCTGGACACCGATGCCGCCGCCGAGCTCGCGCTGTTCGCGGACTCCGTAGACCGGTTCTGCGAAGCCCGGATCGAGCCCTTCTATGCCGGCTGGGAGCGCGAGGGCCAGGTGCCGCGCGAGCTGTTCCGAGAGTGCGGCGAGGCGGGGCTGCTCTGCGTCGATGTGCCCGAGGCCTGGGGCGGGCTCGGCGCGGACCCGCGCTTCTCGTTTGTGATCGTGGACGTGATGTCACGACGCGGCTACGCCGGCTTCGTCGGTGGCCTGCAGGTGCACAACGACATCATCCCGTCCTACCTGCTGCATTGCGGTAGCGAGGAGCAGAAGCAGTACTGGCTGCCGAAGATGGTGTCGGGGGAGGTGGTCGCCGCCATCGGCATGACCGAGCCGGGTGCGGGCAGCGACCTGAAGAACATCCGCACCGTGGCGCGCCGCGAGGGCGACGAATACGTGGTGAACGGCTCGAAGATCTTCATCTCCAACGGGCAGCATGCGGACCTGGTGGTGCTCGCCGCGACGATCGATCGCGGCGCGGGTTCGCACGGCGTGTCGCTGTTCCTGGTCGACACGCGCACGCCGGGCTTCACGCGCGGTCGCAACCTGGAGAAGGTGGGCCAGCACGCGGCCGACACCTCGGAACTCTTCTTCGACGACATGCGCATCCCGGCCTCGGCACTGCTCGGGGAGGAGGGCAAGGGCTTCGCGATGATGATGCAGGAGTTGCCGCGCGAGCGCCTGATCGTGGGCATCCAGGCGCTGGGTCTCGCCAAGGGGGCGCGGGATCTGGCCGTGCGCTACGTGCAGGAGCGCGAAGCATTCGGCCAGCCGCTCGCGAAGCTGCAGAACACCCGATTCACGCTGGCCGAGGCCGAGACCGCGATCGCGGCCTGCGAGGCCTTCGCCAACGCCTGCGTCGAGGCCTATGCGCGCGGGGAACTCACGAGCGCGGCGGCCTCGGCGTTCAAGCTGCACGCAAGCGAGATGGCCTGCCGCGTGGCCGATGACTGCCTGCAGCTCTTCGGCGGCTACGGCTACATGGCCA
>DAORUQ010000133.1:0-8641 GCA_035433265.1 Pseudomonadales bacterium | reverse complement strand
GAATCAGCCCGAGGCCAGTGCCAGGCTGGCTGTCTTGCGAGGACCGTCTGCGGCATGGATGCCGCAGTCGAGCCTACAGGGGCGAGGCGGATTCACGCGAAGCACTGCTTCGCGCCGGCGAGCGCCCGAAATCTATGATTTCGGGCTGGGCCCCGGAGGGGTATTTATGGCGTGTCCGAGCAGGAGAGCCAGCCTGGCAATGGCCGGGGACAGAACCCTCGGCGCGCCGGGCCGCGATCAGCCCAGCGCCTGCGCCAGGTCGGCCACGATGTCGTCGATGTGCTCGATGCCGACGCAGAGCCGGATCATGCCGGGCGTGACCCCGGCGCGGGCCTGCTCCTCGGGCGTCATCTGGCGGTGCGTGGTCGAGGCCGGGTGGCAGGCCAGCGACTTGGCGTCGCCGATGTTGACCAGCCGCTTGAACAGCTGCAGCGCGTCGTAGAAGCGCACCGCCTCGTCCATGCCCCCCTTGACCTCGAAGGTGAGCAGCGAAGCGGGCAATCCGCCCGTGCAGTACTTCTGTGCCAGCGCGTGGTACGGATGCCCGGGCAGGCCGGCGTAGCTCACGATGCTCACGCGCGGGTGCGACTGCAGGTAGTTCGCCACCGCCAGCGCGTTGCTGCAGTGGCGCTCCATGCGCAGCGCCAGCGTCTCGATGCCCTGCAGCAGCAGGAAGGCGTTGAACGGCGAGAGCGCCGAGCCGGTGTTGCGCAGCGGCACCGTGCGCGCGCGCCCGATATAGGCCGCGGGCCCCATCGCCTCCGTGTACACCACGCCGTGGTAGGAAGGCTCGGGCGTGGTCATCATCGGGAACTTCGCCGCGTGCTGCGCCCAGGGAAAGGTGCCCGAATCCACGATGATCCCGCCCAGCGAATTGCCGTGCCCGCCCATGTACTTCGTGAGCGAATGCACCACGATGTGCGCGCCGAAGGCAAAGGGCTTGGTCAGCATCGGCGTGGCCACGGTGTTGTCGACGATCAGCGGCACACCGTGCGCGTTGGCTACCGCCGCGAGGCCCGCCAGGTCGGCGATGTTGCCGGCCGGGTTGCCGATGCTCTCGCAGAAGATCGCGCGCGTGTCGGCATCGATCTCGGCGGCGATGTCCTCGGGCCTGTCGCTCTTGGCGAACTTCACCTTGATGCCCTGCGCGGGCAGCATGTGCGCGAACAGCGTGTAGGTGCCGCCGTAGAGCTGCGGCGTCGAGACGATGTTGCGCCCGACGGTCGCGATGTTGAGGACCGCGTAGTTGATCGCGGCACTGCCGGCGCTCAGCGCGAGCGCGCCCACGCCGCCCTCGAGCGCGGCGACGCGCTTCTCGAGCACGTCGGTGGTCGGGTTCATGATGCGCGTGTAGATGTTGCCCGGCACCGCGAGGTTGAACAGGTCCGCGCCGTGCTGCGCGCTGTCGAACTCGTAGGCGACCGTCTGGTAGATCGGTGTGGCGACCGAGTGCGTGGTCGGGTCACCGGCGTAGCCGGCGTGGATCAGCATGGTTTCATCGCGCATTTGCTGGCACCTGGTCTTGTTGTGGAGTTGATTCGCAGACCGCCATCTTAAGGAGCACAAAGCGGTTGTGCCAAGCACCATTGCTGCGGACCGTAGCCACCGAACGCGCACGCTGGCAAGGCCGGAACTCCAGCGGCGACCGTCTGCGGCATGGATGCCGCAGTCGAGCCTACAGGGATGTATTTACGGCGTGTCGCGGCTGGATCTCCGGCCTCGCCAGCCCGCAGCAAGTTGGCCGCAACGAAAACGCGATGCTTCGCCCGTCTGCTTGCGCTCACACCCGCTCGATGATCATCGCGATGCCCTGCCCCGCGCCTATGCACATGGTGCAGAGCGCATAGCGCCCGCCACGGCGTTCCAGCTCGCAGAGCGCGGTGGTCACCAGGCGCGCACCGCTCATGCCGAGCGGATGACCGAGCGCGATGGCACCACCGTTGGGGTTCACGTGCGCCGCGTCATCCGGCAGCCCCAGCTCGCGCAGCACCGCGAGGGCCTGCGCCGCGAAGGCCTCGTTCAGCTCGATCACGTCCATCTGCCCGAGTTGCAGCCCCGCGAGCGCGAGCACCTTGCGGGTGGCCGGCACCGGCCCCATGCCCATGATGCGCGGCTCCACGCCCGCGACGGCCATCGCCACCACCCGCGCGCGCGGCGTCAACCCGTGCTGCTTCGCGGCATCGCCCGAGGCCAGCAGCAACGCGCAGGCGCCGTCATTCACGCCCGAGGCATTGCCCGCCGTGATCGTGCCGTTGTCGCGAAACGGCGTGGGCAGCCTCGCCAGCGCCTCCAGCGTGGTGTCCGGGCGCGGATGCTCGTCGCGATCGATCAGCAGCGGCTCCTGCCGGCGCCGCGCGATGCTGACCGGCACGATCTCGCGGGCGAAAAAGCCGGAGGTGATGGCCGCGCCCGCGCGCTGCTGGCTGCGCCACGCGAACAGGTCCTGGTCGGCGCGCGCGATGCCGAACCCCGCGGCGACGTTTTCGCCGGTCTCCGGCATCGAGTCCACGCCGTACTGCAACTCGATCAGCGGATTCACGAAGCGCCAGCCGAGCGTGGTGTCGTATATCTGCGCCTCGCGGCTGAAGGCGCTGTCGGCCTTGGGCATCACGAAGGGCGCACGCGACATCGACTCGACACCGCCGGCGAGCACCAGCGAGGCCTCGGCGCAGCGGATCGCGCGCGCCGCCGAACCAATTGCGTCCATGCCGCTGCCGCACAGGCGGTTGAGCGTCACACCGGGCACGGTCAGGGGCAAGCCTGCCAGCAGCGCGCTGATGCGCGCCACGTTACGGTTGTCCTCGCCCGCCTGGTTCGCGCAACCGTAGTACACGTCGTCCACGCCAGACCAGTCGACGCCCGGGTTGCGCGCCATCAGCGCCCGCAGCGGCACGGCACCGAGGTCGTCGGTGCGCACGCCGGCCAGCACACCGCCGTAGCGCCCGATCGGCGTGCGCACGGCGTCACAGATGAATGCGTCCCTGGCCATGATTCGCCTCCCTCGTCACTGCTCGCCGGCGGGAGCAGGATCATGCCACAGCGCAGCGCACGCTCGTCAATTGCCCGGGGCGCGCTCGCGCCGGGGCCTCGATCAGCGCAGGCAACCGGCGCGCGGAAACACCGCGTTTGCGCCGCGGCGAGAGCCGGGGATATGCTCCAGCCCGCGATTCTCCCATCATCACGCCGCGCCAGGGGCAAGCCATGCAATTGCGCAACCCATGACGTTCAGCACCGCCCTGCGCCTCAACATGACGGGCCTGCAGCCCGACGCCCGTGAAGAGGGCAAACGCTACCGGGCGGCACTGGACATGGCGTCCTACGTCGATGCGCACGGCTTCGATGCCGTGGCGCTGGAAGAGCATCACGGCGCCGGGAACGGCTGGCTGCCCAGCCCGCTGACCATGGCGGCCGCCGTCGCGGCGCGCACGCGGCGCGTGCGCATCAGCGTGACCGCCCTGCTGGTGACGCTCTACGACCCCGTGCGCCTGGCGGAGGACATCGCCGTTCTGGACCTGATCAGCGACGGACGCTTCAGCTTCGTGGCCGGCAGCGGCTACCGGCCCGAGGAATACCATGCCGTCGGCAAGGACTGGGACGCGCGCGGGAGACTGATGGACGAGGTGATCGACACCCTGCTCGAGGCGTGGCGCGGCGAACCGTTCGACTACAAGGGGCGGCGCATCCGCGTGACGCCCGTGCCGCAATCGCGTCCGCACCCGCTGTTCTTTGTCGGGGGCATGAGCGCCGTGGCCGCACGCCGCGCCGCGCGCTTCGGGCTGCCCTTCTATCCGCCGTTCGAGGATCCCGCGCTGGAGAAGGTCTATCGCGAGGCCCTCGAGCACCACGGCAAGCGCGGCTTCGTCGTTCACCCGGGCGCGGGCAACACGATGCTGTTCGTGGACCCGGATCCCGGGCAGGCCTGGGAACGCCTCGGCCCCTATTTCCTGCGCGAGATGCAGGAGTACGACAGCTGGAAAGTCGAGGGCGTGCGACGCCCCAGCGAAGGCGCCGCGGCAAGCGTCGATGAGCTCAGGCGAAGCGGTCGCTTCGCGATCATGACGCCTGCCGAGGCGCGCGCGCTGCTCGGCGACGGTGGCAAGCACAACGCGGTATTGCACCCGCTGGCCGGCGGCGTGCCGCTCGATGCGGCCTGGGCATCGTTGCGGCTGTTCGTCGAGCAGGTGCTTCAGCCGGCGCGCAACCGCGAATGAAGAAAGCCACCACGGGATCCGGCGCCGTGCCACCGCGCCGCCGCGGACGTCCCGAGGGCAGCGGCGTGGCCACGGTCACGCGCGAGAAAATCCTGCGTGCCGCGGTCTACTGTTTCGCGCGCTCGGGTTATGCGCAGACCAGCAACCGCGACATCGCACAGGCCGCGGGCATCACCAGCGGCTCGCTGTACCACTACTTTGACTCCAAGTCCGCGATCTTCCAGGAGGCGCTGCGCCAGTGCACCCTCGCGCTGGTCGAGACCTACCGTGCCGCCAGCGTCGAGGCCGCCGGGCGCAGCTGCGTCGACCAGCTGTGCCTGGGGCTGGAGCGCGTGATCTTGCTGTCGCGCGACTGGCCGGGAATCATCCGATTCGGTGGCAACGCCGCCGCCGAGATACGCCACAACCGCGAGCTGGAATGGCTGCGCGCGGATGTCGCCGACGCTTTCCCAGCCTTCTTCCGTGAGTTGATGCAACGCGCCGAGGCGCGCGGCGAACTGGCCGAGGGCGTCGGCGTCGACGACGCCGCCAGCCTGCTGTTGACGCTGACCATGGGGCTCTCGATTTCGCATGAAACCGACGGCGACGAGGACCAGTTCGCGGCGCGCGTGCGCGCCTACGAGCGCCTGCTGCGAGGCCAACTGCTGCGCACGCCGCACGACCCGGCCCAGAGTGGGCAGCGCCAGCCACAATAATCTATTGACGAGTTGATTATTGGCTGATCCAATACTGACATGACGAGCGACACTGGCGAGGGTGCCCCATGGATTTCGATCTCGATCCTGGACTTTCGGATGAAATGCGGGCAATCCGCGACACCTGCCGCCGATTCGCGACCGAAGTCATGCGTCCCGCCGGCATAGCGCTGGACCGGATGTCAGCCGACGCCGTGATCGCAGGGGACTCGCCGCTGTGGGGCGTGCTCGAGGGCTTCAAGGCGCTCGGCTTCGCCGGCGGCGCCTCGGTCGACGACCCTTCGCTCGCACCGGCAGAGAAGGCGCTGCTGCACTGCATCGTGCTGGAGGAACTGAGCGCCGGTGACGTGGGCCTTTTCATCACCTGCGGCCTGCTGAACATCGCCCCGGAGATCGCCCGCGCCTCCGGGCGTGCGGACCTGACCGAGTTCTTCGGCGCGCGCGACGAGCTGTGCTGTCTCGCGCTCACCGAGCCCGGGCACGGCAGCGACATCGTGGCCTTCACCGAGCCCGCCTACCGCAACCCGCGCATCAAGCCCGCGCTGAAATGCCGCCGCGACGGGGCGAACTACGTGCTGAACGGGCAGAAGGCCGCCTGGGTCTCGGGCGGCACGCTGGCGGGCTCGGGCATCGTGTTCGCCAGCTTAGAGAATTCCCCGGTGGGGCTCGCCGACGGGGCGGTGTTCCTGATGCCTTTCGACCTGCCCGGTGTGAGCAAGGGCAAGCCGCTGGAGAAGATCGGCCAGCGCGCGCTGAACCAGGGCGAGATCTTCTTCGACAACGTCGAGGTGCCGGCGCAGTTCCTGCTCGGCGAGGGACCCGAGCTATACCCTCTGATCTGGGAAATGAACCTCAAGGGCGCCAACATCGCGATGGGCCAGCAGTTCGTCGGCGTGGCGCGCGCGGCCTACGACCTGGCGCTGGACTACGCCAGGCAGTGGGTGCAGGGTGGCTGCCCGATCATCGAGCACCAGAACGTGAAGACCCGCATCTTCGGCATGTTCCAGAAGCTCGAGGTCGCCCGCTCGCACGTGCGCCGCGTGGCGATCGCCGACGCGACGCTGCCCGGCGGTGTACCCTTCCAGTACGCGGCGTCGGCCAAGGTGTTCGCAACGCAAACCGCCTTCGAAGTCGCGCACGACGCGATCCAGGTTCTCGGCGGCAACGGGCTCACGCACGAGTACCTGGCCGAGAAGTTGTTCCGCGACGCGCGCTCCTCGCTGATCGAGGACGGCGAGAACGGCATGCTCGGCCTGATGGCCGCCTCGCGCCTCTAGCCAACCCTTCAACTCACCCAACCGCACTCCCAAAGGACAGTCACATGGAACTTCGCGAAGCCATCGGCACCCGCCGCTCCTACCGCTACCTCGACCCGGACCGCCCGGTGGAGCTGGAAAAGATCCAGCGCATGCTGGAGGCCGCGCGCATCGCCTCGCACTTTGGCAACAACAACGCCGCGCGCGCGCTGGTGGTGGACCGCCATTCGGCCACGCAGGAGCAGATCGACTCCCTGCCCTCGCCGGTCGGCGGCTTCCAGATCCAGCAGGCGCCGATCGTGATCCTGTGGTACGTGGAAGGCACCGCGATGGACTACGCGGCCGATCGCCTGATCGAGCTCGTCGACATCGGCGCGCTCGGCTACGGGCCCGACCGCTACGAGGAACTGAACAACACGCTGGTACCGGTCTTTCGCAAATCAGCCGACGCGCTGAAGGGGCCCGGGATGGTCGACATGGACCTCGGCCAGGCCGTTGCGCAGGCCACGCTGATGGCCATCGAGCAGGGCCTCGGCTGCTGTTGCCAGGGCTCGGCGAACTGGAAGAAGGTCGAGAAGGCCTTCAATTTCGGCGAGCAGCAGCGCGTCGTGGTGGTGCAGACCGTGGGCTACCCGGCCGAGTCGAAGGAGGCCGGCGGCCAGCGTCCGCGCCAACCCTTCGAGCAGCTGTTCCAGTTGAACTCGCTCGCCAACCCCTTCCCGCGCTCGCAGGCGGTGGTCGAGGAGCTGACGCGCGACCGCTTCTTCCAGGCACCGGCCAAGCTGCCGGGTCGCGAGGAAGAGCTCGAGGCCCTGCGCCAGAAGTACAACCTGCCGCGCGCCGGCATGATCTGACCACCCCGGGAGGGCTGCTGCCATGCGAGTGAATGCGATCGTCGCCGGTGTGGGCATGACCCCGTTCGGCAAGCACATGGACAAGAGCATCAAGTGGCTCGGCGGCCAGCCGGCGCTCGAGGCGATACAGGATGCCGGCATCAGCCCGACGGAGATCGAGGCCGCCTACGTGGGCAACTGCGCGGCCGGCCTCGTGACCGGGCAGGAATCGATCCGCGGCCAGGTGGTGCTGAGCTCGATCGGTCTCGGCAAGTTCCCGATCATCAATATCGAGAATGCCTGCGGCTCGGGCTCGACGGCGCTGAACCAGGCGGCGATGATGATCTCCGCGGGCTATTACGACGTGGTGCTGGTGGTGGGCTTCGAGAAGCTGTTCCACGAGAACAAGGCCATTTCATACAGCGCCTTCGGTGGCGCGATCGACGTCGAGCTGCGCGACCGGTTCATGGCTGCCAACACCGCGGGCCAGAGCGAGGGCTCGGGCACGAAGCGCTCGATGTTCGCCGACTTCTACGGCGTGCTGGCACGCGAATTCATGGCCTCGCACGGCACGGAGCTGCGCCATTTCGCGATGGTCTCGGCGAAGAACTCCGTGCACGGCAGCCTCAATCCGCGCGCGCAGTTCCGCAAGGCCGTGACGGTCGAGGAGGTACTGGCAGAGCCGGTAATCGTCGATCCGCTGACGCGCCCGATGATCTGCCCCCTCGCCGATGGTGGCGCGGCCGTGGTACTGGTCAGCGAGCGCAAGGCGCGGGCACTCGGCATCCGCAAGCCCGTGCGCATCGTGGCCTCGGTGGTGAACTCCTACTTCGAGCACCCCGACGGCGCGACCGAGAACGTCAGCAGCATCGCGATCGCCGACGCCTATCACGAGGCCGGCGTGGGCCCCGGGGACCTGAGTCTGGTCGAGCTGCACGACTCCTCCGCCGTTACCGAACTGATCACCTACGAAAGCCTCGGCCTGTGCGCACCGGAGGACATTGCGGGTGCGCTGGAGCGCGGCGAAACCTCGCTCGGCGGGCGTATACCGGTGAACACCTCGGGCGGACTGCTGCGCAAGGGCCACCCCGTGGGCGCCACGGGTGTCGCGCAGCTCGCGGAGATCGCCTGGCAGCTGCAGGGGCGCGCCGGCGCGCGCCAGGTCGAGGGCGCGCGCGTCGGCCTGTGCCACAACGGCGGCGGCACGCTCGGCAACGACACCGCGGTGATGAACATCACGATCGCCATGCGCTGATCGAAGGGAGAGCCACCACCGTGCGCGAGCGTAACGAACTGATCCTGGCCGACCTGATCGCGCTGCGCGCGGAACAGAAACCCGAGCTCGACGTGCTGACTTTCGAGCACTACAGCCTCGATGACGGCGCCACGGCCGACGAGGTGCGCACGTACGCGCAGCTGTTCACCAACGCCAACCGCCTCGCCGCCTGGCTGCTCGCGCGCGGCATGCAGCCGGGCGACCGCTTCGTGATCACCCTGCGCAACCACCCGGAGTTCGTCGAGGCGATGGTCGCCGCCTCGATGACCGGCACCGTGTTCGTGCCGGTGGACCCGCGCACGCGCGCCGACAAGCTCGCGTTCATGGTGAACAACTCCGGCAGCCGCGGCATCGTGTGCGCGAACTACAA
>DAORUQ010000132.1:0-8681 GCA_035433265.1 Pseudomonadales bacterium | reverse complement strand
TCATCCACCTCCTGCGCCCACGCCAGCAGGCCGCCTTCGAGGTGCGCCGGGGACTGGATGCCCGCTTGCGAGGCGAGCGCACATGCGGCGAGGCTGCGGGTGCCACTGCGGCAGACAAAGACCGGCGTGCGCAATGGCGGCAGCTCGAGCAGACGATCGGCAAGTTGCGCCAGGGGAATGTTCAGCGCACCGCTCAGGAAACCGGCCTCGAATTCATACGGCTCGCGCACATCCACGAGCACCAGCGAGGGATCGCCGAGCAGCGCTTGCAGCTGGCGTGCCGACAGGCAGCGAACCGGTTCAGGCGATGAGACGCTGCACGGTTGCGGCGCATCCTGCGGCGCAGAAATGGCGGGATCGGAGCCGCACACGGCACAGTCCTCGCGGCGCGCGAACCGGAATTCATCGAAGCGCATCTCGAGCGCGTCATACGTGAGCAAGCGCCCGACCAGCAGCTCGCCGGTGCCCGTGATGATCTTGATCGCTTCCGTCGCCTGGATCGTGCCGAGCACCCCGGGCAATACACCGAGCACGCCGGCCTGCGCGCAATTGGGCACCAGCCCCTCGGCAGGCGGCTCGGGGAAGAGGCAGCGATAGCACGGACCGCCACCGGGAATACAGGTCAGTGCCTGGCCTTCGAAGCGATGAATGGCCGCGCACACCAGGGGTTTGCCGAGGATCACGCAGGCATCGTTGACGAGGTAACGCGTGCCGAAGCGATCCGTGCCGTCGAGCACGACATCGTAATCCGCGACAATCCCGATCACGTTGCTCGCACGCAGCTCGACGCGATGCGCGATCACGTCGATCCCGGGATTCAGCGCACGCAGGCGCCGTGCCGCTGCATCGGCCTTGGGTTCGCCCACGCTGGCGGTGTCGAACAGCAGCTGGCGCTGGAGATTGGAGATATCGACCACGTCGAAATCGACGATGCCGATCGTACCCACGCCCGCCGCGGCGAGGTAGAGGACCGATGGCGAGCCCAGGCCGCCGGCGCCGATGACGAGCACCTTCGCGGCCCTGATTTTTGCCTGTCCCGCGACCCCGATCTCGCGCAGCGCGAGGTGACGGCTGTAGCGGGCCACTTCGGCCGGCGACAGGCTCACCTCAGCCTCCGCTCAGGGCGCAGATCAGGTGCACCGTGTCGCCGTCGACCACGGGTTGCGACAGCGCTGTCACCTCGGTGGTGTTCACGAACAGGCGGATATGGCGGCGGATGCGATGCTGCTCGTCGATCATGCGAAAGCGCATGCCGGGGAAGCGCTGATCCAGGTCGGCGAGCACCTCTGTCACCGAATCGCCGGTGGCAGGCACTACAGCGGCGCCTGCGGTGTAGGAGCGCAGGGGGCTGGCGATTCTGACGGTGCAGGACATGGGGGGGAGCCGGGGTGGCCTATACCGCGTGCGTGACCGCATGAATCTGCGGCAGGTTGCGCGCGATGCTCCGCCATGATTCGCCCTCATTGCTGCTCGCCCATACCTCCCCTTGCGTCGTGCCGAAGTAAACGCCGACGCGTTGCTGCGTATCGGCGCACATGGCCTGGCGATACACTGTGAACCACGCCTGCGCGGCGGGCATGCCCTTGTCCTGGCGTTGCCAGCTCCTGCCGCCGTTGCGCGTCACGTACACCGCCGGCTTCCCGGCGATGGAGGTTCGCGGCCAGACGGTGGTGCCGTCCATGGGGAACACCCACGCGGTATCCGGGTCGCGCGGATGCAGCACGATCGGGAAGCCGATGTCGCCGATGCGCCTGGGCATGGCCCTGCCGATTCGCTTCCATTCCTGTGCAGGACGATCGATGCGGTAGATGCCGCAGTGGTTCTGGTGATACAGGCGATCGGGATGCAGGGGATGCAGCGCCACGCAGTGCGGGTCGTGACCGAACTCGATGGAGGGATCCGGAATGAAATCCGCTTCCACGCCCTTGTTCAGCGGCTTCCAGTCCTGGCCGCCGTCGGTGGACTCGAAGATCCCGCCAATCGATATGCCGATATACAGGTGCCGCGCATCGCGCGGATCGACGAGGATGGAGTGCAGGATCTCGCCGCCCGGCGTGCCCGAGCCCGGCGCCCATTGCGCGCGCAGCGGATGATCGTTGAAGCCTGCCACCGGTTCCCAGCGATCGCCACCGTCTTCCGAGCGGAACAGGCCCGCCGGAATCGTGCCCGCGTACCACGCGCCCGGCTCCTCCCGGTTTCCGGGCGTCAGCCAGAACACCGCCTCCACGGCGCGGCTCGCCTCGCCGTGAGCTGCGGTGCGAAACGCCGGCGGCTGCTTCACTTCCGTCCACTTGCGCCCGCGATCCGTCGAGCGATACATCGTCGGACCGAGGTGTCCCGTTTTCGCGGCCATCAGGACCACCCCGGGATCACGCGGGTCCTGCACGATGTGGTGGACGATGTGCCCCAGGAACTGCGGGCCGCTCAATGTCCAGTTGCGCCGGGCGGCATCGCTGCGCAGCGCGAACGCGCCCTTGCGCGTGGCGATCCAGAGTGTGTGGCTCATAACGCACTCCCGGAGATCCAGGCGGGATGTCACGATCGCGCCGAAGCCGATGCCTGTCAACTCGCACGCGGACAGCATCGCCTGCCATATGTCGCGACGAGTTGGGTTGATTGCTCCAGGATTCGGGAGGATTCTTCGGGGCGGTGCCGGGCCGCGAGTCGATTCGCCGGGACGCCGGGGTATCCGGTTCATGCAATCAGGGGATCATCCATGAGCAAGGCGCAACGCAGTCACGTTGCTGATCTTCGCGGCGCCAGCCGCCTGGCTATCGATGCCACGGCGGGGCTCGCCGGGCTGGTCGAGGCGATTCACGCCAACGTCGCGCGCACGCCGACGAAGCTGGGTGGCCCCATCGTCGGTGGCGCGGTGAACGGGATCACCGGACTGGTCTACAACAGCGTCAGGGGCGTCACGCGCGCGGTGGGGGGCGGCCTCGATCTCGCACTGCGCGCGGTGCCATCCGCGCTCGGAGAAATGGAGTCGATGCCGGCGCGCGAACGCCTGGTGGCCGTGGTGAACGGTGTGCTCGGCGACTACCTGGTCGCGACGGACAACCCGCTGGCGATCACGATGCGCATGCGCCGTGACGGCAAGCCGCTCGCGCTGAGCCGCGAGGCGCTCACCTCGGTGATACCGAGCACGAGCACGAAGCTGCTGGTCCTCGTCCACGGTCTGTGCATGAACGATCTGCAGTGGACGCGCGACGGGCACAACCACGGTGTGGCGCTCGCGAAGGACCTGGGCTACACGTCCGTCTATCTGCACTACAACACCGGGCTGCACATTTCGACCAACGGACGTGCGTTCGCCGAAGCACTCGAAGCTCTCGTCGCCGCCTGGCCGGTGCCGCTCGAGGAACTCGCCATCGTGGCGCACAGCATGGGTGGGCTGGTCACGCGCAGCGCGCTCGATATGGCCACGGGCGCCGGTCAGGCGTGGCCGCAATTGCTGCGCAAGCTCGTTTTTCTCGGTACGCCGCATCATGGCGCGCCGCTCGAGCGGGGCGGGCACTGGATCCACACCGTGCTCGGGAAGACGCCCTACATCGCGCCGCTGGAGCGCCTCGGACGGATTCGCAGCGCCGGCATTACCGATCTGCGTCACGGCAGCGTGCATGACGAGGACTGGCAGGGCCGCGATCGCTTCGCGCACGGCAACGATCCGCGGCGCCCCTTGCCGCTGCCGCGCGATGTGCGCTGCTACGCGATCGCGGGAACGATCGGCAGCGCGGAAACGCAGTTGCGTGAGCAGCTGCTCGGGGACGGCCTCGTACCGGTGCCGAGCGCGCTCGGGCAGCATCGAGACGCGCGCTTCACGCTGGCGTTTCCGAAGTCGCACCAGTGGATCGCCGCGGACACCAGCCACTTCGATCTGCTCGGCCGGGCCGCGGTGTATCGCCGGATCCGCAAGTGGCTCGCGGCATGACGAGGTGCGTCAGCCCGGGTGCACATCGACAGGATGCGTCCGGCGGACCGGATTGACAGGAGCGCGGGCGCACAAAGATAGTGAGCCTCGCGCACCTGGTATCCGGAAACCCTTCAGATGGCAGTGAATCATGTTCCCCGGTGAGCGCGACATCGATCGCGCCGTCGCCGAATTGCAGGAGGGCCTTCCCGAGCAGCTGTGGCCGCTCGCGCGCGTGGCCTACAACTACCGGTGGTGCTGGGCCGCCGAGGGTCCCGCGGTCTTTGCGGCGATCGATCCCGAGCGCTGGGCGCGCACCGGGGGCAATCCGTTGCGCCTGCTCACCGAGGCGCACCGCTCGACGCTCGGGCGCGCCGCCCGCGACGCCGGATTCGTCGACCGGGTCGGGCGTCTGGCGCACGAACTCGCAGTTGACCGGGCGAGGCCCTGGCGAGCCGGTGTGGCCAGCCCGGATCGCCCGATCGCGTTCTGCTGTGCCGAATTCGGTGTGCATGGTTCGCTGCCCATATACTCGGGCGGGCTCGGCATACTGGCCGGCGATATCCTGAAGGAAGCCTCCGACCTGGCGCTGCCGATGGTCGGGGTCGGGCTGCTGTATCGCACGGGTTATTTCCACCAGCGCATCGACGTCTCGGGCCTGCAGCACGAATACTGGCTCGACGCCGATCCCGACCGGCTGCCGTGCGTCAGGGTCACCGATAGCGACGGGCGGCCGCTCACCGTCGAGGTTCCCATCAACGATGAAAGCGTCACCGCGCAGGTGTGGCGCGTCGACGTGGGGCGAGTGGCGCTCTACCTGCTCGACACCGATCTCCCGGTCAACAGCGCGGTCGGACGCTGGGTCACGTCACGGCTCTATGAAAGCAACCGCACGATCCGGCTGGCGCAGTACGCCGTGCTCGGCGTCGGCGGGGTGCGGGCCCTGCGCGCGCTCGGCATCGCTCCGGCCGTCTATCACGTCAACGAGGGGCACGGCGCGCTCGGCGTATTCGAGCTGCTGGCCCAGGCCCGGGCTGCTGGCGGTGTCGGCTACGACGCGGCGTGGCAGCGGGTGCGCGAGCAAGTGGTTTTCACGACCCACACCCCGGTGCCGGCCGGCAACGAGACCTATTCGCGCGAAGAGATACTGCCGGTGCTAGGGCGTATCGCCGACCTGGCCGGCGAGCGTGAGCAACTGCTCGCCGCCGGCCGCATCGACCCGGGCAATGCCGGCCAGCCTTCGGGCATGTCGGCGCTCGCCGTGCGCGCGAGCCGTCGGGTCAACGCGGTCAGCAGGCGCCACGCCGAGGTGGCCCGCTCGATGTGGCAGCCGCTGTTCCCGGGCCGTGCGCTGGACGAGGTCCCGATCAGCCATGTCACGAACGGCGTGCACGTGCCCACCTGGCTGCGTGGTCCGATGCGCGAACTGCTGGACCGATACCTGGGTGAAGGCTGGCTGGGTCGCGCCGATGATCCGGCAACCTGGGGGCGGGTGGACGACATCCCCGCGACCGAGCTCTGGGCGGCGCGCTGCGCGGCACGCGGGCAGCTGGTCGATATGATCACGCAGCGAAGCACGGCCCATCGACTGAGTCGTGGCGACCCGACGGACTACGCCGAGGCCGCGCGCAACGGGTTCGATCCCGGGCGCCTCACCATCGGCTTCGCCCGCCGTCTCGCGACCTACAAGCGCCTGCACCTCCTTGCGCTGTTGCCGGAACGGGCATTCGCCGTCCTTGGCGGCGAACGCCCGATCCAGTTCATCTTCGCCGGCAAGGCCCATCCCGCCGACGCCGACGCCAAGGAGATCGTGCGCCACCTGTTCGCGCTCAAGCGCGCGCCGAGCGTTGCCGGGCGGGCTGCGTTCCTGGAGGACTACGACATGGCCATCGCCGGGCAACTCGTCGCCGGCTGCGACGTGTGGGTAAACCTGCCGCGCCCGCCGCTCGAGGCCAGCGGGACCAGCGGCATGAAGTCGTGCCTCAACGGTGGCCTGCAGCTGTCGGTGCTCGACGGCTGGTGGGCGGAGGCCTGGGACGGGAGCAACGGCTGGGCGATCAATGGCGACGTGGACGGCGATCACCAGGCGCAGGACTACCGCGACGCCAACACGTTGTTCGACCTGCTGCAGCACGAGGTGATCCCGCTGTTCCACGAACGCGACGCCGACGGCGTGCCGCAGCGCTGGGTGGCGATGATGCGCCGCAGCCTGCAGACGAACGGGCCGCGCTTCTGCGCCACGCGCATGGTCCGCGAGTATATGCAGCGGATATACCCGAGCGGCTGTTTGCCTTCGTATCAATGATCGCGCGATGATTCCCCGCCGCTCCGGCGCCGCTGGTTGCCAGAGCGGAGGAATTCCCTGGAGGCCGTTCCGTGTCCGCACTGCTCACCGAGAAGGACGTATTCCCCTGGGCCGAGCGCGTGCTGCAGGGGCGCATCACCGCGAGTACCCGCCAGGGCGGGCGCGAGGCCGGCGGCCGTCCGGGCTGGTTCGTCGACGTCGCTGGCGGCGGCACGAGCGCGAAGTACTACATCCGCGGCGATCGCGGCGGCGACTTCGGTTACATCCAGGAGTACGGGCTGCAGCGTGAGGTGCAGCTGCTGAAGCTGCTGCGCGATGAAGGCATCCCGGTGCCCGAGGTGATTGCGAGCAGCGACGAGCCGAACGCGGCGATCCTCGGCTTCGTCGAGGGCGTCAACGATTTCACCCGGATCGCAAGCGCCGCCGAGCGCGACGCCGTGGCGCGCGACTTCGCGCGCGTGATGGCCCGGTGGCACGCGATCCCGGCCGGCAAGTTCGCCGAGATCGGGCTGGCCGTGCCGCTCAACGCCGAGCAGCTGGTGGGCAATGACCTGTCGGTCTGGGAGCGCGGGCATTTTCCGCTGCTCAGCGAGCCGGTGCCGCTGGTGACCTTCGCCTGCCAGTGGCTCAGGCGCAATCTGCCGCCGATGCCGGAGAAGCTGGTGCTGGTGCAGGGCGACACCGGCCCCGGGCAGTTCCTGTTCCGTGACGGGCGCGTGCAGGCCGTGGTGGACTGGGAGCTCGGTGCGCTCGGCGACCCGATGCGCGAACTCGCGCACATCCGCACGCGCGATGTCTGGTATCCCACGGGCAACCTGCCGGACTGGTTCCGCTACTACAGCGAGTTCAGCGGCACGCCGCTCGATGACGACAGGATCCGTTACTACAGCGTGATCGGCATGCTCACCACGGCACTGGCGCTCGCGCCCGTGGTGCAGAAGCTGAATCCGCGCGACGAGCATGCCGAGTGGCTCGCGCAGGACGTGTGGTCCAAGTGCGCCACCGCCGAGGCGATTGCCGAGGCGATGGGCATCACGCTCGAGGACGTCGCGCTGCCCGCGGCCGCACGGCCCTATGTGTCGGCGCTATTCGACACGCTCCGGGAGAATCTCGAACAGGAGCAGCTGCCGCACATCGAGGATTCCTTTCGCCGCCATCGGCTGCAAATGGATCTGCGCCTGCTGGCGCGGCTGCGCAACCAGGCCGAGATCGGGCCCGAGATCGAGGCGATGGAGCTTGCGGACATGCAGGCGCTGCTCGGCAGGCGCCCGCGCAGCCTGGCCGAGGGGCAGCGCAGCATCGACGCGCTGGTGCGCGCCGCGGGGCCCGGGCGCGACGAGGAATTCGTGCGCTACTTCCATCGCCATGCGCGACGCGAAGAGGCGCTGATGCGAGGCGGCATGGGCCGGGCGGCGAATGCGCGGGCCGCGGCAATCCGCTAGCGCGAGCGCGGATGCGGGGCCATCGTCACGAGCGGATCTGCGCGTGCGCGCTGCGGATCGTTGCCACGCCAACGCACGGGAGGAAATGACCATGGAAAGTCCTGTTCATGCCCTGGGCGACCTGTTCCGCCAGCTGGGCCTGCCCGATGACGCCGCGAGCATCGAGCAATTCATCGCGACCCACCGACCGCTGGCGCCGCATGTCCCATTGGCGGAAGCGTGTTGCTGGAGTGCCTCGCAGGCGCAGTTCCTGCGCGAACAGATCGCCGACGACGCCGACTGGGCGGAAGTCGTCGACAGCCTCAACGCGCGGCTGCGCGGCGCACCGGACGGCCGAAATCCGGGTCGTTGCTGATGCGCCGCGCCACGGTGCCCGGCGGATTGCGGTAGGGGCCGGGATCGCGGAAGTCGCCCGGCGCGAGCTCGTCGCGCACCTTCAGCACGGTGAACATGCCGCCCATCTCCAGGTTTCCGAACGGGCCCTTGCCCATCATCATCGGCAAGGTGTTCTCGGGGCCCTGCATATGCCCGGAGTCGGTGTGGTCCTGGTGCTCGCCCATGCCCTTTTCACCCATCGCCATGTAGCCCGGCAGCAGCGCGCGGATGTCCTGTTCCACGCCGCGCTGGTCCACGCCGAGCGGGTTGGCGATGCCGTGCCCCATGGCGTTCATCGTGTGGTGCGACTTGTGGCAGTGCAGGGCCCAGTCGCCGGCAATCGCGACGAACTCGATATCGCGCATCTGGCCGACGCCGACGAGCTCCGTCACCTCGGTGCGCCAGAGCGCTTGCGGCAGGCGCCCGCCGTCGCCGCCCGTGACGTGGAACTGCACGCCGTGCAGGTGGACCGGGTGCTCGTGCATCGACAGGTTGCCGACGCGGATGCGCACCCGCTCGCCCGTGCGCGCGACCAGCGGCTCGATCGCGGGAAACACCTTCGAGTTGAAGGTCCAGAGATCGAACTCCGTCATGATCGAGGGATCGGGGCGCCAGGTGCCCGGGTGCAGCGCCCAGTTGTGCAGCAGGA
>DAORUQ010000131.1:0-8699 GCA_035433265.1 Pseudomonadales bacterium | reverse complement strand
CCGCTGTGGATGACGCACGGCGAATACTACGTCGGGCGGGTATTCTCGCAGACCGGCATGGAGGGGCCATTCTGGGAAGGGATGGATTTCTACCGCCGCGCCGGCGCGGCGCCGGAATTCCTCGAGAACATCCGCCTGCGCATGAGCGGCTTCTCGGGCATGGTCGAACCGCTGCCGCGCTCGTTCCATCGTGTCAGGGGGGGCGACGGATTCGTCATCGGCGGCTCGCGCTGGGAAGCGGTCGTCGGGCACGGCCATTCGCCGGAACACCTGTGCCTGCTCAACCGCGAGCGCAGGCTGCTGATCTCCGGCGACCAGGTGATTCCGCTGATCACCTCGAACGTCAGCGTGATGGCGATCGAGCCCGAGGGTGATCCGCTCGCCGACTGGCTGGAGTCGCACCGGCGCTTCCTCGAATTGCCGGACGACGTGCTGGTGCTGCCGGCGCACAACACGCCGTTTTACGGCCTGCATGCACGGCTGCGCTACCTGATCGCCCATCACGAGGATCACCTTGCGGCGCTGGAGGAGGCGTGCGTTACGCCCAGCACCGTGCGCGAACTGCTGCCGGTGATATTCAGGCGCACGCTCGACGCGGAGCAGACCACCCTGGCGCTGGGCGAGTGCATCGCGCACATGAATTTCCTGCTGCGCGCCGGGCGCGTGCGCTGCGAACCCGGCGCCGACGGCCTGCACCGTTACATCGCGCCCGCTCCGGCGGTGGCCGCGCGCGCGGGCAGGGTGACGCACCAGCGCGACGACGATCCGCTGATGGTCTAGACGGGCCGCTCGGCCCGCGGCGCCAGCGCTAGCGTGCCGTTCAGCGTGCCTGCGCGGGCATCGGGGCGCGCACGATGCGGTCACCGACGAAGGATCCGAGATAGAGATTCTCACCGACCTGCTGGGCCACCGTGGCTGCGCCCATCGGCGCGCCGCGGTGCTCGAGGATGGTCTCCGCCTTCAGGCTGCCCGGATCCACCGCAACGATCGCGAACGCCGCCCCGCAGGCTCCCTCGGTAATGCCGAAGCAGGTGCCCATTTCCACGATGCCGGCGGTGTGCGAGGCCACCAGCAGGTGACCCTCGGCATCCCACTGACTGTTGTCCGGGCCTTTCACGCTTGTCTTGCCGAGCAATTCGCCGCCGGGAAACCCGATCTTGCGCACCTCGCCCGCGATATAGGCATTGACGAACAGCGCCTTGCCGTCGCGGCTGGCCTGGATGCCGTTGGGGAAGGGCATGCGGGTGCCAGTGGCCACCGCGAAGCGCTGACCGTCCCAGTGCAGCACGTGGCCGGTGTCGAAGCCGAGCATGCCCCTGAGCAGCGCCAGGCTCACCGGCCCGATCGACGCGCTGCTGCGCGGGAACATGTGCGTGGCGACGAAGCCGCCCCCCGGGAGTGCCGCCACGTCGTTGAGGTAGCTGTCGGGCGGCGCCAGCGCGCAACCGCGCCACGCCAGCCGGTAGCCCTCGCTCTCCTCGAGCAACTGGAAGAACTCGACGCTCTCGCGTCCCCCGTGATTGACCGCGAGCACCTGCCACTGGCCGTCCGCACGCAGGCCGAGGTGGATGCCGTGCGGCGAGAAAGCGGCTCCGGGCGCCGCGGTGCAGGCGGCATCTCCCCACGGCGGCTCGTCGGAGGCGCTGAACTGCGGCAGGCGCGTGATGGTTTCGCTCCCGGTGTCGAACAGCGCGAAAGAGCCCGGACGGCGTCCGTCCGCAGTGCCCATCTGGCTGATCAGCAGCGTGCGCCCGTCGGGCAGCAGTTCCATGTCCTCGGGACTGCTGAAGCTGCAGGTCGGATTCATCCCGCCCGCGGGCACGCAGCCGTTGACGGGCGGGAACTTCTCGCCGCAACCGCCGAGCAGCGCGAGCGCGAACAGCAACGAGGCGGCGGCGCGCATGGTCTTATCTCACTCCCGTGGCTGGCGCCGCTATGGTAGTGTGCCGCTGCGATGCCGGCCAGTCCCGGCACGGGAACAACAGGCGCAAGCGGACGGTGACAGGTGTGAATTCCGGATTGACCCATATCAGCGATGCCGGCGAGGCGCGCATGGTCGATGTTGGCGCCAAGCCGGCTAGCGCGCGCGCTGCGGTGGCCGAGGCGTGGGTCAGGATGCGTGCCGATACGCTGCGACTGATCGTCGAGGGCGGACACCACAAGGGCGATGTGTTCGCGGTTGCGCGCATCGCGGGCATCCAGGCGGCCAAGCGCTGCGCCGAACTGATTCCGCTGTGCCATCCGCTCGGCCTCGATGCCGCGGATGTGCAACTCGAGGCGGTGCCGGAACAGTCCGCGGTGCGCATCCGTGTCGAGTGCCGGCTGCACGGGCGCACCGGCGTCGAGATGGAGGCACTGACGGGCGCCTCGGTGGCGGCGCTGACCGTCTACGACATGTGCAAGGCGGTGGACAAGGGCATGGTGGTCGATGGCGTGCGCCTGCTCGAGAAGCGCGGCGGGCGTTCCGGGTCCTGGCAGGCCGAGGCCTGAGCGATGCTGCGCGTGCTGTTCTTCGCCAGCATCCGCGAGCGGCTCGGCCGACGCGAACTGGCGCTGGCCTGTGACGCGGCGTGCACCAGCATCGCCGGCCTGGTGGCACGATTGGAGAGCGAATTGCCGGGCTGCGCCGCGTTGCTGCTGGCCGAGAAGACCATCGTGGCGGTGAACCGCGAGGTGGTCACGCGCGAGCAGGCATTGCGCGACGGCGACGAGATCGCGTTCTACCCGCCGGTCACCGGCGGTTGACGGGAGGCGGCGTGATGCAACCCGAGGTGGAGGTCCGCGAGGCGGACTTCGGCATCGACGAGGAATATGCGCGGCTGCGCGGCGAGCCGGGGAGCGCCGGGGCCTGCGTGCTGTTCACCGGGCTCGTGCGCGAATGGAGCGATGGCGCTCAGGCGCTGGAGCTCGAGCACTACCCCGGCATGACCGAGGCGAGCATTGCCGCGATCGTGCGCGATGCGCGCGCGCGCTGGCAGCTCGGCGCGGTGCGCGTGATCCACCGTGTCGGCAGGCTGGCGCCGGGCGACCAGATCGTTCTGGTGGGCGTGAGCAGCGCGCATCGTCACGAGGCGTTCGCGGCGTGCGAGTTCATCATGGACTACCTGAAGACGCGGGCCCCGATCTGGAAGAAGGAAATCGGCACGGGTGGCGCGTGCTGGGTCGAGAGCCGGGACAGTGACGTGCTTGCCGCGTCGCGCTGGCGGGAATCTGCAACCAACGAGGAGATGACATGAGTTTCGACAGTCTGCAGTTGCGCAACGCGCTCGGGCGCTTCGCCACCGGCGTGTGCGTGATCACCGCGAATCCCGAGGGCCACGCTCCCTTCGGCATGACGGTGAATTCCTTTTCCTCGCTGTCGCTGACGCCCCCGCTGGTGCTGTGGAGCCTGCAGAAGAACTCGGACACGATGGAGGCCTTCCGCGTCGCCAGGCAGTACTGCGTGAACATCCTGTCGCAGGAGCAGAAGGCGCTTTCGGGCCGCTACGCGAAGAAAGGCGATCACGCGCTGCTCGCGGAGGAGTTCACCATTGGCGAGAGCGGGCTGCCGGTGCTGAGGCACTCGCTCGCGTCCTTCGAGTGCGACATGGACGCGCGCCATGACGGCGGCGATCACGTCATCCTTGTCGGCCGCGTGACACACATGACGGTGGCCACGGGTGGCCGGCCGCTGGTGTTCTACGAAGGCGGCTACCGCGAGCTCGCCTGAACCCGATGAAGTTCTGCAGCAGCTGTGGCGGCGCGATTTCGCGCCGCATTCCCGTCAATGACGACCGCGAGCGCCACGTCTGCGACAGCTGCGAGACCGTCCACTACCAGAACCCGCGCATCGTGGTCGGATGCCTGCCCGTGTTCGGCGAGCAGGTGCTGCTGTGCCGACGCGCGATCCAGCCGCGGCGCGATTACTGGACGCTCCCGGCCGGCTTCATGGAGAACGGCGAAACCTCGCTGGAAGGCGCGCGGCGCGAGACCTGGGAGGAGGCGCGGGCGCGCGTCGAGGGCGAGTCGCTGTACACGATCTTCGACCTGCCGCACATCAGCCAGGTCTACATGTTCTACCTCGCGCGCCTCAGCGCACCCGAATTCGCGGCGGGCCCCGAGAGCCTCGAGGTCGCGCTGTTCGACGAGGACGCGATTCCCTGGGACGAGCTCGCTTTCCCGGTGGTGAACGCGACCTTGGAGCGCTTCTTCGCCGACCGCCGCCACGGCATCTTCCCGGTGCACAACGCCACGCTGCGCCCGGGCGACTGGGGTCGCGGCGTGCGCCGATCATGACAGTGCCGTAACGGGCGCGTGCCGGCGCAGCAGCTAGGCTAGGGCGAAGCCATCCCGGAGCCCTGCCCATGTCCTTCGTCAAGATCACCCGTCCCCGCCCGCAGGTCGCGCTGGTCACGCTCGATCGGCCCGAGCGCATGAACGCGATGGCCTTCGACGTGATGGTGCCGCTGCGCGAGGCGCTGGAGGAGCTCAGCTTCGACAACAGCGTGCGCGTGGTGGTGCTGACCGGCGCGGGCGATGGCTTCTGTTCGGGCGCGGACCTGGTCGATCCGGGTTACCTCTCGATCTTCGACGGGCTCACGATGCCCGGCATCTCGCGGCGCGCGATGAAGGTGCTGGACGACGTCGTGAAATCCCTGCGCGACATGCACCAGCCCGTGATCGCCGCGATCAACGGTCCGGCGATCGGCGGCGGCTTCTGCCTGGCGATGGCCACCGACATCCGCGTTGCGGCTGACGAGGCCTATTTCCGCGCCGCGGGCATCAACAACGGGCTCACCGCCGCGGAGCTCGGCCTCAGCTTCACGCTGCCGCGTGCCATCGGTTCCACGCGGGCCTTCGAGATCATGCTGAGCGGCCGCGACGTCGGTGCCGAGGAAGCCGAGCGCATCGGCATCGTGTCGCAGCGCTGCGCGCGCGCGGAGCTGCTGGAGACCTGCTTCGGGATGGCCGAGCGCATCGCCGGTTACAGCCAGGTCGGGGTGGAACTCACCAAGCAGATGCTCTGGGCGGGCCTCGAGGCGGGCAGCATGCACTCGCACATGAACCACGAGGGCCACGCGCAGCTCTTCGTGCGCATGACCACGCGCAACTTCGAGGAAGCGATCAAGGCGCGCAAGGACAAGCGCAAGCCCGAATTCAAGGACTGAGCGCCCGCCGCGTGCCGTGGCGGACGTTGCGTCGCGCGCTCAGGGCGATGCGGAAACCGTGCAGTCGATTTCCTTGCTGCCCGTGGGATTCGAGCGCGTCCAGCAATAGGTCACGCGGGCGTTGGCCCCGAGGATCCACGCGCCTTCGCCGGCGGCGCTGATCTGGCGATTGCCGGGATCGGAGGCCAGGGTGGACCCGATGATGCCGGCGAGCAGGCCGGCGGCGAAGACGGCGATGACGATGGATTGGCGCATGATGATTCTCCTCGTTGATCCATAGAGTCCCGTGCGAGGTGAGGATTCGAGAGGCTGGGACGCTGCCGGCGCGACCTTAGCGCATCCTCCCGATCCATGCACGGCGCGCCCAGCCGTTCTCGGCTGGGCCACTGGGGGCCGGTGTGGCTATAATGCGGCCTTTTCCTTTGCGCCCGTAGCTCAGCTGGGTGAGCACGGAGGGAGCCGACGCATCGCGTCGGCCCGTGCGAACGCCACGAGCCTGCCGGCGAGTGGCCGGACCCGGCGCCGCAAGGCGACGGGGAGCATCAGCAGGCCGACAGGCCTGCCGCTTGATGCGACTCCGCCGGTGGGTGGAATCAGAGAGTTTTGCGTCCGTAGCTCAGCTGGGTGAGCACGGAGGGAGCCGACGCATCGCGTCGGCCCGTGCGAACGCCACGAGCCTGCCGGCGAGTGGCCGGACCCGGCGCCGCAAGGCGACGGGGAGCATCAGCAGGCCGACAGGCCTGCCGCTTGATGCGACTCCGCCGGTGGGTGGAATCAGAGAGTTTTGCGCCCGTAGCTCAGCTGGATAGAGCATCCGCCTTCTAAGCGGATGGTCGGGGGTTCGAGTCCCTCCGGGCGCGCCAATCAAATCAATTAGTTAGGACTTTTCGACTCGGTGACCGGGAAGCGCAGAGTGCATACCGAAGTGCGGCGCCGCCGCCCGAGCCCGACATTTTCACAGGCACCGGCCACGCTCCTCTTTTGAGATGAAGTTCACACAATGGGCGTGATCGAGCCTGCAGCCGTGCCTAGAATCACGGTAGCGTCAGGTGGGAGTCGAGTTACGTCAATGACTGACAAACGGCAAACCGATACCAATACGGCACGGTCATGGTTCCGGAGCGGGTCGCGCGTATTCGTGGACAGGGGACAGTGGTATTTCAATACCCGTGAAGGCACCGTCGAGGGTCCCTACGCCGACAAGCAGTCGGCCGAACGCTTTCTCGAGAGCTACGTGCAGGTCCTCAGCTCGAAGTTCGTGCCGGGCACGGAGTTCAGTCTCATGGAGGACAGCGCTTACGACACCCCCGTTGCGCGCTCCGCGGATTCGCCTGATCTGGGCCTCGGACGGTTCATCCAGGCTCGCTAGACGATCGACACCGCGGCCCGCCACCGGCGCGTCCACTGTTACCGTTGCTTTGGGCCCCTCGTCCAGGGTCCGCCCGCATGTTGGCTGATCCAGGATCGCCAACGAGTGCCCAATGTAGTTCGTAGCGGTTGCTAGCCAGCGCGGGGCCGATGACCCTTCGAACTTGCAATTGCATCGAAATCTTCTAATTTGAACTCGCACACCGGCGCTCGTAGCCCAAATGGGCTACGGCCAGCCTGGCGTAACCACCGATTTCACCATCCCGTATGCCGGAGCCCCGAATGTTCGATGATCCCCGCAGTGGCGCCGATCGACGGGCTTCGCGTGACGACGCGCCAGCGGGTCCGGGAGAGGACAAACGCAGGCAGACAGACCGGCGTGCCGAACGTGACAGCGCCCGCTCCAGCCGCTGGTGGCTGCTGCGGCGATATGTCAATTTCGAGCGATTTTTCGGCACCCGGAAAGACCGCTAGCCGCCTTCACGAGGGCAGGGGGATGCCCGGGAGGCTGGCATCAGTGCTGCTCCGGTAACGCGGCGCGGCGATCCCGGCGAATATCTCCGGGGTTGCGTCTGCCTGACGTTCGTGCGCTCTGGCCGCTCCCGGTAATGATGGTCATAATGCCTCGCATAAGCAGTAGAACAGAGGCATGCAATGACATCCGCGACATCCCCGAAGATCGTGGCCCCGGCGCTTGAAGACACCATCGAGAGTTGCTCGCGCCTGGCCGATGCGCTGCGGATCAGCGACGCGCCCGACGCGGTGCTCGAGGACGTGCGTACACGCATCGAGAGCGTGATCGATCTGCTTCGCGCGCACGCCCGCCCGGGACCGCATTCGCAGTCGGTGCTGAACCAGCATACGGCCGAGTTCTTCAGCACCCACATGCTCGCCCCCCATGACGTGATGCCCTACAGCCCGATCATCGGGCGCCTCAATCCGGTGTCCCCGCGGCTCGAGTTCCACGCCGTCGACAACCGCATCGAGGGGCGCGGGGTGTTCCCGGTGCGTTTCGTGGGTGCGCCGCAGACCGTCCACGGCGGCATGGTCGCGATGGCGCTGGACGAACTCATGGGGCTGGTGAATTTCCTGAATGGCGCGGGCGCCTTCACCGGCACGATGACGGTGCGCTACCACCGCCCGACACCGATCGAGCGCGAGCTCACGTTCCTCGGCGAGATGGTGGAAGCCGATGGCCGCAAGGTGAAGAGCCGCGCCGAGATCCGCTGTGACGGGGAACTGATGGCATCGGCCGAGGGCCTGTTCATCCGGCCGCGTTGAACCGCTTGCTTGCAGCCGAGAGCGCCAGGTGGAGGTGCCGCAGTGACTGAGTGGACGCTGGAAGGGAAGACGGTGCTGATCACCGGCGCCACCGGTGGCATAGGGCTCGCGGCTGCCGTCGCGATGGCGCGCCAGGGCGCGCACCTCGTGCTGGTCGGGCGCAACCAGACGCGTGGCCTGGACGCGATCTCGGAGATACGCCGGCGCGCCGGCAGCGACCGCGCCGAGTTCCTGCGCGCGGATTTTTCCTCGCTCGCCGAGGTACGGCGCCTCGCGCTGGCCCTGCTTGCCGAGGACCGGCCGCTACACGTGCTCGTCAACAATGCCGGGACGATGAACACCTCGCGCAAGCTCACCGTCGACGGTTTCGAGGAGATGTTCGCGGTCAACCACCTCGCGCACTTCCTGCTCACACGCCTGTTGCTGCCGCGCTTGCAGGCTTGCGCGCCCTCGCGCATCGTGCACGTGGCCTCCAACGCCCATTCGTTCTGCAAGGGGATGCGCTGGCACGACCTCTCGCACGAGCGCGAGTTTTCCGCGTTCCCGGCCTATGGTCACTCGAAGCTCGCGAACATCCTGTTTTCCAACGAACTCGCGCGGCGCCTGCGTGGCAGCGGCGTGACTTCCAATGCGCTCCATCCGGGAGCGGTCGCGACCGGCATCGGCTCCAACAACGGCATCACCGGGCGCGTGGTGCCGTTGCTGCTGAAGCCGTTCTTCCGCTCCCCCGCCAGGGGGGCCGCGACCACGGTCTATCTCGCCTCGGCCGCGGAGATCGACGGCGTCACGGGGAAGTACTTCTACGATTCGAAGCCCGCGGATCCGAAGCCGTGGGCGCTGGATACGAATGCCGCGGGGCGGTTGTGGGTGACGAGTGAGAAGTTGCTGGGAGATCTGCTGGCA
>DAORUQ010000130.1:0-8724 GCA_035433265.1 Pseudomonadales bacterium | reverse complement strand
AGCGCGCGCGACAAGATGGCGGCACGCAAGAAGCAGGCGCTCGCGGTGTCCGTCGCCGACCTCGGCCTCACGGACGAACAGCTCACGCCCGGGGTGGTGCTCGCGAAGCAGTACCTGCCAGAGATCCATGGGCATTGCGAGTTCATCGAGGGTACGCCTGCCGATGCGGCCGCCGCACTCATCGCCAGGCTGCGCGCCGACAAGCTGATCTGAGAGCCCGTGGATTCGTTGCCGGCCGGTGCGGGATGTGCACCGGCGGCTGCAGGATTCGCGCGCCTCAGTTCCCGCGGAAGACGGGCGTGCGCTTCTCGAGGAAGGCCGTGGCGCCCTCCCTGGCGTCGAAGGCCGAGGCCACCATGGTCCCCACCGCCGCTTCGTAGTCCAGGATGTCCTCGAGGGTGGTGGTCTGCCCGCGATAGATGAGCCTGCGCGCCATGTCGACCGCCACGCTGGCGCGGCGCGCGATCAGGCGCGCGTAGTCGAGCGCCGCCTCGAATGCCCTACCCTCGGGCACGAGTTCGTCCAGCAACCCGATCGCCCTGGATTCCTCGGCGTTCAGTATCTTCGCCGTCTCGACCAGCATCAACGCGTTGGACAGGCCGACCAGGCGCGGGAGGAACCATGACACGCCGCAGTCGGGCGACACCCCGACATTGGTGAAGATCGCCGACATCCGCGTCGTGGTGTCGCCGAAGCGCCGATCGCAGGCCATGGCATAGCCGAGCCCCGCGCCGACCGCCGCGCCGTGGATGGCCGCGATCACGGGCTTGTCCAGCGCGACGATCTGGCGCACCACGTCCACGAAGGGGCCGCCGGGGCTCTTGCGCTGAGAACGCGGCATGGGACGCGACGGATCCGAGGTACCCGGCATCGGGCGCTCGCTGTCACCGGAGATGAATTCGAGATCGCCGCCGGCGCAGAAGGCCCGCCCCGCGCCGTGCAGCAACACCACGCGCACCGCGTCGTCGTCGCGCAGCAGGTAGAGCAGCCGCGAGAGCTCCTCGGCCAGGTCCCAGCTGATGGCGTTCAGCTTGTGCGGACGGTTGAGCGTGATGATGCCCACCCCGTCCTCGATCCGGAACAGCAGCATGTCGTCTTCCCGGGCCATCGGTAATTCCCTCCTGGTCGTTGTGCGGATATCAGCGGAAGTTCGGAATGATGTCGCTGTCGTATCATTCGATCCATTCCAGGCACTGGTCGACGGCATCGACGGGCGGCGTCATGACCTGGGCCACCGTGGCACCCGCCTTCTGCAGTTCCTCGAGCTCGAACAGGATCCGGTCGCGATCCATCACGATCTCCGTCTCGCCCTTCTCGGCGTGCGAATAATCCTCGACCTTGTATTCCGTGGTCGGCATCACGATCTCGAAGCGATCCTTCTTCTCTTCCCAACCCGGCTGCGTGCTCATGAAGTCGATGCAGCGCCTGAGCTCGTCCGTGGTGATGAGCCATGGAATCCAGCCGTCGCCGTGTCGCACGGCGCGCTTCATCGCGATCTCGGTATTGCCGCCGATGAAGATCGGCGGGTAGGGCTTCTGCACCGGCTTGGGCTCCATGACTATGCCCTTGAAGCTCACGTACTTGCCCTCGAAGGTGGGGGTGTCCGAGGTCCAGCATTCGATCATCGCGCGGATGTACTCGTCCGTGATCCACCCGCGTTCCTCGAACGGTATCCCGAGCACCTCGAATTCGCGTTTCAGGTGACCGGGCGCCGCGCCCAGCGTGAAACGCCCGCCCGCGATGAACTCCATCGTCGCGATCTGCTTGGCGAGCAGCACCGGGTTGCGGTAAGGCACCACCAGCACGTAGGTGAGCATGTGGATGCGCTCGGTCGCGCCGGCCAGCACCGCGCAGGCCGTGATTCCCTCGGGAAAGCGTCGCCCCATCACATCGACCATCCCGTCGGGCATGAACAGGTGCTCCGGCACCGTCAGCCAGTCCCAGCTCAGCCCGTCCGCATGCCTGGCGAAGCGGATGATGTCCTTTCCGGTCGCGCGCACCTCCCACGGCGCCATCGCGGGCGGGTAATTCAGCAGACCGGGCACGGATAAGGCGAATTTCATGATGTATTCCTTCGACTCGGCGATCGGATTGGCGTTGCCTGCCGGTCGCGGAGGCATCGCGCCGCCACGACCGCGCGGCGCTGCCGCTAATAGATGACCTTTTCCTCCACGAGCTGCCGGTAGCGCTCCTGCGGCATGCCGAGGATGTCCCTGAACACGCGCTCGTTGTCGCGCCCGATCACGGGCCCCGGCTGCACGTCCGGCACCGTGCGACTGGTCTTCACGTAGGCGCCGTAGATGGTTTCGCGGAAACCCAGCGGATGCCTCACCTCGATGAAGGTGCCGCGCGCCCGGTAGTGCGGGTCGGTGAGCAGGTCCGCCACATTGAGCACCGGCGCCGCCGCGACCCCGTGCGCTTGCAGCATCGCGGCGAGCGCGCGGTCGTCGAAGCCGGCGGTCCAGGCGGCGAGCCCCGCATGCAATTCCTGGATGTGCGCCACCCGCAGCGCCGATGTCGCGAAGCAGTCCAGTGTCGCCCACTCGGGGCCGCCCATCGCGCGCACCAGCGCCTGCCACTCGGCATCGGTCGGCACCGCGATGCTGATCCAGCGATCATCGCCGGCGCACGGGAACACGCCGTGCGGCGCAGCCGCTGCAAGCGGGTGCTCGTTGCCCTTCGGTCCGCCGATGCGTCCGTTCAGCACGTAGTCCATGTACGCGGGTCCCACCATCTGCATGATGGCTTCCTGCTGCGAGAAATCGATGTGCTGCCCCTCGCCGCTGGCGTCGCGATGATGCAGCGCAGCCAGGATGGCAAAGGATCCGAAGATCCCGACGAAGGGATCCGAGAATGCGTTCTCCACCGGGACCGGACCGCCCCCCTTGTAGCCGACGAGGCTGTCCAGGCCGGTGGTCGAGGTGACGCTGAGCCCGTAGGTGCGCACCTCGCGCAGCGGTCCGTAGAGGCCCGCCGCGGGCATCGAGAACATCACCAGGTCGTGCTTGACCTTGCGCAGTTGCGCGTAGCCGAGGCCCAGCTGCTCCATCACGCCGGGACCGAAGTTCTCGATCACCACGTCCGATTTCGCGATCAGCTCGAGCGCCAGTCGCTTCGCCTGCGGCTGCTTCAGGTTCAGCGATACCGAGCCGTTGCCGGCCCAGCAGGCGTGGTTGGACAGGCTGCGGTCGGGGCCCGGCACGCCTTCGGCGAAGGGCGGCAGGTTGCGCGTCATGTCGATGCGCGCGCGCGACTCGATCTTGAGCACCTCGGCGCCGAGAAAGCCCAGCGTCTGCCCGGCCACCGGGCCCGCCCAGACCCAGCCGAAATTGATCACCCGGATGCCCTTCAGGGGCAATGCGCTGACCGTCTGATGTTCCGCGCGCGGCGCGCGCGCCCGGCCTTCCCCGCCGTCGCGCGCCGGCGTGCCGATTGCTGCGCCGTCCGGTGCGGCGATCTCGCGCAGCACCTCCCCGGTGTGCTGCCCGAGCAGCGGCGCCGCCGTGCGCGGGCCACCGGGCGAGACCGGCAGCTTGAAGGGCGCCCCCAGCGTGCGCACGGTTCCCAGCACGGGATGGGCGATGTCGACGAAGAAGTCGCGCGCGGCGAGGTGCGGCTGGTCCGCGGCCTCGGCCACCGTGAGCACGGCCGTCACCGGGCAACCCGCCGCCTGGCACATCTCCATGATTTCCATCTTGCCGTGCTGCATCGTCCATTCCTCGATGAACGAATAGATCAGGTCGGCGTTCCGGGCGCGCTGGAACATGTCCTGGAACAGTTCGAGATCGGCCCATTCCGGATCGCCCATGACCTTGCGCAACCCGTTCCACTGCCCCGGCTCCAGCGCCAGCATCCAGACGTGGCCGTCCTTGCAGGGCATGATCGTCGCCGGCGCGCCCTGCGGCATGCCCACGCCCGTGCGCTTGTCGAAGACGCGGTCCTGCGCGTAGCCACCGATGTTCTGTCCGCCCACGAACGCGGCCGCGATGGCCTCGGCCGTGGACACGTCCAGGTGCTGCCCGCCGCCCGCCTGCCGCCGACCGTGGACCGCTGCCAGTCCCCAGGCTGCCGCCGCGACCGCGCCGAAGTAATCCGCCGCAAAGGTGCCGTGCTCGAGCGGCGTTTCCTCCGGGCGCCCGCAGTAGCGGCTGCTCGCGCCGGTGAGGTGGTACGCGTTGAGGTCGTGGCCGTTCCAGTCGCTGTAGGGACCGGTCTGGCCGAATGGCGTGATCGAGACCACGACGAGGTCCGGGTTCGCGGCGGCCAGCGTGGCGTAATCGAGCCCCCATGCGCGCATCTGCGCCGGCGCGTTGTTCTCGATCAGCAGATCCGCCCACGCCGCGAGACGCAGGAACACCGCCCGCCCCGCCTCGGTGCTCACGTCGCAGCTGATGCCGCGCTTGTTGGTGTTGTTGATGAAGTAGAGCCCGCTCTTCTCGGGATCCGCCACATCGCCCGGAAACGGCCCGGTCGCGCGCGCGGCATCGCCCGCGGGCAGTTCGACCTTGATCACGTCGGCACCGTAGTCGGCGAACAGTTTCGCGCAGAACGGCGCGGAGACCATCTGCCCGAAATCGATGACCTTGATGCCCGCCAGCGCTCCGGCGCTCATGTGCCCACCTCCCGAATTGCGCACTCCCGCCCCTTGTCCACCGCCATACGCCGCGCCCAGGCGGCCAGGACGCTCACACCGCGAACGGGTCCTCGATGGTGCGGCCCATTCCGTCGAGTACCTCGGCGGCGATCAGGCCCTCGAGATAACGCGAATCCCACCAGTTCATCTGCTGCTGCTTGGCGCGGCGGAAGAAGAGCTGGATATCGTACTCCAGCGTGAAGCCGTAGCCGCCGTGAATCTGCTCGCACTTGGCGGTGACATCGCGAAAGGCGTTGCACGCGAACAGCTTCGCCATCGGCGCCAGGCGCGCGATGGATTTTCCCCTCGTGTGCGCCCAGGCAGCCTCGAGCACCAGGGTTGCAGCGCCCTCGATGACCGCGACCGCATCCGCCATGTAGTGGGCCAGCGCCTGGAAGGAGCCGATCGGCTTGTCGAACTGCTCCCGGCCCTTGGAGTATTCGACCGTGATCTCCAGCGCGCGCTCGGCACCACCCACCGCCTGCGCGGCCAGCAGGATGATCCCCTCGTACATGCATGCCTCCCAGGTCGCCCAGCCCGACTGCGGCGCGCCGAGCCGGTTCGCGACCGGCACCCGGACTCCGTCGAACCGGACCTTGTACTGGGTATCCGAGGCCATCGACAGCTGCTGCTCCAGCGTGACGCCCGGCGCGTCCGTGTCGACGAGCAGCAGGTCGATCGCATCGGGCGCCTCGCCCGTGCGCGCCAGCACGATGAGCTTCTGCGCCGCCCTGGCGTGGAACACGTGCCGCTTCACGCCGTCGAGCCGGTAGCCGTCGGCGCTCGCCTCGGCACGCAGCTGCACGCCTTGCGGACCGAAGCCGTTGTCGGGCTCGAGCCAGGCCGGCGCGACGATCAGGCCTCCCTGGCCGATCGCCGTGAGCAGGGCGTCCTTCTGCGCCTGGCTGCCGCCTTTCTCGATCGCCAGCGCGCCCATTACCGAGCTCGCGAAGTGCGGACCCGGGGCCAGCGCGCGGCCGAACTCGTGGTAGATGACCGCGCGGTCCAGCATGTCGAGGCCGATGCCGCCGTACGCCTCGGGAAGCATCATCGCCAGCAGGCCGGTGTCCTTCATCTGCGTCCACAGGCCGGGAGGAACGCCGAGGGGATCGTTCTCCATGTCGCGCACGACGCGCGTGCTGGCGTGCTCCTCGCAGAGGTTGCGCACCATGTCGCGCAGAAGCGTCTGCTCTTCGGTGAAGTTCAAATCCATGGCTGTCGCCCCTCGCTCAATCGTGTGCAACCATCGGGTGCCGGCATCCCCTCAGGGCTTCCAGCGCTCGTCCTTCCTTTCCCACGGGTTGTCGTCCCCGTCGCACGGAATCGCCACGCGCGCCCGGCACGAGGTCTTGACCGTGCCCGACACGGATACCGCCAGGTCGAGATCCACCCATCCGCAGCCCGTGTCGTCCGCCGCAGCGCGCGTCACACGCCCGGAGAGAATCATCTCGTCGCCGGGAAAAACGGGCTCGCCCATGCGGAATTTCATGCGCCCGAGCCGACCCCGCGGGCCGGTCCAGTCGGTGACGTAGCGCTCGAACCACGCGGCGTTGTTGGGCGTGTTGATGAAGATGTCCCTGACGCCGTTGCGGCTGATCGCGAATTCGCGGTCGTGGTGCATCGGGCGCCAGTCGCGGCTCGCGAGCGCGCCCAGTACCACCGTGGTCGCGGTGACCTGGTGCGCCAGCGGCGGCAGCTCGTCGCCCTCCCTGACCTGCTCCAGGGTCAGTATCCTGAGCTCGCCGATGCTCATGCTGCGGGCCTCCGGTAGCCGAAGCAGTCGTAGGAGTCGCGGCCCACGAACTCGCCATGCTGGTTTTGGCACTCGAGGTCTATCACCCAGAACCGGCCCACACCGACGCGCGTGGTCTTCACCGCGCTGACCGAGCGCAGCACCTGGTGGGCGCGCAGCCGGTCGCCGGGACGCACCGGCACGCCGAAAACGGTTTCGTTGCCGGCGATGATCGCCTCGGGCAGGTCGAACAGGCGCTTGAGGTCGAAATGCAATTGCAGCGCCAGACGCTCGCCGCTCGCCCCCGGCACCCAGTAGTGCGGCCGGAACCACACGGACATCATCGTCGGCGGCGTGATCCAGCCGTGCGTGATCTCGCGCGCGACCGCCTCGTCCCAGTACAGCGGATTGCCGTTCTGCACCGCGGCACAGGTGTTGTAGACATAGGCCATCTCGATCGGGAAGCTCGATTCCTCGGCGTGCTGCGCGACGCCGATCAGGGCCTGCACCGCGGCCGGAATCCCGTTGCTCGCCTCATCCATGTCCGTTGCCTCCGGCCGGTCCGGCGCTGTTGCGTTCATTCCACGACACCGTCACGACGCAGGCGCGCGATTTCCGTCGCATCGAAGCCCGCATCGCCCAGCACGGCATCGGTATCGGTGGCTCCCGCGGCGGCGACCTGGTGCGGCGGGCATTCGCGCGCGTTGCCGGCCAGCACGGGTGCGAGCTGGCGAAAGGCGCCATGCACCGGGTGCCGCGCCTCGACGAAGCTGCCGCGCGCCGCGAAATGGGCATTCGCGGCCACCTCGGCTACTCCCAGCACCGGGGTCACGCAGGTGTTCTCGCCCGCGAGCAGCTCGGTCCATGCGTCGCGGTCGCGCGCGAGGAACTTCTCGCTCAATGCCGCTTTCAGTTCGTCCTGCCGCGCGTCGTCGTACTGCGCCGCGGCCAGCGCGTCCACGCCGAGCAGGCGGCACAGGTTCGCGAAGAAGCGCGTCTCGATCGCGCCCACCGCGAGCGCGCCGCCATCGCGCGTGGCGTAGACGCCGTAACAGGCATATTTCCCGGTGAGCAATGCGCTCCCCGGTCCCGTTTCGACACCGGTCGCGAGGTATTCGTCGACGTGGAGCGACATCAGGTTGAGCACGCCGTCGGTGATCGCGACGTCGAGATATGCCCCCTCGTCGCAGCGCAGCCGGTTCACCAGCGCCGCGACGATCGCGAGCGCTGCGTGCATGCCGCCTCCGGCGCTGTCGGCCACCGTGGCGCCGGGGATCGCGGGACGACCCGCCGCATCGCGGCCGCTGCAGGCGAGAAAGCCACCCATCGCGAGATAGTTGATGTCATGACCCGCCCATTGCGCGCACGGACCGTGCTGCCCGTAGCCGCTGGTCGAGCAGTACACGATGCGCGGGTTGTGCGTGCGCAGCTGTTCGTACCCGACGCCGATGCGCTGCGCGACGCCGGGACGGAAGCTCTCGATGAGCACGTCGCTCGCCCGCGCGAGGCGGTAGACGGTGTCACGGCCCTCGGCCGATTCCAGGTCGACGCGGATCCTACGCGTGCCGCGTCCCGCGCCATAGGCGTGATAGACCGGCTCGGTCTGCTTCTGCCCCTTGCGCGAGACCGGCGCGACCTTGATGACTGCCATGCCGTAGTCGGCGAGGATGCGCGAGGCGCGCGCCGCCGGACCCACGCTGGCCAGGTCGAGCACCTTGAACCCCTGCAGGAAGGACATCGCGGCACTCCCTGCTCAGAAGTTCTTCGGCAGGCCGAGATGACGGCGCGCGATGATGTTCTTCTGCACCTCGGAACTGCCACCGCCGATGGTGTCGATCACCGTGTACGTGTAGCAGCGCTCCGGACGCCCCCGCAGCGGCGCGTCCTCGGTGTCCAGCGCGAGCTGCGCCCCCGGCCCGACGATGTCCATCGTGGCGTTGGCTATGCGCAGCGACAGTTCCGTCGCGTAGAGCTTGTAGCAGGACGCCTCGACGGTCGGCGTCTTGCCGCCCTGCATCGCGGCGCTGATGAACTTGACGCCCAGCAGGCGGCCGACCTCGCACTCGGTCGCCAGTTGCGCGATGCGCTGGCGGATCACCGGATCCTCGCGCAGCGGCTTGCCGTCGCGCGTCGTGCGCTTGACGTAATCGGCGAGCAATTCCATGCGCGCGCGGATCGGCGAGAAGGTGAACAGCGTGAATCGCTCGATGTCGAGCGCCTCGGCAATGTACTGGAAGCCCCGGTTCAGTTCGCCGACGCGATACTCGTCGGGGACGTAGACGTCGTCGAAGAACACGCCGTTGGTGCGCTCGCCGCCCATCGTGTACATCGCGTGCACCGTGAGCCCCGGGTGGTTCAT
>DAORUQ010000129.1:0-9039 GCA_035433265.1 Pseudomonadales bacterium | reverse complement strand
GCACGCCGCCGTCGCCGCAGTCCTACACCATCGACAAGCCGGCGCGCATCGCGCTCGACCTGCCTGGCGTATCGAGCGCGCTCGAGCAAAAGAAGCACACGCTGGCCTTCGACAACGCGCAGAGCGTGGTGGTCGTCGAGTCGGGTGGGCGCACGCGGGTGATCGTGAACCTGGTCGAGGTCGCGCCTTACCAGGCGAGCGTCGAGGGCAACGAGCTGGTGGTCAGTGTCGGCTCGGGCGCGAGCGGGCAGTACCTCACGGATGCCGGCGGCAGCGTCGGCGCGACAATGGGCGCTGCGTCGCGCGCGGGCGTGCACTCGGGCATCAAGGACTTCAACTTCCGCCGCGGCGCCAACGGCGAGGGTCGCATCGAATTGCAGCTGGCCGATCCCAAGGCGGACGTCGATGTGCGCCTCGAGGGCAACATGATCAAGGTGTCGTTCTTCGACACCACCGTGCCGGCCGAACTGCAGCGCCGCTACGACGTGGTCGATTTCGCCACGCCGGTGGAAATGATCGACGTGAGCCAGTCGGGTTCGCAGGCGAGCGTGGGCATCAAGGTCACCGGTGAATACGATTACCTCGCCTACCAGGCCGATACCACCTACGTGGTGGCGGTGAAGCCGCTGACGCCCCAGGAGGCCGAGGCGAAGAAGAAGGAGTTCGAGTTCACCGGCGAGAAGCTGTCGCTCAACTTCCAGGACATCGAGGTGCGCGCGGTACTGCAGCTGATCGCGGATTTCACCGACCTCAACCTCGTGGCCAGCGACACGGTGACCGGGCGCATCACGCTGCGCCTGCAGAACGTGCCCTGGGACCACGCGCTCGACCTGATCCTCAAGGCCAAGGGCCTCGACAAGCGCCAGGTCGGCAACGTGCTGATGGTTGCACCGGCCGCCGAGATCGCCGAGCGCGAGCGCCAGGAGATCGAGACCAACCGCCAGCTCGAGGAACTGGCGCCGCTGCAGACCGAGTTCATCAAGATCAAGTACGCCAATGCGCAGGACCTGTTCAAGCTGTTCGGCAACCGCGGCAGCCAGAACGTCGCCACCGGCGCCTCGCAGTCCGCCGGCAGCGATGCGAACCGCAACCAGCGTGAGGCGAGCATCCTGTCGCCGCGCGGACAGGTCATCGTCGACGAGCGCACCAACTCGCTGATGGTCACCGAGACCGCCGAGAAGCTCGAGGAACTGCGCCGCCTGATCAAGCTGATCGACGTGCCGATCCGCCAGGTGCTGATCGAGGCGCGCATCGTGGTCGCCTCCACCGATTTCTCGCAGCAGATCGGCGTGGAATGGGGCGGCGCCGGCAAGGACGAAGACGGCAACAAGATCTGGAGCATTGGCGGCAGCCAGAACACGCTGGCGGAGATCAACAACGGGGAGGACATCACCTTCCCCGACGCGCTCGCGGTCGACCTCGGCGTCACCGGCCAAGGCACCAGCTCCATCGCGATCGGCTTCACCTCCAACGACCTGCTGCTGAACGCCGAGCTCTCCGCCCTGGAGGCCTCCGGCAACGGCGAGATCGTTTCGCAGCCCAAGGTGATCACCGGCGACAAGCAGCAGGCCACCATCCGGCAGGGTACCGAGGTTCCGTACCAGACCTCTTCTGCCTCGGGCGAGACCACCGTGGAATTCAAGGACGCGGTGCTGCAGCTCGACGTGACGCCGCACATCACGCCGGACGGCCGGGTGCTGATGAAGCTGCTGATCAACCAGGACTCGGTGGGCGAATTCATCAACGGCGAGTTCGGTTCGCAGATCCCGACCATCGACACCACGGCGCTCAACACCGAGGTGCTGGTGGGGAACGGCGAGACCGTGGTGCTGGGCGGCGTGTTCCAGACCGAGGAGATCGTCAGCCAGACCAAGACCCCGGTGCTGGGCGACATCCCCTACGTCGGGCGCCTGTTCCGCAAGGACGTGACCGAGACCAGCAAGAACGAGACGCTGATCTTCATCACGCCGCGCATCCTCAGCGAAAAGCTGATCGACTGACCGCGCCGGGATGGAGTCTTCGAGGAACGTGGTGCTCGTCGGCCCCATGGGGGCCGGCAAGAGCACCATCGGTCGCGCGCTCGCCGACGAGCTCGGCGTGGTCTTCCAGGACACCGATTCGCTGATCGAGGAGCGCTCGGGCGCGAGCATCGCGTGGATCTTCGACGTCGAGGGCGAGGAAGGCTTCCGCGATCGTGAAACAGCGACGATCCGCGATCTCGCCGCCAGCAGGGGCGCGGTGATCGCCACCGGCGGCGGCGCGGTGCTGCGCGAGGAGAACCGCCGCCTGCTGCGCGCCATGGGCGCCGTGGTCTATCTTGAGACCTCCGTGAAGCAGCAGCTCTCGCGCACGCGGCGCGACCGCAAGCGCCCGCTGCTGCGCTCGGGCGACCGCGAGGAGGTGCTGCGCGAACTGCTCGCGCTGCGCGACCCGCTGTATCGCGAGATCGCCGACCTGGTGGTGCGCACGGACGGACGCGGCGCCAAGTCCGTGGTGCAGGAAATCATGGAATTCCTGCGCGCGCCCTGAGGCCGTGCACCGGCTGACTGGTGGCCCGGCGCATTCGCCGTTAAGCTTCGCCCGGGGAGCGCGCCGGGCGGCGGCTCCGCTCAACAGCTGCCAGAAGCCTCCATGCCTGCTGAAATTCTCGAAGTCGACCTCGGCGAGCGCAGCTACCCGATCTACATCGGTTCGGGCCTGCTCGATGACGCCGGACTGCTGCTGCGCCACGTTCCCCGCGGCCGCATTGCCGTGGTGAGCAACACCACGGTGGCGCCGCTGTACCTGGAGCGCGTGCGCGCGGCGCTGGGCGAGCGGCTCGCGGTGGTGAAGATCCTGCCCGACGGCGAACAGTACAAGACCCTCGAGACGCTCGCCTCCATCTACGATGCGCTGCTCGAGGCGCGCTGCGACCGTCACACCACCGTGCTGGCGCTCGGCGGCGGCGTGGTCGGGGACATGGCGGGCTTCGCGGCCGCGACCTACCAGCGCGGCGTACCCTTCCTGCAGGTGCCCACCACGCTGCTGGCGCAGGTCGACTCCTCGGTGGGCGGCAAGACCGGCGTGAACCATGCGCGCGGCAAGAACATGATCGGTGCCTTCCACCAGCCCTGCTGCGTGATCGCCGACACCGACACGCTCGCGACGCTGCCCGAGCGCGAATACGCCGCGGGGCTGGCGGAGGTGATCAAGTACGGGCTGATCGGCGACCGGCCGTTCCTCGACTGGCTGCGCGCCAACGTCGCGGCACTGCGTCGACGCGACAGCGCGCCACTGACCGAGGCGATCCGCCGTTCCTGCGCCAACAAGGCGCGCGTGGTGGCGTTGGACGAGCGCGAGGAGGGCGCGCGCGCGCTGCTGAACTTCGGCCACACCTTCGCCCACGCGATCGAGACCGCGACCGGCTACAGCCGCTTCCTGCACGGCGAGGCCGTCGCGATCGGCATGGTCATGGCGGCGGAGCTTTCGGCGCGCATGGGCTGGCTGGCGGCCTCCGACGTGCCGATGGTGCGCGAGCTGCTGCTCGCCGCGGGCCTGCCGGTGGATCCGCCCGCCGGGCTCGGCGAAGAGCAGTTCCTCGGGCTGATGGCCGCCGACAAGAAGGTCGCCGCCGGCAAGCTGCGGCTGGTGCTGCTGCGCGCGCCGGGCGAGGCCACGGTCACCGCGGATTTCCCGTTCGAGCTGCTGCGCGGCCTGCTCGCGGACTTCCTGCGCCGGCCGGCGGCCTGAGCGCACGGGAGGCGCGGATGCCCCAGGAAGACTGGTACCTGCATTACGGCCTCGACCGCGATCCCTTTGCCGAGGCTGGGGTGCAGGGCCTGTTCTATCCCGGCGGCGCGCGCCAGGAGAGCATCGAGCAGTTGCAGCACCTGGCGCGATTCGGCGATTGCGTGCTGCTGGTCACCGCGGCGCCCGGCGCCGGCAAGTCGGCGACGATCGAGCATTTCGTGGCCCAGTGCGCCCCGGACACGCGCTGCGCCGTGGTCGAGGTGGCGCTGCTCGACGGCCCCGAGCAGATCCTGCGGCGCATCCTCGCCGGCTTCGGCATGGCGGCCGAGGGCAGCGCCAACCTCGCGCACGACCTGCAGCGCCTGGAGCTCTTCTGCGCGCAATGCCATGACGAGGGGGTGCTGAGCTGGCTCGTGTTCGACGATGCGCAGCACCTGCACGTGGACGCGCTTGGCCTGCTGGCGTCGTTGCTCGAGCGCACGGGCGGGCGGCTGCGGCTGTTGTTCTTCGCCGAGCCGGGGTGGGAAGCCGTGCTGCGCGAGGTTCTGCCGGGCACCGTGGTGCACGTGATCGGGCTGCCCGCGTTCGACCGCGATGAAACCCTGGCGTACATCCACTACCGCATGAAGACCGCGGGACTCGAGGCGGAGCCGCCGTTCAACGCCTCCGAGCTCGAGCACATCCACCTGTGGTCGGGCGGCCTGCCGGGGCGCATCAACGGCCATGCCCGCCAGGCGCTCATCGAGGCGCTGGGCGTGGTGCAGCGCCCCCTGTCGACGCTGCCGGTGTGGCATTTCGGCGTGGTGGCCGTCACGCTGCTGGCACTGCTGTTGCTCTACGCCTGGAGCGCCTTCGATGACGACGGCGCCGAGGACGCGGTGCCGCGCCCGGGGCCGGTGGCGGGTGTCGTCGCCGCGCCGGAGCCCGTGATCCTCGCCGAGGAGCCGGCGCCGGATGCCGCCGGCGGGATGGACGTCGCGCAGGCGCAGGCAGAGCCCGTGGACACCGACGTCGCCGAGGAGGCGCCCGCCCCGGAACAGGCCGCGGCGGACTCCCGGGCCGCGTCCGGCCCCGTTGGCGCACCGCCGCCGGCGGCTACCGACGTGGAACAGCCTCCGGCCGTCGAGATGAAGCAGGAGGTGCCGGCGCTGCCCCCTGCGGAGCGCGCGCCGCCGCCGGCGCAGGTCCAGGCCCCCGTAGCGGCGCCGCCGCCCGCGCCTGGCGCGGGCTCGCTTGCCGCGGACGAGGACTACCTGCTGTCCCTGGATGGCTCGATGTACGTGCTGCAGATCATGGGCTCGGACGATGCGGCGCAGGTCCGGCGCTTCGCGACTCGCCAGTCGCTGGCGCTAAGGCAGTACAGCAAGATGAACGCGGGAAAACGCTGGTATGCGCTGGTGCACGGCGAGTTCAGCGACCGCGCGGCAGCCGAGCGCGCGGCGCGCGACATCGCGGTGCAACTGCCGGGGACCCAGCCGTGGCTGCGCCGTCTCGACGCCGTGCAAGGCGAGATCCGCCAGGGCCGCGCGCGCTGAGAGCCCGTGAAACCTGCATCGCGCTTGCGCGGACGCCGGTTTGTGGCCACGCGCCCCGACCGCTAGAATCGCCCCCTGTTTTTCCACCGGCCCGCCTCCCGCGGACCGGATGCATGCATCGGCCGGTCGCACATGTCGCCCCGGCCGCGCCGAGGTGACCATGGCACAGCTGAAGAACGACCGCCTGCTGCGCGCGCTGCGCCGCGAACCGGTGGACCGCACCCCCGTCTGGATCATGCGCCAGGCCGGGCGCTACCTGCCCGAGTACCGCGCCACGCGTGCCCGCGCCGGCGGCATCATGGAGCTGTTCCGCAGTCCGGAGCTGGCCTGCGAGGTCACGCTGCAACCGCTGGACCGCTTCGACCTGGACGCGGCGATCCTGTTTTCGGACATCCTCACCGTCCCCGATGCGCTGGGGCTGGGCCTCTATTTCGAGGCCGGAGAGGGGCCGCGCTTTCGCAACCCGGTGCGCAGCGCCGCGGACATCGCCGCGCTGCCCGAGCTCGATCCCGAGCGTGACCTCGCTTACGTGATGGACGCGGTGCGCACCATCGTGAAGGCGCTCGACGGTCGCGTGCCGCTGATCGGCTTCTCCGGCAGCCCGTGGACCCTGGCGACCTACATGGTCGAGGGCGGCTCGACGCGCGACTTCGCGCGCATCAAGACGCTGGCTTTCACCGATCCTGCCCGCATGCACCAGCTGCTGGCGCTGCTCGCCGATGCGGTGACGCGCTACCTGGAGGCGCAGATCCGCGCCGGCGCGCAGGCGGTGCAGGTCTTCGACACCTGGGGCGGGGTGCTGGGACACGCCGCGTACCGCGAGTTCTCGCTGCAGTACATGACGCGCATCGTCGCGGGGCTGCGCGCCGGCGTCGGGCGCGACATCCCGGTCATCCTGTTCACCAAGGGCGGGGGATTGTGGATCGAGGACATCGCCGCCACCGGTTGCGATTGCATCGGTCTCGACTGGACCGCCGACCTCGGCGCGGCACGCCGCCACACCGGCGCGCGCGTGGCGCTGCAGGGCAACATGGATCCCGCGATCCTGCGCGCCCCGCCCGAGCGCATCCGCGCCGAGGTCGCCGCGCTGCTCGATTCCTTCGGGCCGGGCTCCGGCCACGTCTTCAACCTCGGCCACGGCATCACGCCGGAGATCGACCCCGAGCACGTGCGCGTGCTGGTCGAGGCCGTGCGCGAGCTGTCGCCGGCTTATCACCGCTGAGGTGGATCAGAATCGTCAGGCTGGAGCGTCGCCGGCCAGGTGGTGCCGCCGCTGCGGCTTGCCGAATACGTTCGATTCCGGGATCCACCAAGGCGAGGCGCGCGAGCCACTGCCCCCGCCGCGGACCTTCTGTCGCCATGGATGGCGACAGAGAGGCTACAGGGACGTATTTACGCCGTGTCCGCGGCAGGGGCAGTGGCTCGCGCGCCGGACGCTCGCATCAGACCTGTTGAAAGCGATGCGCAACAGTCGCAAGAGCGCTCAGACGTTCGCCATATCCGGCGACAGCGCGTGGTTCATGTCCAGTGCGGGCTGCTCGCTGCAGGGCTTGCCGACGACCTTTGCAGGCACGCCGGCGACGGTGGTGTGCGGCGCCACGTCGGCGAGCACCACGCTGCCGGCGCTGACCTTGGCGCCCTCGCCGATGCGGATGTTGCCGAGGATTTCCGCGCCGGCGCCGATCAGCACGCCCGCCTCGACCTTCGGGTGGCGGTCGCCGCTTTCCTTGCCGGTGCCTCCCAGCGTCACCGCCTGCATGATCGAGACGTTGTCGCCGACCACCGCGGTCTCGCCGATCACCACCCCGGTGGCGTGATCGAGCAGGATGCCGCGCCCGACGCGCGCCGCCGGGTGGATGTCGACGCCGAATTCAGAGGAAATCCGGTTCTGCAGGAACAGGGCGAGCGGGCGGCGCTGCTGCTGCCACAGCCAGTGCGAGATGCGGTAGGACTCGAGCGCGTGGAAGCCCTTGAAGAACAGGAAGGCCACGGCGTGGTTGGGGCAGGCCGAGTCGCGTTCGTTCACGGCGCGCAGATCGCAGCGGATTGCCGCGCCGATCGAAGGATCGCTCGCGAAGGCCTGCTCGATGACCTCGCGCACCAGCAGCGCCGGCGCGGCGGGGCTGTCGAGCTTCTGCGCGAGGTGGAAGCTCAGCGCCGCCTCCAGCGTGTCGTGGTTGAGTATGGTCGCGTGCAGAAAGCTCGCGAGCATCGGCTCCTCGCGCGCGGCACGCTCGGCCGAGGCGCGGATCGACAGCCAGATCTCGTCCGGCGAATGCGGCTTGGCGGGCGGGATCGGCATCGGTGTCTCCGGCGGGATCGGCGAGGAAGCACAGCGTAGCCGAGCGGGCGCGGCATGACAAAGCATCGGTCGTCGCGCCTCGCGGCGGGCCGGTGCGGGCATGTATGCTGGCGGCCTGAATCTCACGGGGGGAATCGCATGCGCCGGGATCTGAGGCCCTACTGGGTCAAGCGGGTATACCTGCTCTTTCGCAGCTGGTACGCGGAGCACTTCCTGCGCCCCCAGTTCGACTACCTCGGCGACAACGGCACCTACATGAAGCCCTGGTACGTCGACGTCAACGGCCCGAACGTGCGGCTCGGCCACTGCGCCACGGTGATCGGCGACGTCGACAAGCGCGTCAACATCGCGGTGTGGGGGCGCGGCCCCGGGCAGGGGCGGATCACGATCGGCGACTACGCGCTGATCACCCCGGGCGTGCGCATCAGCGCCAGCGACTCGATCGAGATCGGCGACAACTGCATGTTCGCGAGCGGCGCCTACATCACCGATTCCGACTGGCACGGCATCTACGACCGCATCGAGCGCAACGCCGAGCCGGCGCCGATCCGCATCGGCAACAACGTGTGGGTCGGCGATCGCGCCACCGTGCTGAAGGGCGTGACCATCGGCGACAACAGCATCGTCGGCGCCGGTGCGGTGGTGGCGCGCGACGTGCCGGCCAACGTCGTGGTCGCGGGCAACCCCGCGCGCGTCGTGAAGGAGCTGGATCCGAACGGGCCGTTCGTGACACGCGCCGACTTCTATCGCGACCCCACCTCGATGTTCGCGGAGTCCGATCGGCTGGACCGCGAGTTCCTCGCGGGCAACACCTTCTTCGGCTGGTTGCGCGCCCTGTTCTTCCCGACCACGCGTGATTGAGGTGCCGCGCTGGCGCAGCGGTACCGAAGCACTCCGTATCCATCGCAAGCACCAGAGGCACCGGCAGTGGCAATCAAGACCTTCGGCATCGATCACATCCACGTCAACGTGCGGAGCATGGACCGGTTCCGCGATCTGATGAAGCAACTCTTCGACCTCGATGCAACACGCATCGGCCACATCGATTCCATCCAGGCCGACAACGCCACGGTCAGGTTGCGTGGCACCGGCGCCGGCCAGCCGTTCCTCGACGTGTTCGAATCCGGGAATCCCCGGAGTCCCATCAATCGACTGGTGGAGAAGCGTGGCCCGTGCGTTTCCTTCATCTCCTTCAGGGTCGAGAACATCGAGGAGGCAGCCGCGCATGCGACGCGATGCGGGCTGCAGGAGATCTCCCGCGTGGGCTTCGCCGGTGTAGAGAAGCAGGTTCAGTACAACACGATGGAGCTGCTGGGCTTCAACCTGGAGTTCGTCGAGCACGAGCCGGGCTACGCCGCCGCCATCGAGGACATCCAGCGGCGCCTGGCTGCCGGCGAACCCGTGGACGGCATCGGCGCCTCCCGGGAATTCTGATGCCCGTGCCCGCGAGCCGGGGCGAGCGGCTCTGCCCGC
>DAORUQ010000128.1:0-9120 GCA_035433265.1 Pseudomonadales bacterium | reverse complement strand
AACGACGGCTGACCGAAGAGTGCGAGCGCCGCGAGCGCGAGGGCTCGCCGCTGGCGCTGGCGGTGTGCGATATCGACAATTTTAAGCGCGTCAACGACACCTTCGGGCACGCGGCCGGCGACGCCGTGATCGTCGCGGTGGCCGCGACCCTGCGTGCCGCGCTGCGCGACGATCACTTCGTCGCCCGCTATGGCGGCGAGGAATTCGTCCTGCTGCTGCCGGGACTCGGCTCACCCGAGGCCGCGCAGGACCTGGAAAGATTGCGCGCCGCGCTGGAGAGCGTGCCGGTGGCGCACGCAGAGCAACGCATCACGGTCACCGGCTCCTTCGGCCTCGCCGAATTCCACCCCGGCGACTCCGCCGAACGAGTGTTCATGCGCGCCGACGCCGCGCTGTATCGCGCCAAGAGCGGGGGCCGCAACCGCGTGTGCGTCTACGAGGACGATCAGGCCGCGCCGACGTAGAACTGCTGCGCCCACTTGCGAAAGCGCGCGATCGGGCCGTCGCCATCGCAGAGGTTCGGTTTGTCGACGTAGATCTTGTTCTCCCAGATCGGGATGTCGTCGGTGAACTGGCGGTTCACTTCCTTCACGAAGGCCTGGCCGATGCGGTCGATCTTCGGATCGCGCGCCGGGTTGCGGTACCAGACGTGGTTGTGCTGCTGCGAGGTCTCCGCGTCCACCGGCGCCGTGGTGGTGACCATGCAGATCTCGACCAGCGTCTTGTAGCGCACGATCGCAAAGCCGAAGCCCGCGGTATCGGTGTTGAGCGTTCCTTCCACCGGTCCGTGCGAGCTCGGGAACTTCTGCGTGCTCTTCATGATCATCGACGCGCCGTCGAAGCTGAACTCGTCGTAGTGCGCCTGGCCCGGATGCTGGTGGATGGTCACGAAGTGCGCGGCGTCGGCGGTGTTCTCCGCCATCTCCTGCAGGCAGGTACGGATCGTATGGCCGGTGCTGAACGGCCCCACGAACTCGGGATTGCTGCACTCGGGTACGTCGGGCAGCTGGTAGAGCGGTGCGACCCCCTGCGGGTGATACCACGCCATCACCACGCCATGACGCTCCTGCACCGGGTAGCTCGCCAGGCAGGCCTTGTCGTTCAGGCGCTGCGCATAGTCGATCTCCGCGACACGCCCCTCGCCGGTGAAGCGCCACTTGTGGAACGGGCACTCGATCAGGTTGCCGACCACCTTGCCGCCGACCGCGATGTTGGCGCCCAGGTGCGGACAGTACGCGTCCTGCAGGTGCGCGTTGCCGTCCTGGTCGCGCCACAGCGCGAGGTCGCGGCCGAAATAGCGCACCGCGCGGACCTCCCCCGACGAGAGCTCCGCTGAATACCCGACGTGGAACCAGCCATAGGGAATCGGAAACGGAAAGCGGCTCATGCGTTTGCCCTCTGCTGCGGTGCATGGTCGAGCGGCGGGCCCAAGCGCCCGGCGCCGTGTCCGGAGCATTCTAGGGATCGCGCCCCCACAGTGTCAAAAAAAGATTGCAACACGACGGTTTTGTAATCTGGAGCCCGCCCTTGTGGACGGACCTGCGGGCCCGTACCCTGTCCCGCCCTGAGCAGTACCGGCCCGCCATGAGCAACGAGACTTCCGACCACACCGGGCACCCCTTCGACACCTTGACGCCCGATGCCGTGATCGATGCCATCGAGAGCACGGGGCGCACCTCGGACCTGCGCATCTTCGCGCTGAACAGCTACGAGAACCGCGTCTACCAGGTCGGGATCGAGGGCGGTGCGCCGCTGATCGTGAAGTTCTACCGCCCGGAGCGCTGGAGCGAAGAGGCGATCCGCGAAGAGCACGACTTCACGCGCGAGCTGCTCGAGGCCGAACTGCCCGTCGTGGCCCCGATGGCCGACGAGCGCGGCGACACCCTGCTGCGCTTCGGCGAGTTCCGCTTCGCGCTTTTCCCTCGCGTCGGTGGCCACGTGCCCGACCTCGACCAGCCCGAGCAGCTGCTGTCGCTCGGGCGCATCCTCGGGCGCATGCACGCGATTGGCGCCAGCCGCCCTTTCGCGCACCGCCCGCGCGTCGATATCGAGAGCTACGCCGAGACGAGCTGGCGCCTGATCGCCGCGCACTTCATTCCGCCGGACCTCGAGGCGCCCTACCGCAGCCTGTGCGAGGCACTGGTCCAGAAGCTGCGCGAGCGCTTCCGCCCGGACGAGGCGACCCTGATCCGCACCCACGGCGACCTGCACCCGGGCAACATCCTGGCGCGCGACGGCGCGCTGTGCCTGGTGGATCTCGACGACTGCCGCAGCGCCCCGGCGATACAGGACCTGTGGATGCTGCTCAGCGGCGATCGTCACGAGCGCCTCGCGCAGCTCGCCGAGATCGTCGATGGCTACGAGGAATTCAACGACTTCCCGGGCGCCGAGCTGCCGCTGGTCGAATCGCTGCGCACCCTGCGCCTGATGCACCACGCCGCCTGGCTGGCGGCGCGCTGGCACGACCCGGCCTTCCCGCGCTACTTCCCGTGGTTCAACACGCCGCGCTACTGGTCGGAGCACATCCTGGAGCTGCGCGAGCAGCTGGCCGCCCTGGACGAGGAACCGCTGGCGCTGCAGCGCTGGTGACGGCGGCGCGATGCGCTGGCATCGCGGCCGTGGCGGGCGTATGGATGGCGCATCCCCCCGCGCACGATCACTCCCGCACACGGAGGAGCACTGCCATGAAGTCCCCTGTTGCCCTGCTCGTGCTTCTGCTCATCGTGTTCGCGCCCCCGCCACCCGCCGCCGATGCGCTGCCGCTGTTCGACGGCCTCGGCTCGTATTCGCGCACCATCGCCACGGCTTCGCCCGAGGCGCAGCGCTATTCCGACCAGGAGCTGGCGTTCATGTATGCCTTCGACCACGACGAGGCGATCCGCGCCTGCACGCGCGCCATCGAGGCCGACCGTCGCTACACCGCGCGCGCTGCAGACCGTGCGCGAGATCGTTGCCGACATCCGGATCAAATCGCCGTGCCTGTGTCTGCCGGGCGTCCAGACGTCCGCCCGCGCTCATTCGTTCGCGCCGGCTTCATTAAGATTGGGTAATGCGCCCCCAAACGGGGCGCGCCCTGTTACGAAAGTACCCAGTTTTGTTGAAAATTACGCCATTCTTTCAGTGCGTTTTCCCGAGTAGCGCATTAACCTCCCGGGTTCAGGGCACTTTTGCCCATGCCATCGGGCGTTATTGCCCAATAACTCGAGGACTACCTGCCAATGATCGTCTCCGCTACCCTGCGTAAAGCACTGAAACTCGCACCGGCCCTGGCCGCCGCCGCCCTGCTCGCTGCCCCCGGCAGCGCCAGCGCCTCGACCACCTCCGGCGATGCTTTCGGCATCTGCAGGGCGAAGGTCCGCGCGACCTTCGGCGAGGAAGCCCGCACCAAGCTCAAGCGCATCAAGGAGCGCGGCAGCTTCATCGTGGAAATCAAGGTGTCCGGCGTTGCCGAGAAGCCTTTCACCGCGAAGTGCGAAGTGGCACGCGACGGCACGCTGAGCTCCTTCGAGCACGACGGCCCCGCCAAGTAAGCCGCCGGGGGCCGGGGCGCTGCCAGCGCGCCGGCCCCGTTCGCCTTCCCCGACGCCGGGCAATCAGGTGACGCTCTGCCCGCCCCCGACCTCATACCCTTCACGATTTTCAGTCCAGCCACGCCGGCACCGGCAGGTTCTTGCGCCGCAGGAACGACGGGTTGAACAGCTTGCTCTGGTAGCGCGTGCCGTTGTCGCACAGGATGGTCACGATGGTGTGGCCAGGCCCCATCTCGCGCGCGAGCCGCACGGCACCGGCGATGTTGATCGCCGAGGAACCTCCCAGGCAGAGCCCCTCGTGCTGCAACAGGTCGAAGACGCAGGGCAGCGCCTCGGCGTCCGTCACCTGGCAGGCAAAATCGGGCGTGAAGCCCTCGAGGTTGCCCGTCAGGCGCGACTGCCCGATACCCTCGGTGATCGATTCTCCCGTCACGCGCAGCTCGCCGTGCGCGTAATGGTTGTACAGCGCCGCGCCGCCGGGATCCGCGAGACCGATGCGCACACGCGGATCCTGCGCGCGCAGGTACTCGGCCACGCCGGCGAGGGTGCCACCGGTGCCCACCGAGCAGATGAAGCCATCGACGCGCCCGCGCGTCTGCTCCCAGATCTCGCGCCCGGTGGTGTCGCGGTGGATCGCGCGGTTGGCGGTGTTGTCGAACTGGTTGGCCCAGACCGCACCCTGCGTTTCGCGCGCCGCGTATTCCTGCGCCAGCCGCCCGGAGATCTTCACGTAATGGTTGGGATCGCTGGCGGGCACGGCCGGCACCAGCCGCAGCTCGGCGCCGCAGAGCATCAGCATCTCGATCTTCTCGGGGCTCTGGGTCTCGGGTATCACGATCGTGGTGCGATAGCCGAGCGCATTGGCCAGCAGGCTCAGCCCGATGCCGGTGTTGCCCGCCGTGCCCTCGACGATGCGCCCGCCCTGGCGCAGCACGCCACGGCGCTCGGCGTCGCGGATGATGCCGAGCGCGGTGCGGTCCTTGACCGAGCCGCCCGGGTTCATGAATTCTGCCTTGCCGAGGATCTCGCACCCCGTCTGTTCCGACACCTGACGCAGGCGAACCAGCGGCGTGTTGCCGATCAGGTCCGCCAGTCCGCTGCTGTTCTCCATGCCGCTCCCCGGAGGTTTCAACCCGGGCGCAACTATACCCGCTCCGGTGCAGCGCCGGCCACGGCGCGCAACGGCGCCAGCGCCGTCGCATCGGCCGCGAACACGCCGTGCTCGCAGATCAGCCCGGTCACCAGCCGCGCCGGCGTCACGTCGAAGGCGAAGTTCGCCGCCCGGCTCGCCAGCGGCGCGTGGCGCACGCTGCGCAGCACGCCGTCGGCGCCCGCGCCCTCGATCTGCAGCACCTCGCTCGCGTCGCGCTCCTCGATCTCGATCTCGCGCACGCCGTCGGTAATCGTCCAGTCGATGGTCGAGCACGGCAGGGCCACGTAGAACGGCACCCCGTTGTCGGCGGCCGCCAGCGCCTTCTGGTACGTGCCGATCTTGTTGCACACGTCGCCCGCGCGCGTGGTGCGGTCGCTGCCGACGATGCAGACATCCACCAGGCCACGCTGCATCAGGTGCCCGGCGCAGTTGTCCGCCACGATGCTGTGCGCGATGCCGCCCTCGCCGAGTTCCCACGCGGTGAGCCGCGCCCCCTGGTTGCGCGGGCGGGTCTCGTCCACCCAGACGTGCACCGCGATACCCGCGGCCGCGGCGCGGTACACCGGCGCCAGTGCCGTGCCCCAGGCGCCGGTCGCCAGCCAGCCGGCGTTGCAGTGCGTGAGCACGTTCAGCACCCCGCGTTCGCGCACCCGGGGCGTGTCGGCGAGCGCGCGCATGATCCCGAGGCCGTGTTCGCCGATGCGCGCGCAGCATGCGGATTCGGAGTGCTGCAGTGCCAGCACCCGGGCGGCGGCTGCCGCGGCACGCGCGGCCAGCGGCGCGGTGCGCAGCACCGCCTGCAGGTCCTCCACGGCCCAGCGCAGGTTGACCGCGGTCGGCCGGCTCGCGATCAGCAGCGCGGCCGCCGCTTCGAGCGCGGCGTCGCTCGCGTCGGCGCGCGCGGCGAAGGCCATGCCGGCTGCCGCCACCAGCCCGATCAACGGCGCGCCGCGCACGTTCATGTCGCGGATCGCCCGCGCGCAATCCGCCACCGAGCCGGGCTGCAGGTAGCGCTGCTCGAACGGCAGGTGCGCCTGGTCGAGCACGGACAGCGCGCAGCGCGCGGCGTCGAACACGAAGGCCGGGGAACGCTCCCAGCCGGGCAGTACAGTCATCGGAACTCCTTCAGAACGCCACGAACCACACGAAGCCGACCACCACCGCGACAGCGATCAGGTTCAGCCCGAAGCCGGCCCGCAACATCGCCCGCAGCGGCACGAATCCGGTGCCATAGGCAATCGCATTCGGCGGTGTCGCCACGGGCAGCATGAAACCGCAGCTACCGGCCAGCGTGGCGACCATGAACAGCGGCAAGGGATCGATGCCGCGCGCGCTGGCCAGCCCCGCAAGCACTGGCATGATAGCCGTGGCGGCCGCGGTATTGCTGGTCAGTTCCCCGGTGAACACGATCGCCACGGCGATCACGCCCACGATCAGCGCCACCGGCACGGATCCGAGCCCCGACGCCCACTGCGCGATCGGCGCATCGGCGCCCGAGGCCGTGAGCGCCGCGGCCAGGCTCAAGCCGCCGCCGAACAGCAGCAGGATGTCCCAGGGAATGCCGCGCGCGGTGTTCCAGTCGAGCAGGCGCTCGCCTTCCAGACCCTGCGCGGGCAGCACGAACAGCAGCAGTGCGCCGATCAATGCGATCACGCCGTCATCGAGGCCGGGAAGACCGAACCAGGCCACCAGTTGCGGGCGCAGCACCCAGCCCAGCGCTACCAGCAGGAACACCGCGCCGGTGCGCCGCTCTGCGGCGCTCGCCGCGCCCAACCGCGCGCGCTGGGCGCGCAGTTGCGCCTCGTCGCCGGCGAAACCGGCCGCCGGCAGGCGGAAGGCCCCGAAGCACAACCAGAGCCAGGCCAGCGGCAACAGCAGCAGGATCACCGGCACGCCGACGCGCATCCACCCGAGCATCGTGACGTCGATGCCGTAGTGCGCACGCAGGTAACCGGACATGATGAGGTTCGGGGGCGTGCCGATCGGGGTGCCCATGCCGCCGATCGAGGCCGCGTAGGCTATACCGAGGATCAGCGCCGCGCCGAAAGCCTCGCTGCCGTCCGCCTCGGCGCCGGGGCGCTGCTCGCGGCGGGTCTGCAGCACGCTGATCCCGATCGGGGCCAGCATCATCATCGTGGCGGTGTTCGACAGCCACATCGACAGCAGCGCGGTGACCAGCATGAAGCCGCCGACCAGGCGGCGCTGTCCCGAGCCCACCGTGACCAGCATCGCCAGCGCGATGCGCCGGTGCAGCCCGCAGCGCTGCAGCGCCAGCCCCAGCATGAAGCCGCCCATGAACAGGAACACGATGTTGCTGGCGTAGGGCGCCGCGGCGGCGCCGAAGCCGATCGAAGTGAACAGCGGCAGGATGACCAGCGGCAGCAGCGCGGTGGCGGCAAGCGGCACCGCTTCGGTCATCCACCACAACGCCATCCAGATCGCGAGCCCGAGCACCACGCGCGCATCGTGCGCCATGGCGCTGGCGCCGAGGGCGAACCACAGTGCCGCCGCCAGTGGCCCGCTGCACAAACGCGCACCGCGCAGCAGGCGCTGAACTCCCGTGCTCTCTTGCATCGCGTCTCCCGTGGAACGCGAGTATAGCCGCGCGCCCCGCGGGGAAGCCGCCGGGCGGAAACGGGCGCGCTCAGTGGGTCAGCGCGCGGCGCTGCATGGCGCTCATCGACTGGTGGCAACTCTCCATCCACAGCGGCCAGTCGCTCGGCAGCATGCCGTACAGGCGCTCCTCCAGATGGAGGCGCTCGCGGCAGGGCAGTCCGCCGAGCGCGCGGTCGGCCGCGTCGAAACGCCGCACCGCTTCGCGCCAGATCAGCGGGTCGGCACAGTGCTGCGCCCAGATGATCGCGTTGTGCAGGGGCTTGAAGATGTCCGGCGTCATTTTGTCGTGCTCCTTGCGCTGTGCGAGGAGCTTGAATCAAGAATGATGCCATGTAAAAACAGTATGAAAAATGTTCCGTATATCATTGTTTTTGATAACAAATCGTCTCCCGAGACCCAAGGCGAATCGCATGATTGCGGTGTCATTTTGTCGTCAACCACCCGGCGCGCCGACCCATATGGGCCGCGCGTCGGAGGACGTCAGCATGTATAGCCGAAATGCGCGCCGCTTGCCCGGGCGCTCAGGAAAGATCGCGCTTGCGCACCACCTGGTCGTCGACCATGCGCACGTGCCGCCGTGCCACGTAGCTGTAAATCACCGGCACCACGAACAGCGTGAACAGCGTGCCCACCAGCATGCCAAAGGTGATCACGATGCCGATCGAGACCCGCGCCTGGGCGCCGGCGCCGCTGGCGAACAGCAGCGGCATGACGCCGAAGACCATCGCCGCCGTGGTCATCAGGATCGGGCGCAGCCGCACCGAGGCGGCCTCGATCACCGCATCGACCGCGCCGGCATCGCGGATCTCCTGCTGGCGGTTGGCGAAGTCCACGATCAGGATGCCGTGCTTGCTGATCAGCCCGATCAGCGTCAGCAGGCCGACCTGGGTGTAGATGTTCATCGTGGCCATGCCGAGCGCGAGCGGCACCAGCGCCCCGCACACCGACAGCGGCACGCTCACCAGCACGGTCAACGGATCGCTGAAGCTCTCGAACTGCGCCGCGAGCACCAGGAAGATCAGCACGAAGGAGAACAGGAAGGTGAACAGCAGCACGTTGCCTTCGGTCATGAACTGGCGCGACTGGCCGACGTAATCGGCGCGAAAGCCCGCCGGCAGCAGGCTGCGGCCGGTTTCCTCGAACCACGCGATGCCCTGCCCCAGCGACACCCCCGGGGCCATCAGCGCGCCGACGGTCGCGGAATTGAGCTGCTGGAACTCGGTGAGCTTGTTGGGCCGGTTCTCGCGCGCCTGCGACACCACGGCGGACAGCGGCACCAGCTCACCGCTGCCGGTGCGCAGGTAATAGGTGTCGAGCATGTCGGCAGAGAGCCGGTACTCGCGCTCGAGCTGCAGGATCACCTCGTAGCTGCGGCTGTCCAGGCTGAGGCGCGAGGACTCGTTCTCGTTCAGGAACGTCGAGAGCGTGCTGCCGATGGCGGCAACGTCGATGCCCAGCTGCGCCGCCTTGTCGCGGTCGATGTCCAGCCGCACCTCGGGCTTGTCGAACCTGAGCTCCGACTCGGCGTACACGAACAGGCCGCTCTCGCGCGCCTTGCGCTCGATGTCCTGGGCCACCTGGAACAGCAACTCGTAGGAGCCGGTGCCCGAGACCACGAACTTGATCGGCAGGTCGGGCGAGGCGCCCGGTATCGAGGGCATGTTGAACGCGTTGATGCGCAGGCCGCTCACGCCCGCGAGCCGCGTGGTCAGGTCGCTCTGGACCTCCTGCGCCCCGCGCTCGCGCTCCTCGAACGGATTGAGCTCGACCATGCCGAAGAAGCTGTTGGTACCCATCGCACCGTTGACGAAGAAATGCTGC
>DAORUQ010000127.1:2824-9245 GCA_035433265.1 Pseudomonadales bacterium | reverse complement strand
TCAGCGCCCTCGGCCTGGGCAGCATGCTGCCGGCCGCGCGCGCCGCCACGCCGGATCCCGCCACGCCTTGGCACGCATTCTGTGATCGACTGAAGGAAGCCGGGGACCAGATCCTGCGGCCGGAGGCGCCGCAGGATCCGTTCAATCGTGCCGAGGGTTACCGCTATCTCTCGCGCCTGCTGCGCGCCGCGCTGGAGCAGGAGGTGGAATGCTCGGACCCGCAGTTCCCGGTGCTTTACCAGCTCTCCAACGAAACCATCAAGATCGGCGCTGACAACCCGGACAACTTCTACCAGAACGCGCAGATCGACGGTCGTTACGACTATCGCATCCGCGGCAGCCGTGGCACGGTGAATTACATGGTGCTGTCCACCAAGGCCGGCAGCTATGGCAAGAGCAGTTCGCTGCAGCATACCGGCGCCATCGACACCACGACGCTGCAGGTCGCGCCGGATGGCAGTTTCGAGATCCTGCTGAGCGCCGCGCGCAAGCCCGGCAACTGGCTGCCGATGAGCGCAGAGAGCTCGATGCTGCTGGTACGGCAGACTTTCCTCGACCGCGGCACGGAGAGGCCCGCCGCGCTGGAGATCGAGTGTCTGAACGGACCGGCGCGGCCGGCGCCGCTCGACCCTGAGCGGCTGTCCGTGCAGTTGCTCGCGGCTGCCGACTTCGTACAGGGTACGGCGCGGATCTTTGCCGACTGGTCTCAGCGTTTCAAGGCGAACCCGAACGCGTTCACGGTGCTCGATCAGGCCGAGTTCCTGCGCCAGGGCGGTGATCCGGCGATCTTCTACGCGCATGGCTACTGGGCGCTCGGGCCCGAACAGGCGCTTCTGATCGACGTGCCACCCAGCGAAAACGAATTCTGGAACCTGCAGATCGACAACTACTGGATGGAGTCGCTTGATTACCGCTATTTCACCATCCACCTGAACAAGCGCACAACCCGCTACCGGCCCGACGGCAGCGCTGTGCTGGTGCTGGCGCACCGCGATCCCGGCGTGCCGAACTGGCTCGACACCGCGGGCCACGACTTGGGCACCATGCTCTATCGCGTGGTACGCGGTGCGGATCCGGCCTATCCCCGGACGCGGGTCGTGGCGCTGGCGGAGGTGCGGGAGGCTCTCGGCTGATGCGCTGCGCCCACGTCCGGCAGCACTTTGGCGTCTAGGCGTCGACGGTCTCGCCGCCCTCCGGCCAGCCCTCGCCCTTGTCCCGCCAGACCGTCGGGGTCATGCCGGTCTGCTTGCGGAACTGGCTGTAGAACGTGGACTGGCTGCTGAAGCCCACCGACAGGGCGATGTCCAGCATCTTGCGACGGCGGGCGCGCGGTTCGCGCAGCAGGACCTTGGCCATGTCGACGCGCGCGCGATTGACCAGATCATAGAAACTGCCGCCGTAGGCGGTGTTGATCACCTCGCTGAGCTCCTGCGGCCGCACGCCGAGCAGGCGAGCGAGGCCGGGCAGGCTCAGTCCCGGGTCCAGGTGCGGTCGCTCCTGCTGCAGCAGCGCCTGCAGACGGTTCCAGATCTCCGTGCGCCTAGCCTCGTCGAGGCCGGATTTCTGGTACTTGCTGCGATCCGCGCCGCCGTTCTGCCCGGTTTCCACTGCGGGTGCAGGTTCGTCGACCGCCGCGAGTGCCTCGCGCACCGGGTCGGTGAACACCTTGGGCTGGCGCAGTCCGCCGATCGAAATCAGGTAGATGAGCAGCAGTGTCATGCACAGGTTCACCAGTACCTTGGAATCGGCGCCTACCAGTCCCAGCAGTCGCAGCAGGTCGAGCGCGAGATGCAACGCATTGGTCGCGATGAGCGCGCCCATCAGCCACGACAGCCAGTCGAGGTTGACCCGGTCGACCGCCGACAGCGCCTGACGCAGCCGGCGCTGGTGCGCCGCCAGCCTGCGCCAGGCCACCAGGCCGTAGGCCGCAAGCACCAGGCTCTGGTAGGCCGACATCGCGACGGTGCTGGGCAGCTGCTGCAGTTCCCGGGTCGACAGGGCGAGCCAGGCCGGGTCGCTGATCAGTACCGCGAACCAGCCGAACAGGAAGAGCAGCACCCACAGGTGCCGGAGCAGCCCGGGGTGCCAGCGGAAATCCGCTTCGCTGAGCGCGCGCACGTACAGGTAGACGGCCGGTCCGTCGAGTGCACGCAAACCGAACAGCAGGCGCAGCCACGCGTCCGGCGCGGCCGCGTCGTCCATGTAGCTCGTGTAAAGGAAGAAGAGGTGCAGCGACTCGAGCCCGACGTAGGATGCCAGCAGGCGATTGGCCGTGCGGTTGGCCGACGGCAGGCTCAGGATGACGATGCACAGCAACGCCCCCTGGGCCGCACCGATAAGCAACGCCTCGTTGAGGAGTGACATGTTCGCCGCCATCCGAGCCTTGAGTTCCGCCGGGTCCCACCTTAGCGGCTGGCTCCGCGCGCTCCAAGCCCCCGCGGGCGGTTTCCGCGCCGATCGGCGCGGAGAGTCTCCCGATGCAGCCGGAGGCGGGCGCCCCGTGCCTGCGCCATATTCGTATCGCAGAAGTCGCATAACAACACGCCGCTTCAGGCGTTCCAGACCCACGGCAGGAGACACCGACATGAAACCCACGCTGAAGCCTTTGGCCAGATCGGCCCTGATCGCCGGCGCCTCGCTCGCGACGCTCGCCACTGTGCCGCTCGGGCATGCCCAGTCCGCAGGACTGGAGGAAGTGATCGTGACCGCCCAGAAGCGCGAGGAGAACCTGCAAGACACGCCGATCTCGCTGGTCGCGCTGGACGCGCGCCAACTCGAGAAGCTCGGCATCTCCAGCATCGGAGACCTCGGCAGCAACGTGCCCAACCTGCAGTTGAGCCCGCACCCCAACAGCGCCACCACGCCGCGGGTATTCATCCGCGGGGTCGGGAACTTCGACGATCAGATCACGCAGGATCCGAGCGTCGCCGTATACATGGACGGGGTCTACGTCGGCCGCAACCAGGGCATGGGCGTCGAGGTGGCCGACATCGAACGCATCGAGGTCCTGCGTGGGCCGCAGGGCGCGCTGTACGGACGCAACGCCACCGGCGGCGCCATCAATTTCCTGACCCGTGCCCCGGAACTGGGCGAATGGGGGTTCAGCCAGCAGCTGACGGCCGGGAACCGGGACCGCTTCCGTTCGCGCACCATGCTCAACGCCCCGCTCGGCGAACAGCTCGCCGCCCGCCTGTTCTATCTGAATTCCCGCCAGGATGGCTTCGTGCGCAATGCCGGGCGAGGTACCGAGAGCTACGGTGCGGAGGATCACGACGCCGTGCGCGCGGAGCTGCTGTTCCGCCCGTCGGAGGCGCTCGATGTGCGTTACGCCTTCGATCGCTCGACCATGGAGGACTCGCCGTACTACCTGGCACCGGTAACGCGCGGGGTGCCGCCGCAGCGCCCGAGCCGCAGCCACGCGGGCAACCAGCTGATCAAGCGCGGCGACGTCACCACTCTCGGTCACCACCTGACGCTGAACTGGCTGCTGCACGAAGACCTGACGCTGCGCTCGATCACCGCCTATCGCGACCTCGACAGCTACATTTTTCAGGACTATCTCTCCGGCACGGGGCGCCCCAATACCCCCCTGTTTATCGATAACTACGTCGACCAGGACCAGTTCAGCCAGGAGATCCAGCTGCTCGGCAGCGCCTTCGGCGAGCAACTCGAGTACACGCTCGGCCTTTACTACTTCACCGAGGATGGCACGGGTGACACCGTGAACTGGCTGCCCGGTTTCGGCATCCGCCAGTTCACCGGCGCCGAAATAGAAAACGAGGCGCTGGCCGCCTACGGCCAGGCGACCTATACGCCGGTCGCGCTCGAAAGGCTGCACATAACGGTGGGACTGCGCTCTTCCAAAGACGAGCGCGAGGCGGACCTCACCCGCTACAACGTGTTGCTCTCCACGAACACGATCCTGCCGGCCTCTGTCGGGCGCGGATCGGGCGACAAGGACTTCGACGACCTCAGCCCCAGCTTGACGGTGGCCTGGGATCTGAGCGAAGACGCCAGTTTCTACGCCAAGGTCGCCGACGGCTACAAGACCGGCGGCTTCAACATGCGTGCTTCCACGATCGCCTATTTCGAGCAGGGCTTCGACGAGGAGACGCTGCGCTCCTACGAAGTAGGCCTGAAGGCCGAGTGGATGGACAACCGCCTGCGCAGCAACATCGCGGTCTTCGAGGCCGACTACCAGGACATCCAGATCAACGCCCAAACGAGCCTGACCAACCCCGCAGTGGCGGACATCCTCAACGGTGGCGAGGCGACGATCCAGGGGGCCGAGCTGGAACTGAGCGCACTGGTTACCGACAGCCTGACGCTGACCCTGCAGTACGGCTATCTCGATGCCGGCTACGACGAGGTGCTGGACGGATTCGGACGCGACGTGACCGACCAGTTCGTGTTCGTCAACGCGCCCGAGCACAGCTACACGGTAGATGTCAGCTGGGACATTGCCGCGACGCCAGTCGGGGAGCTCGCCGCGAACCTCAATTACACCTGGCAGGACGAGAAGTACATCACCGCCACCACCAACTTCGGGGTCTACACCATCGACGCGTACGGGCTGCTGAATGCCCGGGTCACGCTTTCGGAGATTCCCGTCGCCGGTCAGGGACAGCTGACCCTCGCGGCCTGGGGCAAGAACCTGGAGGACAACGAGTACTACTTCCTCAACGCGCCCGGCTTCGGCGGCTACGTCGCGTGGGGCGAGCCGCGTAGCTACGGCATCGACCTGAGCTACGAGTTCTGAGCCGTGCCGGCCATGCGTCCTCTGTCCAGCCTTTTCGTTCTGCTGCTGGCGGTTTGCGTCGGGTGTGTGGAGGCCGCGCCCGGCGCGCGACCGAATTTTCTCGTCATCGTCGCCGACGACCTCGGCTATTCGGACCTGGGTGCATTCGGTGGCGAGATCAGCACACCGAGCCTCGATGCCCTGGCGAGCGACGGGCTGCGCCTGAGCGGCTTCCACACTGCGGCGACCTGTTCGCCCACGCGCGCCATGCTGCTGACGGGTACCGACCACCACCTTGCCGGCATGGCCAACATGAGCGAGCTGATCACCCCTTCACAGCGCGGGCGACCCGGCTACGATGGTCACCTCGCAGATGACGTGGTGACCGTTGCGGAGCTCCTGCGCGATGCCGGCTACCGCACGCTGATGAGCGGCAAGTGGCATCTGGGCACACGCCCCGAGGACGATCCCTCGCGCCGCGGATTCGAACGGGTCTTCTCGCTGATCGAGGGCGGACACAACCACTTCGGCAAGCCGAACCTGCCGCCGCCCGAGCTGGGCGGCGCCCACTACACGGAGGACGGACGTCCGGCCTCCATCCCCGCGGACTTCTACTCTTCCGACTACTTCACCGACAAGTTGCTGCAGTTCATGACGGAGGACCGCGGCAGGCCCTTCTTCGCTTATCTGCCGTTCACGGCCCCGCACTGGCCACTGCATGCGCCGCCCGAGATCATCGCTCGCTACGCGGGACGCTACGACGCCGGCTGGGAGATCCTGCTGCGCGAACGGCTGGCCCGCCAGCGCGCGCTCGGGCTGCTACCGCCCGGCGCCAGCGAGGAGCTGCCGCCGACGTTGCGCGACTGGGAATCCCTCTCCCCGGAGGAGCAGCGTCGCCAGGCGCGGAAGATGGAGATCTACGCAGCCATGGTCGAGCGGATGGACTGGAACGTGGGCCGCGTGATCGAGTCGCTGCGCGCGAGCGGGCGACTCGAGGACACCGTGATCGTGTTCTTTTCCGACAACGGCGCCGCGCCGGATACCGTGGCCGGCCTCTTGAAGAAGGTGGAGGGCTTTGCGCCGCTCGAGGAGGGCGCGTTCGCGGACTGGGGCAGCGCCGAATCGATGCTGTCCTACGGGCCACACTGGGCGCAGGCGGCGACGGCGCCACGCCGGCTCTACAAGTCGGTCGTGAGCGAAGGCGGCATTGCCAGCCCGGCGATTGTCCGCTTTCCGGGCTTTGCGCGGCAGAACGGCAACTTGGGCGCGTCCTTCGCCACCGTGATGGACGTGGCGCCCACGCTCCTCGAGATTGCCGGCGTCGCGCCCCCGGGGACGAGCTACCGCGGGCGCGCGGTGGAACCGATGCGCGGGCGCTCGATGCTGCCCTACCTGCAAGGCAGGGCGGAGCGCGTGCACGCAGCGGACGAGGCCTTCGGCTGGGAACTCTTCGGGCAGCGCGCCCTGCGCCAAGGCGACTGGAAGGCCGTCTGGCTGAGCCTGCCCAACGGACCCGGTCGCTGGGCGCTCTTTGACTTGGCGCGCGATCCCGGCGAACGGCATGATCTCGCGCAGCAGGAGCCGGCTCGGCTGGAAGCGCTGGTACGCCTATGGGACGGCTACGCGAAGGACATGGGCGTGATCCTGGAGGAGCAGGTCGTCAGCCCGCACACCAACCTCTAG
>DAORUQ010000127.1:0-2724 GCA_035433265.1 Pseudomonadales bacterium | reverse complement strand
TCGCCCTGGATGAAATTGACGCCGAGCTGCCACAGCACGGCGAGCACGCCCGCGCCTTCCACTCCCGGCATGATCGAGGCGATCTGCTCGCGGTGCAGCGATTCGACCAGCGGCTTGAGCAGCGTGCTGGTGCTCTCGGTGTCGGCCAGCGCCGGCGCCAGCGCCTCGGCGATGCGCGCGAACTGAGGACGCAGGTGCAGCAGTTCCGGGAGCGGGTTGTCGCCGCTGTGCACCTCGGCAACGCACAGCTGGCAGCCGAGACTGGACAGCCGCTCGGCGAGTTGCTTTGCCTGCTTCAGGTGCGAGCTCGCGGTGCGGTGCGCGATCGCGATCACGAGGCAATCGGGCGGCACCGCGGCCGCGCGCAGTGTCGCTGCCAGCCAGTCTGCGAAATCGGCATCCAGCATGCTGCCGCCGCCGATCGGCAGGATCAGGCGCGTTTCGGGATGCGCGGCGCGATGCGCGGCCAGCTGTTGCAGCGCCTGCTGCGCCACCAGCTGGTCGAGCTCGGCGCTCGATGCGCCCGGGTTGGTCTCGGCCAGCCAGTCGAGCGCAGGGCGGTCGGAAGGCTGGTGCCGCGCCTGCGCCTCGTAGTACTCGCTGCTGTCGCCGCGCAGGCTGACGATCGGCTGGAACAGGATGCGCAGCTCACCGCGGCGCAGCGCCTCCTCGATCGAGGGGCCGCTGGCCGTCGCCGCGACCGCGCCTGCGTCCGGCGCCGCGGCACTGGCGAGCCCGATGCGCTCGGGGTCGGCGGCGCGCAGGCGCTGCGCGCGCTCGACGGTGCCGAGCAGCGCGCTCCAGCAGCGGTCGAGCAGGGCGTCCACCGTGGCGTCGCGCCCCTCGCCGAGCGGACAGACCTCGACGCAGATGCTGCAGCTCACGCTTTGCGTGCCGACTTCGTGGATGTGCCCCGCGACCGCCTCGACGGCGCGGCGCGCCTGCGCGAGCGCACGCTCCGGGTCGCTGTCCGCCAGGAGCACGGCGAGCACGCCGTCGGCGGCGCGCAGCGGTGCCTGGGTCCAGCCGACGCTGCGCGCGATGAAGGCGCCCAGTTCGTCCACCAGCCGGTTCGCCGCGCCGACGCCGAGATGGCGGCAGTGCTGGTTGTAGCCGTCCACCGCGATCAGCAGCAACTGCCCGCCCGCGTTGGCGGAAAGGGCCGAAGCCAGCACGGCCAGGCCACCGGCGCCCGCCGTTGCCGGCGCGGGTGCCGCGGCAGTTCCGGCGGGCGCGGCGCGCACCAGCACCTGCATGCAGGGCTCGCCCTCGAAGCTCGCGCTCGTGAGCACGAGCTGCCCGGCGAACTCGCTGCCGTCGGCGCGCGTGCCGGTGAAGTCGATCGCCGTCTGCGCCTCGGGATGGGCGCGGTAACGCTTCAGCGCGTCCTTGAACTCCTGCTGCTTTTGCGCCGCGATCAGGTCGACCAGCGGAATGGAGCCCAGCTCCTCGACACCCGCGTAGCCGAACAGTTCGGCGTAGAGCTCGTTGGCATGCACGTGCATGCCATCGACGACATAGGCGATGGCGTCGCGCGAGGCCGCGAGCAGCAGCTCGCAGCGCTCGGCGATCTCGGCGTGCTGCACGCGCAGCGTCGCGAGCTCGCGGTGCGCGCGGCGCGCGCGGATCTCGCGGCAGGCCGCCAGCAGCAACCGCGCGCCGTCGTCGGCGCCGACCACGTCGCGGGCACCGGCGCGCAGCCAGCCCAGCGCCTCGGCCCCGAGCGGTTCGGCGGCGCGCACGATGCAGGGCAGATCGCTCGCGCGTCCGGTGAGCAGGGCCAGCGCCTCGGCGGGCGCGACTTCGGGGTGTTTCTCGTGCGCGATGAACAGGTCCCACTGCTCGTCACGCAGCATGTCGTCGAGATCGCGCAGCGAGGTGATGCGGTGCGCGCGCACACTGTGACCGGCGTCACGAAACATCGCGAGGCAGCTTTCCAGCGCAGCCTGTGATTCGCAGCTGACCAGGAGCTGTAGATTGTCGTTATGCGGCATTCGAATGGGCCATCAGGGCCGCGACGCCATCGTCGCAGGGCCGGTCCGGCAAGTGTAGGAGACCCCCGGCGAGGGCGCCAACCGGGCCAGGGGACGGGCCGCGCGAGCTGTGACCCATGCCACGCTGCCATCGAGCGGCCGATCGGAGTATCATCCGCGCCCATCATTTTGCCGCGAACCCTGCAGAGGCACACATGGCGTCCTTTTCCACCAATGAATTCAAGCCCGGCCTGAAGGTGATCCTGGACGGGGATCCCTGCTCGATCCTGGAGAACGAGTACGTCAAGCCCGGCAAGGGGCAGGCCTTCAACCGCGTGAAGTTGCGCAACCTGAAGAACGGCCGCGTGTGGGAGCGTACCTTCAAGTCCGGCGACAGCCTGGAAGGCGCCGACGCGGTCGACAAGGAGCTGCAGTACCTCTACAACGACGGCGAGTTCTGGAACTTCATGGACCCGGAGACCTTCGAGCAGTACACCGCCTCGAAGGACATCGTGGGCGATGCCGGCCAGTGGCTGAAGGAGCAGGACACCTGCACGGTGACGCTGTGGAACGACTCGCCGCTCACCGTGTCGCCGGCGAACTTCGTCGAGCTGGAGATCGTCGAGACCGACCCGGGGCTGCGCGGCGATACCGCCACCGGCGGCACCAAGCCTGCCAAGCTGTCCACCGGCGCCACCGTGCGCGTGCCGCTGTTCCTCGACGTGGGCGAAGTGGTTCGCGTGGACACCCG
>DAORUQ010000126.1:0-9305 GCA_035433265.1 Pseudomonadales bacterium | reverse complement strand
ATCGACATCGATTCGCTGCGCTACTACGCGCACTGGACCACGCCGCCGATCATGCCCAAGCGCTACGCCACGTGGTTCTTCGTGGCGCGCGCGCCCGCGGATGATGCGGTCACGGTGGACGGCAGCGAGATCCACGAGCACCAGTGGGTGCGCCCGGCCGAGGCGCTTGAGAAGCGCGCGCGCGGCGAGATCGAGATGATGCCGCCGACCTTCGTGACCCTGACCGAGCTGAGCGCCTGCGCGGACGTGGCGGAAGTGCTGGCGCGCGTCGCGCGACGCGATCCGCCGGTGTTCGAGCCGCACTTCGTGGTGCGCGCGGGGCTGCCGACGGAGTCGCTCTACGCCGGTGATGCCGGCTATGCCGCTGCGGATCCCGACGTACCCGGTAGCCGCCACCGCGTGGTGATGGGGCACCAAGCATGGCAATACCACAACGAGGGGGGCGTGGCATGGTGAGCAAATGGCAGGCGGCGCAGTCATTGTCGCGGATGGACGATTACCCGCTGCACCAGATCGCCGACACGATGCGCCACGTCGGCACCAGCGACCGCAACTTCTACGACCGCTACTACTTCAACCTGCACAACTCCAGTGGCGAGCTGTTCATGGTGATGGGCATGGGCCAGTACCCCACGCTCGCGGTGCAGGACGCCTTCGTCGCGCTGCGCCGCGGCAACACGCACCGCGTGGTGCGGGCCTCGCGCGAGCTCGATGACCGTGCCGACACTTCGGTCGGTCCCATTCGCATCGAGGTGCTGGAAGGGCTGCAGAAGCTGCGTTTCGTGCTCGAGCCGAACGAGTGGGGGCTGGCGATGGACCTGGTGTGGGAGGGCGCGATCCCGGCCTTCCTGGAGCCGCGACAGTACGTGCGCCGCAAGGGGCGCGTGTTCTTCGACTCGGTGCGCTTCGCCCAGACCGGCTGCTGGAGCGGCTGGCTGGAGATCGACGGCGAGCGCCACGCGGTGACCCCGGATCGCTGGAAGGGCAGCCGCGACCGCTCCTGGGGCATCCGGCCGGTGGGCGAGCACGAGCCGGCGGGCATCCACCACGGCACGCACAGCATGCAGGGCATGTGGAACTACTGCCCGATGCAGTTCGACGACCACTCCATCCTGTACATCTGCAACGAGCTCGATGACGGGCGCCGCGAGCTCGAGGAGGCGATGCGCATCTGGGCCGATCCGGAGCGCGAGCCGGAGTGGCTGGGGCGCCCGGAGTACGAGCACACCTTCGACGCGGCGAAGGAGTTCATCACGGCCTCCACGATCCGTTTCCCCGGGGCGCCCGGGGGAGCGTTCGAGGTGCAGTGCACGCCGCTGCTGCCGATGTACCTGTTCATCGGCACCGGCTACGGGGTCGATGCCGACTGGAAGCACGGTATGCACAAGGGTCCGCTGGTGGTGGAAGGGCTCACGCTCGATCACGAGCGCGACCGCGGCCGCTTCTTCGGCCTGATCGATTCGCCCTGCCGCTTCGAAACCGGCGGCAAGGTGGGCTGGGGCCTGTTCGAATACTGCTTCATGGGGCCGTTCGAGCGCTACGGTATCAGCAACCCGCTGTTCTGGAACCTGAAGCTGTGAGGCGGGGGGGCAGGGCATGACGCGTCGCTTCGAGGCCTTCCTGTTCGATTTCGGCGGCGTGTTCACCGACTCGCCGTTCACGGCCGTCGAGGACTTCGGGCGCGCGATCGGCGCCGACCCGAGCCGGGTCAGCGCCATCGTGTTCGGTTCCTACGAGCACGACGGCGAGCATCCTTGGCACCGCCTGGAGCGCGGCGAGATCGCTCTCGAGGCGGCGCGCGAGAGCATCCTCGCGCTCGGGCGCGAAGGCGGGCTCGAGGTCGACATCTACCAGTTGTTCGCGCGCATGGCGGGCAACGACGCGGGTGCGGCATCGCGCGGCGTGCTGCTCGAGGCGGTGCGCGGGCTGCGCGGTGCCGGCTACCGCACCGGTATCGTCACCAACAACGTGCGCGAGTTCGGCGACGGCTGGCGCGCGCTGATCCCGGTCGAGGAGTTGTTCGAGTTCGTGGTCGATTCCAGCCACGCCGGGGTGCGCAAGCCGGACCCGCGCATCTTCGCCCTGGCGCTGGAGCGGCTCGGGCGCCCCGATCCCGCGCGTTGCGTGTTCCTCGACGACCACCCGGCCAACGTGGCGGCGGCGCAGGCGCTCGGCATGCGCGCCATCCACGTCGGGCCCGACCCCGCGGTCACGGTCGAGGCGATCGAACGGCTGCTCGACTGAGCGCCGCCGGCCCGCAGACCGGTCTCCTTTCGCACTCTTGCCACATGGATCGCGCCGCCCGGCGCGAACTCTTTTGCACATTCCGGGCGCGGTTGCGTGCTTTCGCCGCCGCATGCGCGTCGCTATAGTGGCGGGTCAACGATGGGCGGCGAACAAGAAGGAGTGCGCGCGATGCGACTGCAGGGCAAGGTGGCTTTGGTGACCGGAGCGGGTCTCGGCATGGGTCGCGCGATGGCCGAGGTGTTCGCGCGCGAGGGCGCGGCGGTGGTGGTGGTGGACCTCACCGCGCGGGACGCCGAAGAGACGCTGGCCCTGATCAATGCGCGCGGCGACTGCTGCGCCCTCACGGCGGACGTCTCGGACAGCGCGCAGGTCGCGTCGGTCTACGCCGAGGTCGAGCGCCGCTACGGGCGGCTCGACGTGCTGGTCAACAACGCCGGCATCGGCGCGGCGCCCAACGACGGCTACGACAAGTTCTACGAGCGCATGGCGGCGATGAACGAGCAGATCGCGCGCGGCGAGGCGCCGACGGTGCATCTCGACCACATCATCGACATGCAGGACGACGGCTGGCAGAAGGTGCTCGACATCAACCTGAATGGCCTGTTCTACAACTGCCGTGAGGCCGTGCGCCTGATGATCAGGTGCGGGGTCAAGGGCTCGATCATCAACATCTCCAGCACCGCGGGCCTGAACGGCACGGGCGCGGTGCACTACTGCTCGTCGAAGGCCGCGGTGCTCGGCTTCACCAAGTGCCTCGCGCGCGAACTCGGCGGCCGCGGCATCCGCGTCAACGCGATCTGTCCCGGTGCCATGAACACCCGCATGATGGCCAGCATCAGCCCCGACTACGCCAAGGCGATGCTCGCCTCGATCCCGCTCGGGCGCATGGGCGAGCCGGTGGAAGTGGCCAACACGGCGCTGTTCCTGGCCAGCGACGAGGCATCGTACTTCACCGGGCAGACGCTGGCCGCCAATGGCGGCTGGCAGATGCTCTGAGCGCCACGCGCGCACCCACCTTTCACGAGGACACGAACATGGCAGGAAGACTCGACGGCAAGGTTGCCCTCGTCACCGGCGGCGGTACGGGCATAGGTGCGGCCACCGCACGGCGTTTCGCCGAGGAGGGCGCGACCGTGACCGTGTGCGGGCGGCGCATCGAGCCGCTGGAGCAGGTGGTGCACGCGATCCAGGCCGATGGCGGTTCGGCGCGCGCGGTGCTGCTCGACGTGAGCGACCGCCAGGCCTTCGCCGATGTCGTGACCGGCATCGAGCGCCAGGATGGCCGGCTCGACATCCTCGTCAACAACGCCTACTCGATGGTCGGCGCCACGATCGCCGACTCGAGCGAGGAAGACTGGCACGCGAACTTCCGCGTCACGCTCGATGGCACCTTCCACGGCATCCAGGCCGCGTTGCGCGTGATGGAATTCCAGCGCAGCGGCGCCATCGTGAACGTCTCCTCGGTGTGCGGACTGCTCGGCTCGATGTATACCGCCGCCTACGGCGCGGCGAAGGCCGGTGTGCTGAGCCTGACGCGCACCGCCGCGCTCGAGGGCGCGCCGCACAATATCCGGGTCAATGCCGTGGTGCCGGGCGTGGTGATGACGCCGGGCACGGAAGCGGCGATCCCGACCCGCGCGGCGCAACTGGCGACCGCCGCGGGCGTGCCGCTGCGGCGCATCGCCGATCCGCTCGAACTGGCCAACGCGATCCTGTTCCTCGCCTCCGACGAGGCCTCCTACATCACGGGCATCCAGCTGGTGGTCGATGGCGGCAAGACCTGCGAGCTGGCGACCGGGGCGGCCACGATGAACGAATTCGACGCGACCTGAGGGAGGCTGCATGAGCGCATCCACCGACCTCCTGGCCCGCATCGACCGTCTCGAGTCCACCGAGGCCATTCGCCAGCTCGCGGCGCGCTACTCGCTGTCGCTCGACATGCGCGATCTCGATGCGCACGTGAACCTGTTCGCGCCCGACATCCGCGTCAGCCGCGAGAAGACCGGGCGCGCGCACCTCAAGCGCTGGCTCGACGATACCCTGCGCCTGCAGTTCACCGGCACCTCGCACCATATCGGCAACCACATCATCGAGTTCGACGACGCCGATCACGCGCACGGCGTGGTGTATTCCAAGAACGAGCACGAGACCGGGCCCGAGTGGGTCATCATGCAGATGCTCTACTGGGACAACTACGAGCGTGTCGAGGGCACGTGGTATTTCCGCCGCCGCCTGCCGTGCTACTGGTACGCCACCGATCTCAACAAGCCGCCGATCGGCGACAGGAAGATGCGCTGGCCCGGCCGCGAGCCCTACGACGGCGCGTACCACGAACTGTTTCCCTCGTGGAAGGAGTTCTGGGCCAACCCGCCGACCGGCGACGAACCCGAAGTCGCCGCCCCCGCGCCGGTCGGCGAGTTTCTGAAGCGCATGCGCCGCACCACGGCGGAGCCGCGCATCCGCGTACGTTGATATCCCGCGGCCGTCCCTGTGGCGGCCTCGCCCTATTCGCGACCAGATCACAGGAGTCCTGTTTCCATGACCGCAACGCTGTTCGATCCCGTGCAACTCGGTGACATCCAGCTCGCCAACCGCATCGTGATGGCGCCGATGACGCGCAGCCGCGCCGGCCCGGGCGACGCGCCCACTGAACTGAATGTGGAGTACTACCGCCAGCGTGCCAGTGCCGGGCTGATCGTCAGCGAGGGCGTGCAGCCCAGCGCCAATGGCAAGGGTTACTGCCGCACGCCGGGCCTCCATACCGAGCCGCAGGTGGCGGGCTGGAAGGCCGTCACCGACGCGGTGCATGCCGAGGGCGGGCGCATCGTCGCGCAGATCATGCATTGCGGGCGCGTGGGCAGCCACCTGAACAAGGATCCCGGCGCCGAGACCGTGGCCCCGTCGGCGGTGCGCGCCAAGGGCCAGATCTACACCGATGCCGCCGGCATGGTCGACCTCGACGAACCGCGCGCGCTGCGCCTCGAGGAGATCCCGGGCGTGATCGGCGAATACCGTCACGCCACGCAATGCGCGCTGAGGGCCGGCTTCGACGGCGTGGAACTGCACTGCACCAGCGGCTACCTCCCGGCGCAATTCCTCTCGACCGGCACCAACCAGCGCACCGATGCCTACGGCGGCAGCGTGCAAAACCGCCTGCGCTTCGTGCTCGAGGTGCTGGAGGCGATGACGGCGGTGGCCGGCAGCGGGCGTGTCGGCATGCGCATCTGCCCGGGCAACCCGTTCAACGACCTGCACGACGACAACCCGCACGAGACCTTCGCGGCGCTGCTCGATGCGGTGAGCCCGATGCGGCTCGCCTACCTGCACGTGATCCGCTCGCCGCGCAGGAGCCTGGACTCCTTCGCGCTCGCGCGCGAGCATTTCCGCGGGCCGCTGATCGTCAACGACAGCTTCGACCGCGCCTCGGCCGATCGTGTGCTCGAGGCGGGTGAAGCCGCGGCGGTGTCCTTTGGCCGCTCCTACATCGGCAACCCCGACCTGGTGCGGCGCCTGCGCGAGGGGCTGCCGCTCGCGGACTTCGACCTCGCGACGCTCTACACCCCTGGCCCGAAGGGCTACACGGACTATCCCGCCGCCTGAGTGCACCGCGCGGGGGCGGCGTTGGCGTTGCCCCCGTGCCCCGCGAAATTTCATTTGCCCTTCCCGCGCAGGGCGGTCTATGCTCGCTGCAGCATTGTCTGTAGCTGCAAGAACCAATTACAAGAACCTGTGGGAGACACGCTATGAAAGCACCGTTCCGGCGCTCGGCACTCTGTGCTGCTATTTTCACGACCCTGGCACCCGCGGCCCTGGCTCAGATCCAGCTCGAAGAGATCATCGTCACCGCCACCAAGCGCACCGAGAGCCTGCAGGACGTGCCGATCTCCGTGAACGCGGTGTCGGGCATGAAGATGGAACAGGTCGGCATCACCAACCTCGAGAAGCTGACGGCCTACGTGCCGAACTTCTCGATGAACCAGACCGGGATTTCCTCGGCGATCACGGTGCGCGGCATCAGCTCCGGCATCAACCAGTCCTTCGAGCAGTCCGTCGGCATGTACAACGACGGCATCTATTTCGGCAAGGCGCAGCTGACGCGCCTGCCGCTGTTCGACATGGAGCGCGTCGAGGTGCTGCGCGGCCCGCAGCCGATCCTGTTCGGCAAGAACAGCATTGCCGGCGCCGTCAGCCTGATCACCGCGAAGCCCGAGGACGAGTTCGGCGGTTCGGCGCAGGTGCTCTACGAGCCTAATGCCGACGAGCAGGACTACCGCTTCGTGGTGACCGGCCCGCTCACCGACACGTTGAGCGGTCGCCTGTCGGTGCTGTACCGCGAGATCGACGGTTGGGTGGAGAACACCGCGCTGAACGACCGCGACGAGACGCAGGAAGAGGAGCAGGTCGTGCGCCTCGGCCTGCACTGGCAACCCACCGACGCGCTGGGCATCCAGTTCAAGTACGAGAACGCACAGTTCGACACCGTGGGCCGCAACATCGAGCTGGTGGGTGACGTGATCCGCGAGGACCTTCCCCCGGGCACCGGCACCTCGTACCTGACGGCGCTGCCGCGCTTCGTCGCCAACCTCAATTCGCTGATCGATGCCGGTGTGCGCACCGGGCCGAAGATCACGAGCTTCGTGCCCGACGACGGCGAGTACAACGACAAGCGCACGGCAGGCGCCTGGGATACCAGCGAGAACGACGTCGACAATTTCCTGTTCGACGCGAACTATGAATGGTGCGACCACACGCTGAGTTTCGTGACCGGCTACGTCGAGTACGACACCAGCGAGACCTATGACGTCGACTACACCGCCGCGCCGATACTCGACGACAGCCGGCTGTCGGAGGACTACGACCAGTTCAGCCAGGAAATCCGGCTGACTTCGCCCGGCGGCGAAACCGTGGACTATATCGTGGGCGCCTTCTACCAGGACAGCAGCCTCGATTTCGGCGACAGTATCAACGTGCCGACCGACAGCCTGCTGCGCCTGCTGGCGAATCCGTTCGCCGGCATCAGCACCCGGCGCGTGTTCGAGCAGGACACGGAGGTGTGGGCAGCCTTCGGTCAGGCGACCTGGAACGTCACCGAGGCGTGGCGCCTGATCCTGGGCGCGCGCTATACGCAGGAGGACAAGGACGGCTACCGCAAACAGGCGCACTTCGACACCGCCGGCCTGGAGGTCGCGGCCACGGATCCGCGCTCGGCGCTGTACAACGTGCTGTGGGGGCGGCTCGCCATCGAGCCCAACGAACTCGAGGACAGCCGCAGCGAGGATGCCTTCACGCCGCAGGTGATCCTGCAGTGGGATGCCACCGGGGACCTGATGCTCTACGCGAGCTATGTCGAGGGCTTCAAGTCGGGCGGCTACGACAACCGTTCCAATGCCCACCCCGACCCGGCCGTGGTGGTACCTGGAACCGGCCCGAACGTGGTCGGCGCCTGGGAGTTCGACAAGGAAGAGGCGACGAGCTTCGAGGTCGGCTTCAAGTCCACGCTGGCCGACGGCGCCGCGGAGCTGAACGGCGCGCTGTTCTATACCGAGTACGACGACCTGCAGACCTCGGTGTTCGACGGCGTGGTGGGCTTCAACGTGCAGAATGCCGGCAAGGCCACCACGCAGGGCATGGAGCTCGACGGACGCTGGCTGCTGCACGAGTACTTCACGCTGTCGGGCTCGCTCGGTTACCTGGATTTCGAGTTCGATGACTTCGACGTGGCGCAGTGCTGGTTCGGGCAGGCGCAGCTGGAGCCCGATCGCGTGACCAATGCAGCGCTGTCGCAGTGCGATGCCAGCGGCGAGCGCAAGGAGTTCACGCCCGAATGGAAAGGCGTGGTGACGGCCGATTTCAACTACCCGGTGACGGACGCGCTGGAGCTGCGCGCGATGGTGGACCTGCAGTACACCGACTCGTACCTGTGGACGCCGCAACTCGATCCGCGCACCGAGCAGGATGCATTCACCAAGGTCAATGCGCGCCTCGCGCTGGCCGAGAGCAGCAGCGACACCTGGGAGGTTGCGCTGATCGGCAGCAACCTCACCGACGAGCGCACGCACAGCTATGGCGGCACGGGTGTGCTGGCCGGCACGCTGACCGGCGGTACGGGGATGGCGTACTACGCCTTCACCGACCGGCCGCGCAGCTACTCGTTGCAGGGCACCTACCGCTTCTGAGCGCCGGTTCGTTTGGGCGGGGCTCCCAGGTCGGGCGTGGGTCGGGCATGTAGGTCGGGCTTCAGCCCGACAAGGGTTCGGCCACGCCGAACCCGCCACGCGAAATCGCCCAGAGGCTTTTGCAGGTCGGCACGAATGCCCACCCGCAAGCACATGTCGGCATAAATGCTGACCTACACGCGCATCAGCTGACCGCCGTCGACGTTGAGGATGTGGCCGGTGATCCAGCTCGCCTGGTCCGAGAGCAGGAAGAGCACGGCATCGGCCATGTCCTGCGGCTGGCCGAGGCGCGCCAGCGGCATGGTCTTGATCATCTGCTGGGCATATTCGCCGGCGGTCTTCTGCAGCGCGCTGGTCTCGGTGGGGCCGGGCGCGATCGCGTTGATGCGGATGCCGAGCGGGCCGAGCTCGCGCGCCAGCGAGGTGGTGATGCCGTTCATCGTGAGCTTCGCCACGCCGTAGTAGCCCGCGTTCATCCACGCCGCGGTCGAGGACTGGTTCACGATGGCCGCACCCGGGCGTTTCTGCAGGTAGGGCAGCGCGGCGCGCGTCATGATCAGGCAGCCGTGAGCATTCACGCGCATGAACTTCTCGAGGTAGGCGAGATCGACGGTGAGATAGCCGCCCTTGAGCATGTCGCCGAAGATCGCGGCATTGTTCACCAGGTAGTCGATGCCGCCGTAGGCGCTGGACGCCGCCTCGGCGCAGGCCTTCGCCGAGGCCTCGTCGCTCACGTCCGTGCGCACGAACAGCGCCTCGCCGCCGGCGGCGCGGATGCCCGCCGCGACGCGTTCGCCACCTTCCTCGTTCAGCTCCGCCACCACCACTTTCATGCCGCGTGCCGCGAAGGCATTGGCATAGCCCTCGCCGATGCCGCCGCCG
>DAORUQ010000125.1:0-9375 GCA_035433265.1 Pseudomonadales bacterium | reverse complement strand
CATGGCTGTGCTTCCATACATACTGTGTTTGCATACAGTATAGACAGGCTATGCAAACGTGCAAGTTCGCTCGATAGTAGTGCGCGCCCCACGAAGTTTCCACAATATCTTGTGGTACAACTTCATCATTGGCGCTACATCTAGCGCAAACATCCCGCCTGCACCCTGCTGCCGCCGTCCTCCCGCATTGGCAAAACAACCGCCGCCGCAGATCAGAGCGTAGAGCACCCGGGCACACTGCGTAGCGCCCCGTGCGGGCACGATGTCCGGCGCGTGCGGCGCTTCACGGATCGGGCAACGCTACAGGCCGAGTTTGGCGCGGAACATGAAGAACACCGCACCCAGGATGCACAGGCCCGCCCACAGGTAGTCGAGCGTGAGGCGCTCGCGCAGGTAGAACAGCGAGAACGGCACGAACACCAGCAAGGTGATCACCTCCTGCAGGATCTTCAGCTGGCCCACGCTCATCACCTGGTGCCCGATCCGGTTGGCCGGCACCTGGAACAGGTACTCGAACAGCGCCACCCCCCAGCTGAGCAGCGCCGCGACTATCCACGGCTTGTCGGCGAGGTTCTTCAGGTGCGCATACCAGGCGAAGGTCATGAAAACGTTGCTGCAGAGCAGCAGCACGATGGTGCTCAGGTGCGGGGACATGGGGAGAGGTTTCCGGCCGGTGGCATGCGCCACAGGATAATGCGCGTACGGTCGGCGCGCACGGCAACGCCGACGCGCGGCGTATCCGCCTTCCGGTTGCCGTGGCACTGGGTCACAATCGCCGCTCCCCGCGGGCCAGGACGACGGCGCTTGCTCTACCAGTACCACGGCAACGACATGGAGGCGCTGCGCGACGCGGCCTGCACGCTGCTCGGCGCGGCGCCTGCGCCGCCGCTGGTGGCGGAGCGGCTGATCGTGCCGAACGTCGGCATGGCCAAGTGGCTGCGCCAGGGCATCGCGGCGCGCCTGGGCGTGGCCGCGAACCTGCGCAACGACTCGCCCGCGGTATTCCTGAACGCGCTGGCGGGCGCGGTGCTGGACGATGCGGGGCCGGCGGGCGCCACCGCCTGGAGCAAGGAGCAGCTCGCGATCCGGCTGATGCGCGTGCTGCCCGGCCTGCTCGAGGAGCCCGCCTTCGCTCCCGTGCGCCGCTACCTGGAGGCCGCGACCCCGGAGAGGCGGCTCCATGCGCTGTGCCGGCGCCTCGCCACCCTGTTCGACCAGTACCTGCTGTACCGCCCGCACTGGCTGCTGGCCTGGGAAGCAGGCTTGCCCGCGCCCGACTGCCCGCTCGCGGGCAACGAGTGGCAGGCCTCGCTGTGGCGCGCGCTGGTGCAGCAGATCGGAGCGGAGCATCCCGCCAGCACGCACGGTGCGGCGCGCCTCGAGAGGCTGGTCGCGCGCCTCGGCACGGGCGCGCCGCTGCCGTGCGCGCTGCCCGAGCGCGTGATCGGCTTCGGGCTCGGCGCGCTCGCGCCGGTGTTCGTCGAGGCGCTGGCCGCGCTCGCGACACGCACCGACGTGCACCTGTTCCAGTTCAATCCCTGCGGCGAGTACTGGTACGACATCGTCAGCGAGCGTACGCGCGCACGCTGGCAGCTGCTGGCGCCGCAACGTGCCGAGCACGCGGAGACCGGCAACCCGTTGCTGGCATCCTGGGGCACGCTGGGGCGCAACGGCCTGGAGTTGCTGCTCGATCGCGACGGCGGCGAGCTGCGCCAGTGCTTCCGCGAGCCCGTGCAGGAGGGCGTGCTCGGCGAGCTGCAGCGCGACATCCTGTGGCTGGAAACACCGGCCGCGCCACGCCTGCTCGCGCCGCAGGACCATGGGCTGGTGTTCGCCGAGGCGCACAGCGAGCTGCGCGAGGTCGAGGCGCTGCAGGACCAGCTGCTGCACCTGCTGGCCACGCTGCCGGGCTTGCAGCCGCGCGACATCACGGTGATGGCGCCCGACATCGGCGCCTACGGCGGGCTGATCAACGCGGTCTTCGCCAAGTCACGGCAAGACCCTCGCCATATCCCGTTCAGCATCGCCGACCGCGACGCCAGCGCCGGGAACGCGGTGGTGCAGAGCTTCCTGCACCTGCTCGGGCTGCCCGAAAGCCGTTTCGCCGCCTCGGCGGTGCTCGCGCTGCTGGGCGTGCCGGCACTCGGCGCGCGCTTCGACATCGATGCCGAGGTGCTCGAGTCCGTGCGCGCCCGCGTGCGCGACAGCGGCATCCGCTGGGGGCTCGATGGGCGGCGCGGCGCCCCCGGTGCGCCCGGCCCCATGCGCAACAGCTGGCGCTTCGGCCTCGAGCGCATGCTGCTCGGCGTCGCGCTCGACGAAGGCGCGGTATTCGAGGGCGCCACCCCGTTCGAGGCCGGTGGCCAGGACAGCATCGAGGAGATCGGCCGGTTGGCGGAATTCATCGAGCGGCTCGCCCACTACGCCGGCACGCTCGCCGCACCGCGCGCGATGGACGACTGGATCGCGCTGTTGCGCCAGCTGATCGCGGATTTCTACGCCGATACGCCCGAGAGCGCCGCGGATCTCGCGGAGCTGTACGCGGCGATCGCCGCACTCGGCGCACGGCTCGATGAAGCCGGCTACCGGGACACGCTCACGCGCGAGGTGCTGCTCGACATGCTGCAGCAGGAGCTGGCCGACGCCGAGGCCTCGCACCAGTTCCTGCGCGGGGGCATCAACTTCTGCCAGCTGACGCCGCTGCGCAGCATCCCGTTCCGCGTCGTGTGCCTGCTCGGCATGAACGCCGAGGCCTTCCCGCGCAACACGCTCGCACCGGCCTTCGACCTGATGGCGCGCGAGCCGCGCCACGGGGACCCGTCACGCCGCGACGACGACCGCTACCTGTTCCTCGAGGCGCTGCTCTCGGCGCGCGACTGCTTCTACATCAGCTACGTGGCGCGCGACGAGCGCAGCAACGAGGCACGCGAGCGGGCCGTGCCGGTCTCGGAGCTGCGCGACTACATCGACCGGCACTGGGCCGCCGCGCCGGACGACTCCCCGGCCTCGGCGGCGCTGACCCGCCGCCACCGCCTGAAGCCGTTTCACCCGGCGTATTTCGAAGCCGGCGGCACGCTGTTCAGCTATCGCCACGAATGGCTGCCGGCCGCGCGCGCCGGGGCCGCGCCGCTGCCCTTCTGCCCGGAAGCCTTGCCCGGGCGCGCCGTCGAGGAGCTCGCGCTTCCCGAACTGCTGCGCTTCTTCCGCAATCCCTGCCAGGGGTTCTTCAACATCCGCCTCGGCGTGCGCTTCGGGGAAGCCGAGGAGATGGCCACCGACAACGAGCCCTTCGCGCTCGACGGGCTCACGGCCTGGGCGCTGCGCGACGAAATGCTCGCCACCGCGCTCGCCGGCGGCGACACCGAAGCCTGCGCGGCGCGCCAGGTCGCGGCCGGCTTGCTGCCGCACGGCCAGGCCGGACAGTTCGCGCTGCAGGCGCAACGCGCGCGGAGCGCGGCGCTGGTCGCCACCGCCGAGGACTGGGCAAGGCTCGAGCCCGCGAGCGCGGAGCTCGCGCTGGATATCGCGGGTACGCGACTGCACGGCACGGTGGCGAACCTGCGCGGCGGCGCGCTGCGCCAGCTGAACGCCTCGAAGGCCAGCGGCGCGGCGCGGCTGCAGTTCTGGATCACGCACCTGTGCTGCTGCGCGGCACAGCTGGTCTGCGCGCCGAGCGAACTGCAGCACGAGGACGAGCGCGTCGAACTGCCGTTGCTGGCGCCGGAGGCGGCGACCGCGCATCTCGCCGACCTGCTCGCGCTGCACGCAGAGGGCCTGCGCCGTCCGCTGCCGCTGTTCCCGAAGAGCGCCTGGGCATTCGTGCAACTGCTGCAAAAGCACGATACGGAACACGCGCTGCAGCAGGCGCGCAAGAGCTTCGAGGACGGCTTCCAGCACGAGGGCGAGGGCAGCAACGCCTATATCGCCCGCGCCTTTGCCGACGTCGAGGCCGCGCTCGGCGAGGAATTCGCCGCACTGGCGCAGCGCGTGTTCGTGCCGCTGCTTGCGGCGGAAGCCGCGGAGGGCGCGCCATGATCCGCCTCGACCCCTGCACGCTGCCGCTGGCCGGTCGCTGCCTGATCGAAGCCAGCGCCGGCACCGGCAAGACGTACACGATCACGAGCATCGTGCTGCGCCTGCTGCTGGGCCACGCCGGCGCGGACGGCCCCCCGGTGCCGCCGCGCCGCGTGCAGGAGATCCTGATCGTGACCTTTACCAAGGCCGCCACCGAGGAACTGCGCGGGCGCATCCGCAAGCGGTTGCGCGCCGCGCGCGAGGCCTTCGAGACGGGCGCCCCGCCGCCCGCCGACACGGTGATCGCGGCGCTGCTCGCGGCGAGCGAGGACCGCGCCGAGGACAGCCGGCGGCTGCGGCTCGCGGAAATGGAGCTCGACCTCGCGAGCATCTTCACGATCCACGGCTTTGCCAACCGCATGCTGAAACGCAACGCCTTCGAGAGCCGCATCTCCTTCGCCGCGGAACTCTCGGAGAGCGACGCGGCGGTGGTCACCGAGGCGATCCGCGACATCTGGCGCGAGCGCGCCTATCCGCTGCCGCCGTTGCCGGCCTCGCTGCTGCTGGCGGAGCACGACTGCGACGGGTTCGTCGCCGCCGTGCGCCGCCTGCTCGGAAAACAGGGGCTGGAGTTGCGCAACGTGCCGGAGCAGGACTGGGACGGCGTGCTGGCGCAGATGGCGGCCGCCGAGTCGGCGTTGCTGGCCTGGTGGCGCGCCAGCGCCGCGACCGCGCGCGAGGCGCTCGCCGGCACCGCGCTGAACAAGGGCGGGCGCACCGAGCTCGCGGCGGCGCTGCCGCGCCTGGACGCCGCGGCGGCCGGACATGCCACGCTGGACCGGCGCACGCTCGCGGGCGTCTCACGCACCTTCCTCAGCGGCGAGCTGACGAAAAGGAAAGGCAACCTGCTGCCGGAGCTGGCGCTGTTCGACCTGGCAGAGACCCTGCTGGTCGCCGCCCGGGCGCTGTGGCCACGCCTGCTCGCCGACGCACTCGCGATCGCGCGCGAGCGGCTCGCCGCGATCAAGGAGCGCACCGGGTTGCTCGGCTACGAGGACCTGCTGCGGCTGCTGGACGAGGGGCTGCGCGCACCGGGCGGCGAGCGGCTCGCGGCGGCAATCCGCAGCCAGTACCCGGTGGCGCTGATCGACGAATTCCAGGACACCGATCCGTTGCAGTGGTCCGTGTTCTCCGCGGTGTACGCGGGCGACGATACCGCGCTGTTCCTGGTCGGCGACCCCAAGCAGGCGATCTACGCCTTCCGCGGCGCCGACGTGCAGGCCTACCTGCAGGTGCGGCGCGAGGCCGCCGGCACGATCCGCTCGCTGGACACCAACTACCGCTCGGTGCAACCGCTGGTCGAGGCCGTGAACGCGCTGTTCCGGCTGCGCAGCGGCGGCGATCCCTTCCTGGCAGGCGACGACATGCCCTTCCAGGCGGTGCTTGCCTCGGGCGCTCCCGACAAGGCGCCGCTCAGGCGCCACGGCCAGCCCGTCACGCCGCTGGCGGTGCTGCACCTCGCGAGCGCACAGCCGCTCTCGGGCACCGCCTACCGCGCGCGCATGGCGGCTGCAGCGGCGAACCACCTGGCCGGGCTGCTGGGCGCCGCGGACAGCGGCGGCGTGCAGCTGGGCGACGAGCCCCTGGCGCCCGGCCACATTGCCTGCCTGGTACGCGACTGGCAGGACGCGAAACGCCTCGCCGCCGAGCTCGACCGGCGCGGCGTACCGCACGTGTATCGCAGTCGCGACAGCGTCTACGCCGGCCCGCAGGCACTCGACCTGTACCAGCTGCTGGCCGCCGTGCTGGAGCCGGGTTCGGAGCGGTTGCTGCGCGCCGCGCTGGGCAGCGCGCTGCTCGGACGCACCGCCGCGGAGCTCGACGCCTTGCGCAGCGACGAGGCGGCGTTCGCGCGCGAGCAGGGACAATTCCTCGGCTTTTCCGAGGAACTGCGCCTGCACGGCGTGCAGGCCATGCTGCGCCGGCTGCTGTTCGCCTACGAAGTGCCGGCGCGCCTGCTCGCCACGCCCGCAGGCGAGCGCGCGCTGACCGATTGCCTGCACCTGGTCGAACTGCTGCAGGCCGAGCGCGAAGGGCTCGACAGCGACGAGGCCCTGCTCGCGCGGCTGGCCGAGCGCATCGCCGGGGCCGACGGCGAGCAGGAGGCGCAACAACTGCGCCTCGAGAGCGACGCGAAGCGCGTGCAGATCGTCACGCTGCATTCGTCGAAGGGGCTGGAATACCCGGTGGTGTACCTGCCGTTCATGCCGATCTTCAAGCCGGCGCAGGACGCGTTCTTCCACGATCCCGACACGCTGGTCGCCTGCTACGACCTGCAGGGAACCGAGGCGAGCAGGGCGCTGGCCGAGCGCGAACGCCTGGCCGAGGACATGCGCCTGCTCTACGTGGGCCTCACGCGCGCGGCGCAGCTGTGCGTGCTGGGCATCGGTGACACGAAGCGCGGCAACCACAGCAAGAGCGAGCTGTGGCGCAGCGCGCTGGGCCACCTGGTCGGGGCAGGACCCGGGGACGGCGCCGCCGCGGCCGCGATCGCGCGCCTGGGCACGCTGCCGGGCACCAAGCTGATCGACGTCGATGCACTGCCGTTCGTCACGCTGGCGCGCGCGAGCGCGCCCGTGCCCGCGCTGGCGGCGCGCCGCTTCGACACCCCGATCGAGCGCGACTGGCAATCGAGCAGCTATTCGGCGCTGACGCGTCACGCCGACGCGCGCGCGGCGCAACTGTTCCGCCAGCCGGAACTGGCCGCGGACGCGAGCGCCGCGCAGGCGCGCGAGCGCAGCCTGTTCGGCTTCCCGCGCGGTGCACGCCACGGCAGCTTCATGCACGGGCTGCTGGAACGCATCGATTTCAGCCAGCGCGCCGACGCGCCCGCGACCCGGCAGTTGATCGCGCGCGCCCTGGTGCGCGAAGGCTACGAGGCGGACTGGCTGCCGGTGTTCACGGCAATGATCGAGGACGTGCTCGGCTGTGCGCTGGACGGCGCGAGGCTGCGCCTCGGCGCACTCGCACCGCAGCAACGCGTGGTGGAAATGGGCTTCGAGTTTCCGCTGGCCGAGCTCGATTGCGCGCGCCTGAACGCGCTGCTCGCCGCGCACGACCCGCTGGCGCGCGCCGCGCCGCCGCTCGCCTTCGCCGCGACGCGCGGCATGCTCACGGGCTTCATCGACCTGGTATTCGAACACGAGGGCCGCTTTTACGTGGCCGACTACAAGTCGAACCATCTGGGCAACGAGCTCGGGCACTACGAGCCGGCGCGCCTCGGCGCCTCGATCGCGGAGCATCGCTACGACCTGCAGTACGCGCTCTACACCGTGGCGCTGACGCGCCTGCTGCGCGCGCGGCTCGGCGCGGCCTACGACTACGACACGCACGTCGGCGGCGTGTTCTACCTGTACCTGCGCGGCATGCGCGCCGCCGCCGGCCCCGCGCACGGCGTGTTCCACGCGCGCCCACCGCGCGCGCTGGTCGAGGCGCTCGACGCGCTGTTTGCCGGAGACAACCGCGATGTCGCTTGAGGCGCTCACCGCACTGCACGGCGCCGGGCTGCTGCGGCCGGTGGACCTGCATTTTGCGCGCCTGATGGCCGGCTATGCCGACAGCGGGCACGAGGCGATCGCACTGATTGCCGCGCTGCTCAGCGTGGAGCTCGGACGCGGCCACGTCTGCGTGGAGCTCGCCGCCGTCGATGGCAAGCCCTTCGCCGGGCTCGAATCGCCGCTGGCGCCGCGCCTCGATGCCGCGCAACTGCGCGCGGCGCTGGTGGCCGAGGCGCGGCTGTGCGCCGGACCGGCGTCCACCGCGCCACTGCCGCTGGTGCTCGACGGCGATTGCGTCTACCTGCACCGCTACTGGGCCGGCGAGGGCCGCGTGGCGGCGCGTCTGCGCGCGCTGGCGACCCGGCCCGTCGCGGCGGCACCCGACGCGCGCGCCCTGCTGGATCGGCTGTATCCGGATGAGGCGGCAGGCAGCGCCGGGCAGAAGCTCGCCTGCGCGATGGCACTGACGCGCGCGCTGGGGGTGATCAGCGGCGGCCCCGGCACCGGCAAGACCACCACCGTCGCGAGACTGCTGGTGATGCTCGCCGCCGCGGCCGCGGCGGAGGGACGGAGTCTTGCGATCCGCCTCGCCGCGCCCACCGGCAAGGCCGCGGCGCGCGTGGGCGAGGCGCTGGCGCGCGAAGTCGCCGCGCTCGCGCGCGGCGGGCAGGTGGCGCCGCAACTGCTGGCACAGCTGCCCACCTCGGCGCAGACCCTGCACCGCCTGCTCGGTGCCGGCTCGCGCGGCTTGCGCCACGACGCCGCGAACCCGCTCGCGGCCGACGTAGTGGTGCTGGACGAATCCTCGATGGTGGACCTGCGCCTGCTCGATGCGCTGCTCGCCGCGCTGCCGCGCCACGCGCGCCTGCTGCTACTCGGCGATCGCGACCAGCTCGCGGCCGTGGAGGCCGGCAACGTGTTCGGCGCGCTGTGCAGCCGCGCGCGCGGCCCGAGCGCGCAGCGCGCGGCGGAGCTCACCGCGCTCACCGGTTTGCCGATAGCGGGCAACGACCACGACGACCCGATCGCCGACGCGATCGCGGTGCTCCGTCACAGTTACCGCTTCGACCCCGCGAGCGGCATCGGGCGCTTCGCCGAAGCCGTCAATGCCGGCGACGCGACGCGCGCTGCGGCCGTGCTCGCGCAGCGCCCCGGGGATCTCGGCAGCATCTGCTGCACGGAGCGGCCCGACGGCGCGGCGATCACGCGCATGCGCGAGGGCTGGCGCGACATCGCGAGCGCGGCGCGCGGGCACGCCGACCCTGCCACGCTGGTGCGCCTGCAGGAGTCCTTCCGCGTGCTGTGCGCGCTGCGCGAGGGCGAATGGGGCGTGGCCGGCGTGAACCGCGCGCTCACGCAGACGCTGGCGGAGGCGGGCCTCGCGGAACGCGGGCGCACGCACTACGCCGGGCGCCCGCTGCTCGTGACGCGCAACGACTACGGTCTGGGGCTCTACAACGGCGACATGGGCATCGTGATCGAGGACGAGGACGGGCATCCGCAGGCGCTGTTCGCGCAGGCCGGTGGCGGGATGAAACGCCTGCCGGCGGCGCGCCTGCCCGAGCACGAGACCGCCTATGCGCTCACCGTGCACAAGAGCCAGGGCTCGGAGTTCGACGAGGTCGTGCTGGTGCTCCCGCCCGCCCCCGCGTCCGGCGCCGGCATCGCCGGACGCGAGCTGCTCTACACCGCGATCACGCGCGCGCGCCGGCGCCTCGAGCTCGTGCTGCCCGGCGGCACGCTCGATGCGCGCTGGCTGCGCGCCAGCGAGTACCGTTCCGGGCTGGCCGAACGCCTGTAGGTC
>DAORUQ010000124.1:0-9441 GCA_035433265.1 Pseudomonadales bacterium | reverse complement strand
GCCGGCATGCGCGCGCCGCTGGTGCTCGCGGTGCACGGTATCTTCGCCGGGGATGCCTACGAAGCCCTGCTCGCCGCCGGCGCCGGACGCATCGTCACGACGAATTCGATCCCGCACGCCAGCAACGCCATCGATCTCGCGCCATTGCTGGCCGGGGCGTTGGCGGGATAGCCCCGCGACCAGCGCCTGTCGTCGACCCGAGGCCGCCGTCAGCGCTCGGTGTTTCAGCGCCACATCTCGCGCATCTTCGCTGCGAGGTCCACCGCCATCTGCCGCGAGGCCTGATCTGGTTCTGCGACCGCCGGCGCCGGCGGCCAGCCGGTCTCCTCGAAGTAACGCAGCAGCGCGTTCGGGATGAAGCGGCTGCGCCCGGCGTAGACGTGCCTGTCCCCCGTGCCGGACTGCTGCGTGACGTAGAAGCGCTGCGGCACGACCAGGTCGAGCGTGTCCTTCGCGCGCGTCATCGCCACGTACAGCAGGCGCAGCTCCTCCTCGATCTCGGCGCGGTTGCGCGTGGCGATGTCGGAAGGAATGCAGCCGTCGACCACATTGAGCACGCTGACCGCGTTCCACTCCTGGCCCTTGGCCGAGTGCATCGTCGACAGGATCAGGTAGTCCTCGTCCGCGAGCGGCACGCCGGCCTCGTCGCTGGTGGCGCTGGGCGGATCCAGCGTGAGCTCGGTGAGGAAACGCTCGCGGTCCGGGTAGCTCGCCGCGATGCGTGCGAGCTGGCGGATGTCGAGCAGCCGTACCGCGGCGTCCTCGTAGAGGCGCGGCATCTGTCCCTCGTACCAGCGGCAGGCGAGCTCGAAATCCGCGGGCCATTGCGGAGTCAGGACGGACGGCGGATCGGCGCGGCCCGCGAGGCGATCGATCAGCGCCGCGAAACCGCACCAGCCTTCGCGCGCCAGCGGCGGCACGCCGGCGGCATCGCGCAGCGCCCCGCCCGCGGCCAGGGTATTGTCCATCACGCGAGCAGCCGACTTCGGACCCATGCCCGCCAGCAACTGGATGGCGCGAAAACCGGACACGCGGTCGCGCGGGTTCTCGGCCCAGCGCAGCAGCGCCAGCACGTCCTTGATGTGCGCCGCCTCGAGGAACTTCAGCCCGCCGTACTTCACGAACGGGATATTGCGCCGCGCGAGCTCCAGCTCGAGGCGGGCGCTGTGCGCGCCGGCGCGAAACAGCACCGCCTGCTGGCGCAGCCGCAGCCCTTCCTCGCGCCGCGCCAGCGCGGTGTCGGCGACGAAGGCGGCCTGGTCGGCCTCGTCCTTCACGGATACCAGGCGCGGGCGCGCGGTGGAGTCGCGCTCCGACCACAGGTTCTTCGTGAAACGCTCGGCGGCGAGCGCGATCACCGCGTTCGCGGCCTCGAGGATGGGGCGCGTGGAGCGGTAATTCTGCTCCAGCGTCACCACGGTCGCCGGCGGCGTGAAGGCGGCCGGAAAATCGAGGATGTTGCGCACCGTGGCGCCGCGGAAGGCGTAGATCGACTGCGCGTCGTCGCCCACCACGGTGAGGCCGCGACCGTCGGGCTTCATCGCCAGCAGGATCGCGGCCTGCAGGTGGTTGGTGTCCTGGTACTCGTCGACCAGCACGTGGTCGAACAGGCCGCCGATCTCGGCGCCGAGCGCGGGCTCGGCCACCATCTGCGCCCAGTAGAGCAGCAGGTCGTCGTAATCGAGCACCTGCTGCGCCTGCTTGGCCTCGACGAAGGCGCGGAACAGGCCCTTCAGTTCCTCCGCCCACTCCGCGCACCACGGAAAGGCCGACTGCAACACCTCACCGATCGGCGCGCGCGTGTTCACCGCCGCGGAATAGATCGCCAGGCAGGTGCCCTTCTGCGGGAAGCGCCGGCGCGTGGACGACAGCCCGAGCTCGTGGCGCACCAGGTTCAGCAGGTCCGCCGAATCCTCGCGGTCGTGGATGGTGAAGCCCGGATCGAGACCGATGCGCCCGGCATAGTCGCGCAGCAGCCGCGCGCCGATGCCGTGGAAGGTGCCCGACCACGACAGTTGCGCGCGCGCCAGCGCCGGGCGGGCCGTCGCGGCCTCGGCCAGGATGCGTCGCACGCGCCGCCCCATCTCCTCGGCGGCACGGCGCGTGAAGGTGAGCAGCAGGATGCGCCCGGGGTCGGCGCCATCGGCGATCAGGCGCGCGACGCGATGCGCCAGGGTGTTGGTCTTGCCCGAGCCCGCGCCGGCGATCACCAGCAGCGGACCGGCGGGCACGGCGGCGCCGGGACCGTGCGCTACGGCCTCGCGCTGGGCGCGATTGAGGCTGGCCGGCCCGTTGGCGGCGGACGCAGCGAGCGAGGTGGCAGCGAACGGGAGGATCGGCTGGGTCATGGCGGCCATCATAACCTCGTATGCCACGCCCCGGTCCCTGTCGCGCGTCCGCCCCTCGCGCTCGCCTGCCGGCATTCCTGATGGCATCTGCTAAAGTGCGCGCCGGCGCCGCGGCTGCGCTGACGACCGCCCACAACCGATGCCTCGCATGACCAGGAAGCGCAAGCCCCGATCCGTACCCGCCCCCGCGTTGGCTGCCGGCACGCGCCCCGCGATCTCAGCCACGACCGCGCACCGTCGGTGGTGGCCGGGACTGCTCGCCGCGCTGGCCGCGCTCGGCATCGCCGCGTGGTTGCTTTCGCCGCGCGACGCACCGCCAGCCGCCCCGGCGCCGGCAACCGAAGCCGCCGCGACCGGCGCCCCGACGCCGCCATCCCGTCCGGCTGGGGCCAGTGCCGCCCCGCCCGAGGTCGCCGGATTTGTCGGCAGCGAGGCCTGCGGCGAATGTCATCGTGCCGAGCATGCGGCCTGGCAGGGTTCGCAGCACGCGCGCGCGATGCAGCACGCCACGCCCGCCACGGTGCTGGTGATTTCGATGACGCCCGCCTCAACGTCCAGGGCGTCGAGTCGCGCTTCTTCCGGCGCGACGGCCGCTTCTTCGTGCGTACCGACGGACCCGACGGCCAGCTCGCCGACTTCGAGGTGAAGTACACCTTTGGCCTCGAGCCGCTGCAGCAATACCTCGTCGAACTGCCGGGTGGGCGCCTGCAGGCCCTGGCACTGGGCTGGGACACGCGCCCGGCGAGCGCCGGCGGACAACGCTGGTTCCGCCAGTACCCGGACGAGCACATCGATTACCGCGATGAGCTGCACTGGACGGGGCGCGCGCAGAACTGGAACTTCATGTGCGCCGACTGCCATTCGACCGACGTGCGCAAGGGCTTCGACGCCGACGCCTTCGCTACCCGCTGGTCGGAAATCAGCGTGGGCTGCGAGGCCTGCCACGGACCGGGATCAGCGCACCTGTCATGGAGCAAGGCCCCGGATGCATCCGATCCGTCGAAGGGCCTGACGGTGGCACTGGACGAGCGCCGCGGCGCGCACTGGTCGATCGACCCGGCCAGCGGCAACGCGCAGCGCAGCACGCCGCGCGACAGCGAGCGCGAGTTGCAGGTGTGCGCGCAGTGCCACTCGCGCCGTTCGCAGTTCGCCGAGGGCTATCGCGCCGGCCGGCCGTTCCACGACCATTACCTGCCTTCCACTCTGGAGGAGGGCCTCTACCACCCCGACGGCCAGCAGCGCGACGAGGTATTCACCTGGGGTTCGTTCCGCCAGAGCCGGATGCACCAGGCCGGCGTCACCTGCGGCGACTGCCACGAGCCGCACGGACAGAAGCTGCGCGCCGAGGGCAACGCCGTCTGCGGCCAATGTCACGCCGCGGCGAAATACGACGCCCCGTCGCACCACTTCCACCCGGTAGGCTCGCCGGGCGCCCAGTGCGTGAACTGCCACATGCCGGCGACGACCTACATGGTCGTGGACCCGCGCCGTGACCACAGCTTCCGTGTGCCGCGTCCCGAGCTGTCGATGGCGCTGGGCACGCCGAATGCCTGCACCGGCTGCCACCGCGACCAGCAAGCGCAATGGGCTGCGGATGCGGTGGCGAAGTGGTATGGGCCGGGGCGGCGGCAGGAGGCACATTTCGGCGCGGCCATCGACGCCGGTCGGCGTGCCGGGCCGGGCGCCGCGGCCGCGCTGCTCGCCCTCGTGCGGGATTCCGAGCGCCCGGCGATCGTGCGCGCCACGGCGATCGAGTTGCTCGGTCGCTACCCCGGCGCGGCCGCGCACGACGCGATCCGACACGCGCTGCGCGATACCGATGCGCAGGTGCGTCACGCCGCGGTCACCGCACAGCAGGCGGCAGCGCCGGAACATATCGCGCTCCTGCTCGCGCCGCTGCTCGGCGATCCGACGCGCGCGGTGCGCATGGAAGCCGCGCGCGTGATCGCCGCTGCCGGCGCCCTGCCGGCCCCGATGGCCATGGCCGCATTCAATGCGGCGATCGCGGAATTCGAATCCGCGCAACGCGAGAACCTCGACCGCCCCGAAGCGTGGCTGAACCTCGGCAACCTGGCCGGCTGGCGCGGCGACGCCGCGGGCGCCGAGGAGGCCTACCGGCGCGCGCTGCAACGCGATCCGCGCTTCGTGCCGGCCGCGATCAACCTCGCCGATCTGTACCGGGCGACCGGGCGGGAAGCGCAGGGGGAACAGGTCCTGCGCGACGGTCTGCAGGCGGCACTGCAAGCACCGGCCCTGCACGAGGCGCTCGGCCTGGCACTGGTGCGCCAGGGCAGGAAGACCGAAGCCCTGGTCGAACTGGCGACCGCGCACCGCGCCGCACCGGACGAGCCGCGCCACGCTTATGTGTACGCCGTCGCGCTCGCCGATGCGGGGCAACGCAGCGAGGCGATCCGGGTGCTCGAGGAGAACGCGCGCCGCGCCGGAGGCTCGCGCGACGTGCTACTGGCCCTGGCGGCGTTTCGCAGCGACAGCGGCGACGCGGCGGGCGCCGGGCAGGCGCTGCAGTCACTGGCGGCAGTCAATCCGGACGACCCGGCGCTCGCCGCCACACGGTTACCGCAACAGCCGGGACCCTGACCGCAACGCGGGTCGCCATTCATGGCGACAGGTGCCGCCGACGAACCCTTTTTCGGCACGAATGCCGACCCGCGAGGGCCTGCTCATTCACTCCGCGCCCTGCCGGGTTCCTGCTTCCGTGCGCAATATCGTATGGTGGCGGCTGGAACCGGGGCGGCGGCTCGGCTCGAGGATGCGATATGCAAGTAGGTAAGGTGGTGGCGGTCTGGCGCTATCCGGTGAAGAGCATGGCGGGCGAAGCGGTGGCGCAAGCGCTGGTGGATGCCCGGGGCCTGGCGGGCGATCGTCACTGGGCGGTGATCGACGGCGACGCCCGGGAGATTCGCAGCGCCAAGCGCTGGCCTGAGCTGCTGGGCTGCGTCGCGCGCTACGTCGGGGGGAGCACGCCCGCGACCGACGCCTATGCCGCGGCAGTGCTCCCGGTGGAAATCGTGGGGCCGGACGGCCGCATCCTGCACAGCGACGCAGCGGACCGCGACGCCGAACTCAGCGCGTGGCTGCAGCGCGCGGTGCGGCTGAGCCCGCGCGCGCCCGCACACGATCGCGATCACTACCGGCTGGCGCGCTCGCGCACGCCGGAATCGACGGCCGCCGAGATGGATCTGCAGGCGCACGAGGCACCACCGGATTTCAGCCTCCTGTCGGACGCCGCCGCTGTCTTCATGCAGGATCTCGCCGACTGCGCGACGCCGCCGGGCAGTTATGTCGATGCCTTCCCTCTTCATCTGATGAGTCGCAATGCGCTGGCGTGGCTGCGCGCTCGTAGCGGCCTCGACACCGACGTACGCCGGTTTCGTCCGAATCTGTTGATCGATATCGACGGTGCCGGCGCGGAGCCGGGCGAGGATGCCTGGATCGGCTGGCATCTGGCCATCGGCGAAGCGCGTCTGCGCATCGACTCGCGCACGGTGCGCTGCGCCATGCCGGGGCGGGCGCAGCCGCAATTCGGGCTGGCGGCGCAGCCGACGCTGGCACGGGCGCTGGTTGAGCACAGTGCGCGGCAGCTCGGCGTCAACGTGATCGTGGAACAGGCCGGCGTGATCCGGGCCGGAGATGCGATCGAGCGCGTCGGCTGAGCGAGCCGCCCATCGCCGGGCGAGCGCATGCGCGTGCGGTTCACAACAATCACAAAATGGAGTGCCTGCGATGGCGACGGTAGAACGCATCAATCCTCCCGGCCTGTTCGAGCTCGAAGGCTTTTCCCAGGTGGTAGTCGCCCGGGGCGGCCGCACCGCCTACATCGCGGGCCAGGGGCCCTTCGATGCCGGCATGAACCTGATCGGGCGAGGTGATCTGCACGCCCAGACGGTGCAGGCCTTCCGCAACCTGCGCACCGCACTGCAAGCGCTCGGCGTCGGGCCGGAGCGCGTGGTGTCGTCGACGATGTACGTGGTCGGTCTCGATCAGGAGCGAAGCGCGACGTTCGTGCGCGCGATGAACGTCGCGCTCGACGGCGAACCGTTCCCGCCGAACGCTTCGAGCCTGATCGGCGTGGCGCGGCTGGGCCACCCCGAGATGCTGGTGGAAATCTCCGCGATCGCCGTGCTCGACTGAGTCGAGCGCTCAACTGATCGTGATGCGCCTGACGGTCGGCTATTGACCGGCAGGCCGGGCGTCATTCATCGCCGTAGGTCGCCACTCATGGCCGTAGGTCGCCATGAATGGCGACCTACAACATGAATGCCGACCCGCATCAGCGCGGCAGCGTGCTCGAGCCCATCAGGTACTCATCGACCGCGCGCGCGGCCTGGCGGCCCTCGCGGATCGCCCACACCACCAGCGACTGGCCGCGACGCATGTCGCCGGCCGCGAACACCTTGTCGACGTTGGTGCGGTAGGCCTCGGCACCTTCCGTGGCGGCGCGCGCGTTCTCGCGCGGGTCCTTCGCCACGCCGAAGGCATCGAGCACGGTGCCGACGGGGCTCAGGAAGCCCATCGCCAGCAGCACCAGGTCGGCCTTCAGCACCTGCTCGCTGCCCTCGATCTCGATGAACTTGCCGTCCTTCATCTCGACGTTGACGGTGCGGATCGCCGTGACCTTGCCCTTCTCGCCGATGTACTCCCTGGTGGAGATCGCGAACACGCGCTCGCAGCCTTCCACGTGGCTCGAGGAGGTGCGCAGCTTGATGGGCCAGTACGGCCAGGTCAGTGCCTTGTTCTCCTGCTCGGGCGGCATCGGCAGCAGCTCGAACTGCGTGACGCTGGCCGCGCCGTGACGGTTCGAGGTGCCGACACAGTCACTGCCGGTGTCGCCGCCGCCGATCACGATCACGTGTTTGCCCGCGGCCGAGATCTGCTTCTTCACCTTGTCGCCCGCGTTGACGCGGTTCTGCTGCGGCAGGAACTCCATCGCGAAGTGGATGCCGTCGAGCTCGCGCCCCGGCGCGGGCAAGTCGCGCGGCTGCTCCGCGCCGCCAGCCAGCAGCACGGCGTCGAAGTCGTTCAGCAGTTCCTCGGGCGCGACGGTCTGCTGCGACAGGTTGGTGACCTTGCTGCCCTCGGGCATGCTGCCGACCAGCACCCCGGTGCGAAAGCTCACGCCCTCGGCGTTCATCTGCGCCATGCGCCTGTCGATGTGCGACTTGTCGAGCTTGAAGTCGGGGATGCCGTAGCGCATCAGGCCGCCGACGCGATCGTTCTTCTCGAACACGGTGACGTCGTGCCCGGCGCGCGCCAGTTGCTGCGCGGCGGCGAGTCCCGCCGGGCCCGAGCCCACGACGGCCACGCGCTTGCCGGTCTTCACGGCGGGGATCTGCGGCAGCACCCAGCCCTCGTCCCAGCCACGATCGATGATGGCGTGCTCGATCGACTTGATGCCCACCGGCACGTTGTTGAAGTTCAGCGTGCACGCCGCCTCGCAGGGCGCCGGGCAGATGCGGCCGGTCACCTCGGGGAAGTTGTTGGTCGAATGCAGCACGGCCAGGGCGTTGTGCCAGTCGCCGCGATACACCAGGTCGTTGAAGTCCGGGATCACGTTATTGACCGGACAGCCGTTGTTGCAGAACGGGATGCCGCAATCCATGCAGCGCGCGCCCTGCTGCTGCGCCTGCCCGACGTCCAGCACCTTCACGAACTCGCGGTAGTTCTTCAGCCGCGCCTCGACCGGCTCGTAACCTTCCTCGAGGCGCTCATATTCGAGAAAACCCGTGACTTTACCCATGATCCTTGTACTCCAGGCGAAGTGGTGGTCAGGCGCTGGCCGCGGCCGGCACTGCCGCGTTCAGCTCGGCGAGCGCGCGCTTGTATTCGTGCGGGAACACCTTCACGAAGCGCTCGCGGGCCTCGTCCCAGTCGTCCAGCAGTTCGCGCGCGCGCAGCGAGCCGGTCCAGCGGTGGTGCTGCTCGATCAGCCCGCGCAGCAACTCCTCGTCGACCTGGCCCTTGTGCCAGATCGCCGGGTCGACGCTCGCCTTCTGCTCGCGCGCCGGCAGCACGTCCTCGAGCGCCACCATCGCGGTGTTGCAGCGGCTCGCGAACTCGCCGTCCTCGTCGTAGACGTAGGCCACGCCGCCCGACATGCCGGCCGCGAAGTTGCGCCCGGTCTTGCCGAGCACCACCACGGTGCCGCCGGTCATGTACTCGCAGCCGTGATCGCCGGTGCCCTCGACGACGGCAGTCGCGCCCGAGAGCCGCACCGCGAAGCGTTCGCCCGCGACACCGCGGAAGAAGGCCTCGCCGCTGGTCGCGCCGTAGAGCACCGTGTTGCCCACGATGATGTTCTCGGTCGAGTCGCCGCGAAAATCGATGCTCGGGCGGATCACCACGCGCCCGCCCGAGAGCCCCTTGCCCGTGTAGTCGTTGGCTTCACCGGCCAGGTACAGCGTGATGCCCCTGGCGAGGAAGGCGCCGAAGCTCTGACCGCCCGTGCCGTTGAGCTGCACCCACACGGTCTGGTCGGGCAATCCCTCGGGGTGGCGGCGGATCAACTCGCCCGAGAGCATAGCGCCCACGGTGCGGTTGACGTTGCGCACGTCGTCGAGGATCTGCACCCGCTCGCCGCGCTCGAGCGCCGGCGCGCAGCGCGCGATCAGCGAGGCGTCGAGCGCGCGCTCGAGCCCGTGGTCCTGCTCCTCTACCTGGCGGCGCGCCACGTCTTCGGGCACGTCGGGGCGGTAGAACACGCGGCTGAAATCCAGGCCGCGCGCCTTCCAGTGCTCGATGCCCTTCTTGGTGTCGAGCAGATCCGAGCGCCCGATCAGCTCGTCGAAGCGGCGGATGCCCAGCTGCGCCATGATCTGGCGGACTTCCTCGGCGATAAAGAAGAAGAAATTCACCACGTGCTCGGGCTTGCCGGCGAACTTCCGGCGCAGCACCGGGTCCTGCGTCGCCACGCCCACGGGGCAGGTGTTCAGGTGGCACTTGCGCATCATGATGCAGCCGCTCACCACCAGCGGCGCGGTGGCAAAGCCGAACTCGTCGGCCCCGAGCAGCGCGCCGATCACCACGTCGCGCCCGGTCTTCATCTGGCCGTCGGCCTGCACGCGGATGCGCCCGC
>DAORUQ010000123.1:5202-9470 GCA_035433265.1 Pseudomonadales bacterium | reverse complement strand
CCCTTGCCGGCGGGCAGCCATTTCAGGCTCCACTGGTGCAGCGCGAGCGCGGGCACGATCAGCGCGCGCCCCTTTTCGCTCAGGCGGTACTCCAGGCGCTTGCCCGAGAGCGTGCCGGGCGCCTGCTGCAGCACCCCGGCCTCCACCAGCAGCTTGAGGCGGTGCGAGAGGATGTTGGTCGCGATGCCGAGTTCGCGGCGGATGTCGTCGTAGCGGCGGATGCCCATGAAGGCTGCCGCCAGCACCAGCGGTGTCCAGTGATCGGCGATCAGGTCGATGGCATGCAGCAGCAGTCCCTTGCCATCGCCGGCCTCGGGCAGCGCCCTGGTCGAGCGGCGCAGCGCACCGTCGTTGACCGCGCTCTCCGCGCTGCGCGCCATCCCGGCCTCGTAGCGCAGCTCGTGGATATCGATGGGCTTGCCGCAGCGCGCGCAGCAGGCCGTGGGCAGGGTCTTGTGGCCGCAGCCGCGGTGCAGCAGCCTGGGCGGCAGGCGGCGGTCGGCGCCCCGGCTCCAGCGGGCTTCCCAGGTCCAGATCGCGAGCGCGAAATCGTAGAGTCCGAAGCCCTTTTCGGTGAGGCGGTACTCCACCCGCTGCGGGCGCATCTGGTAGGGGTTCTGGTAGAGCAGGCCGTTGGCGAGGAGTGCGCGCAGGCGCTTGCTCAGCGTGGCGCGGCTCGCGCCGGTGGCCGCGGCGAGCTCGCCGAAGCGTGTGGTGCCCAGGAACATCTCGCGCATCACCAGCGCGCTCCAGCGGTCGCCGACCACCGCGAGCGCCTTGGCGATCGGGCTGGAGGGCAGGATGTGCGCCGCGTTCATCGGGCTGCTCCGGGCTGCGTTGCGACCGTGAGCGTCGCGTGCGCGCGGCGCTATTGGTCTTTTAATGAAAGCGAGTAGAATCCGGAAAAACCGCGATCCGGGCACAGCGTAGACGATGAGTTCCTGGTTTGAGAAGCACGTCGCCACCCTCGACAAGGCACTCGATGCCTGTGCGCGCCGCTATTCCTGGACCGCGTATCCGGAGTCGCCGAGCAGTCGTGTGCACGGCACGGAACTGCCCGCGCGCGGCAGGCGCGAGTTCGAGGCGCTGCTCGGCGAGCGCTTCGGGATAGGGCTGCTGCCCGGACACGACGGCTGGGTGGGCGGCGAGGTCTCGCCGTTCAGTCGCGAGGCGCTCGGCATCCGTTATCCGCGCCTGGACGTCGATACCGCGTTCGCCGCGGCGCGGCGCGCGTGGCCGGCATGGCGCGACGCCGCGATGAACGAGCGCATCGGCATCTGCCTCGAGATGCTCGCGCGCGCGGGAGATCCGCTGGCGCTGTTCGTGAACGCGCACGCGACCATGCACACCGCGGGGCAGAGCTACATCATGGCCTTCGCCGGCTGCGGCGCGAATGCGCTCGATCGCGGCCTCGAGGCGCTGGCCTACGCGTGGAAGGCCATGCGCGACGTGCCGCAGAGCGCGCAGTGGGAGCGCGGCTTCGGCGGGCCGGAAAATGCGCGGCTCGAGAAGCATTACCGCATCCTGCCGCGCGGGCCGGCCGTGGTGATCACCTGCGCGACCTTCCCGCAGTGGAACGGCTACCCGGCCGTGATGGCGAACCTCGCCACCGGCAACCCGGTGATCCTGAAGCCGCACCCGAATGCGATCCTGCCGGTGGCGCTGTTCCTCAGGAGCGCGCGCGAGCTGCTCGTCGAGGCGGGCTTCGATCCGAACCTGCTGACCATGGTCGCCGACGATCGCGACCACCAGGTGACGCAACAGCTGCTGCGCCATCCCGACACGGCGCTCATCGATTTCACCGGCTCGGCGCGCTTTGGCAGCTGGATCGAGGACAACTGTCGCCGCGCGCAGGTCTACACCGAAACGGCGGGCTGCAATTCGGTGCTGCTGGAATCCACCGATGACCTGGCCGCCACGGCACAGGCGATCGCGCACTCGCTGTGCCAGGCCTCGGCGCAGATGTGCACCAGCGTGCAGAACATCTACATCCCGGCCGCGGGCATCCGCTCGGGTCAGGAGACCGTGTCGTTCGATGCGGTCTGCGCCGCGCTGCGCGATGCCGTCGACGCGCACCTGCGCGATCCCGCCAAGGCCGCAGTGCTCTGCGGAGCGCTGGTCAACGACGGCGTCGCGCAGACCGTCGAGGCGATGCGCGAACAGGGCGCCCGGCGCGGCCGCATCGTGCGCGACTCGGCGCCCTACGCGCACCCGGACTTCCCCGCCGCGCGCACCGCCACGCCGCTGATGCTGGCGGTCGATCTCGCGGCGGCGGATCTCTACGGCGAGGAGCGCTTCGGGCCGGTGTCCTTCCTGATCCGCGCGCCCTCGCGCGAGGCGGCGCTGGCGGATGCCACCGCGCGCGTGCGCGAGCGCGGCGCGATCACCTCGCACGTGTACTCGACCGACGCGGGCTTCCTGCAGCGCGCGGTGGATGCCTACCAGGTCGCGGGCGCTTCGGTCGCCTGCAACCTGGTCGGCATGCCGATAAATTTCGCGGCCGCCTACAGCGATTTTCACGTCACCGGCCTGACGCCGGCGGGCAATGCCTGCCTGACGGATCTCGCCTTCGTGACCAACCGTTTCCGTATCGTGCAAGCGAAGTGGAGAAGCGATGCTCGCTGACATCAGGCAACAACTGCGTCTCCCGGCGATCCAGGCTCCCATGTTCCTGGTCTCGGGGCCGGCGATGGTGATCGCGGCCTGCCGCGCCGGCATCATCGGCAGCTTCCCGACCCAGAACGTGCGCGACGACGCGGAGCTCGAACGCTGGTTCGCCGAAATCGATGCCAGCACCGGCGTCAGGGGCGGTTGCGCGCCCTATGCCGTCAACGTGATCGTGCACCCGAGCTACCCGCGCCGCGAGCAGGACATCGCCGCGGTGCTGAAGTGGAAGCCACCCATCGTGATCACCGCGCTCGGCAGCCCGCGCGAGGTGGTCGATGCGATCCACTCCTATGGCGGCATCGTGCTCGCCGACGTGATCTCGCTGCGCTTTGCGCGCAAGGCGCTCGATGCCGGTGTCGACGCGCTGGTGCTGGTCGCGGCCGGCGCGGGCGGCCACACCGGACCGATTGCGGGCTTCGCCTTCGTCGAGGAAGTGCGGCGTTTCTACGCCGGTCCGCTGGTGCTGGGCGGCGGCATCGGCAGCGGGCGCGCGATCCGTGCCGCCGAGATCCTCGGCGCGGATTTCGCGTACCTGGGCACGCGCTTTCTCGCCACCGCGGAGAGCATGGTCTCGGAGGAGCAGAAGCGCATGGTGGTGGCGTCCGGCAGCGAGGATATCGTGTGCTCGGACTCCTTCACCGGCGTGAAGGCGAACTGGCTGCGGCAGTCGATCGTCGACTACGGGCTCGATCCGGACCACCTTCCCGAAGGGCAGATCGACTTCTCGCGCCAGGACCTGAAGCGCTGGCGCGATATCTGGTCGGCGGGGCAGGGCGTGGGTGCCGTGGACCGCATCTGCCCGCTGGCGGAGGTCGTCGCGCAACTCGAGCGCGAGTACCATGCGGCCTGCCAGATGAAATGATGCGGGCGCGGCTCGCGCCGGATCCGACTATCGCGGGTCCGGCTTCAGCCGGACATCTGTCGGGCTGAAGCCCGACCTACATCGAATAGCACGCGGAGAGACGCAGCGACATGCAAAGCATCACCCTCGAATACACCGCCGACGGCCTGTCCATGAAGAGCGATCTGTACCTGCCGGATGCTGCGGGCAAGCGCCCGGGCGTGCTGGTGTTCCCCGAAGCCTTCGGCATCGGCGATCACGCGCGCGCACGCGCGCGGCGCCTGGCCGAAGCTGGTTACGTGGCGCTCGCCTGCGATCTGCACGGCAATGCGCACCGCTACGACAGGATCGAGGAAGTCATGGGGCTGATCGGGCCGTTGCGCGGCGAGGTGGCGCGCATCCGTGCCCGCGCCGCCGGCGGTCTCGAGGCGCTGCGTGCGCGCCCGGAGGTCGATCCCGCGCGTATCGCCGCGATCGGCTTCTGCTTCGGCGGCACGATGTCGCTCGAGCTGGCGCGCGGCGGCGCCGACATCCGCGCCGTGACCGGTTTCCACAGCGGGCTGGCCACGGTGGCGCCGGATGACGCGAAGCACATCAGGGCGCGCGTGCTGGTGTGCATCGGCGCCGACGATCCGGGCATCTCGGCCGAGGAGCGCGCCGCCTTCGAACAGGAGATGCGTGCCGGAGGCGTGAGCTGGCAGATGCACCTCTACGGTGGCGTGGTGCACAGCTTCACCAACGAGAAGGCAGCGGCGATGGG
>DAORUQ010000123.1:3965-5102 GCA_035433265.1 Pseudomonadales bacterium | reverse complement strand
GGCGGGCGGTAGCTCTCGCCGTCGGCGATCGCGCGCATCGTGGCGCGCAGGATCTTGCCCGAGCGGGTCTTCGGCAGCCGCTGCACGATCGCGCAGGTCTTGAATGCAGCCACCGGCCCGATGCGCTCGCGCACGCGCTTCACGGCCTCGTCGACGATCGCGCGGTGCTCGCGCGTGACGCCGGCCTTCAGCACCAGCAGTCCGAGCGGTATCTGTCCCTTGAGTTCATCGTGCACCCCCACCACCGCGCATTCGGCGACGTCGGGGTGCGTGGCCAGCGCTTCCTCGATCGCCCCGGTGGAAAGCCGGTGCCCGGCGACGTTGATCACGTCGTCGGTGCGCGCCATCACGAACACGTAACCCTCTTCGTCCACGTAGCCCGCGTCCCCGGTCTCGTAGTGTCCGGGATAGGTCGTGAAATAGGACTTCAGGAAGCGCTCGTCGTTGTTCCACAGCGTGGTGAAGGTGCCGGGCGGCAGCGGCAGCGCGATCGTGAGCGCACCCAGTTCGCCCGGGGCGCGCGGCGTGCCGTCGGCGGCCAGCACCTCGAGGCGGTAGCCCGGCACCGGCAGCGTCGGCGAACCGGCCTTCACCGGCAGCAGGCCGAGGCCGGTGCAATTGGCGCAGATCGACCAGCCGGTCTCGGTCTGCCACCAGTGATCGATAACGGGCAGCTGCAGTATCTCGTGCGCCCAGTTCAGTGTCTCGGGATCGCAGCGCTCGCCGGCGAGGAACAGCGAGCGCAGGCAGGAGATGTCGTAATCGGCGAGCAGCTTCGCGTGCGGGTCGTCCTTGCGCACCGCGCGCAGGGCCGTGGGTGCCGTGAACAGCGCTTTCACGCGGTGCTGCGCGATCACGCGCCAGAACGCGCCGGCATCCGGCGTGCCCACGGGCTTGCCCTCGTAGAGCACCGTGGTGGAGCCGTTCACCAGCGGACCGTAGGTGATGTAGGAATGCCCCACCACCCAGCCCACGTCGGAGGCGGCCCAGAAGATGTCGCCAGGCAGGACGTCGTAGATATTGCGCATGCTCCACGCCAGCGCCACCAGGTAGCCGCCGGTGTCGTGCACCACGCCCTTGGGCTGCCCGGTGGTGCCCGAGGTGTAGAGGATGTAGAGCGGGTGCGTTGCCGGCACG
>DAORUQ010000123.1:0-3865 GCA_035433265.1 Pseudomonadales bacterium | reverse complement strand
GGCGCCGATGCGCGCGCAGGCGAGCATCGCCATCACCGCCTCGGGGATCATCGGCATGTAGACCAGTACGCGGTCGCCTCGGGTGACACCCATCTCCTGCAGCGCACCGGCCAGCCGTGCGACCTCGTCGCGCAGCTCCGCCCAGGTGTAGCTGCGCACCGTCCCGGTCACGGGGCTGTCGTAGATCAGCGCGGCCTCGCCGCCGCGCCCGGCGTCGACGTGGCGATCCAGCGCGTTGTGGCAGGCGTTCAGCTCGCCGTCGGGGAACCAGCGGTCGAAGGGCGTGCGGCTGCGGTCGAGCACGGTGCGCGGCGCCACGTTCCAGTCGATGGCGCGCGCCGCCTCGCCCCAGAACCCCTCGGGGTCGGCGAGCGAGCGGGCGTGCAGTTCACGTTGCGTCGATGGCATACGTATTCCCCCCGAAGGCGTGATGTCCGGATGAATCCGGACCTACGGCTTGCCGAGGAATTCGCACAGGTAGGCCGCGGGGCCGCCCACTGCCTGCACGTCGAAGCTGCTGTTGGCGGGAACCTCGAAATACGTGCCCGCCGCATAGCTCTGCCATTCGCCGCCCGCAAGGCGTGCGTGCAGCTGGCCGCTGACCACCGTCATGCGCTCGGCATCGCCGGTATTGAAACGGTATTCGCCCGGCGCTATCGCGCCGACCGTCGCGAGCAGGCCGTGGCGTGAAAAGCCCACGCTCTGCACGTTGCCGTCGAAATAGGAATTGTGTTTCAGCACCTTTGCTGCTCCTGCGTGAAGGGTGATCGTCGCTCCCGGGCCGGGTTTTCGCGCCTGCGGCCGGGGCGGCAGTATAAGTCCGCGACCTGCCCGCGCGCACATCGCTCCTGCAGCGCCGGGCTGCCGGATCACTGCATGTACCTGCCACCGTTGACGCTCAGGGTCAACCCGGTGATGTATCCGGACGCTTCGGATGCGAGGAAGGCGACGGCGTTGGCGATGTCCTCGGGCTGTCCCACGCGCTTGACGGGTATCGTGCTGTTCACGTATCCCTCTATCCCTCCCGGGAGGCGCGCTTCGACCGACTGGAGTCCGGCCGTGTACACGGTGCTGGGGGGAATGTTGTTCACGGTAATTCCCAGGGCGCCCACTTCCTGTGCCAGCGACTTGGTGAACGCGATGACGGCACCTTTGCTGGCCGCGTAATGCACCATGCGCCTGGCGCCGGACTGTGCGCTCGAGGAGGAGATATTGATGATCCGTCCCCATCGGGCCGTGATCATGTCGTCGATGACCGCCTGCGTGCACATGAACACCCCTTTGGTGTTGATATCGAACACCCGGTCCCAATCCTGCGGCGTGATATCCACGAAATCCTTTTCGGGCGAAATGGCGGCGTTGTTGACCAGGATGCCGACGGGGCCGAGCTGGTCGTGCACGGCCTTTACGGCGGACTCGATGTCATTCTTGCTCGACACATCGACTTTGCAGGCCACGACCTTGCGGCCCATCGCGGCAATCTCGTGCACGAGGTCCCGCGCCGCATCCGCATTCCAGTCCCAGATGGCAATGTCCGCGCCGTCGCGGGCGAGAAAGCGACAAACTGCAGCGCCGATACCCGCGGCTCCGCCAGTCACCACGGCAACCTTGTTGCTCAAACCCGTCATGGCAGTTCCCTCTCTTCAGATACTGATATTTTCACTGTCGTGCGGCGGCCAGCCCCGGCCGCCCCGTTCACGCGAACGCTTCGGTACCCATGATGGTGGTGCGGTGCATCAGGCGCCCTGAATCGGCGGTGTAATGGTGAGCCCGGTGCAACAGTGCCGGGTTGTTCCAGATGACCATGTCGCCCTTCTGCCACGTGTGCCGGTAGCAGTAGCGGGGCTGCGTGCACCATGCGAGCAGCTCATCGAGCAACGCGCGCCCCTTGTCCAGGTCCATGCCGACGATATGGTCGGCCGTCGAGCCGATGACCAGGGATCTGCGGCCACTCGCCTGTTGCCACACCAGCGGTTGCTCGTGCGGCGGGCCATCGCTGAGCCAACGCTGCAGGTCCAGGACCGAGGGCTTGCTGAAGGATCTCAGGTTGGCCGTCGCTGCGCTGTGAACGACACGCAGATTCTCCAGCTCCGGTTTTCTGGACGCCGGCAGGTCGTCATAGGCGGCAAACAGATTTGCAAACTCCGTGTCACCGCCACTGGCGGGGGGTACCTCGCACTTGAGGTTGGTGGCCCTGGGCGGGATGTCGTAGGTCGTTCCGTCCATATGCCAGTGTTCGTTGGAATGGATGTAGTCGAGGAACTTGGCGCGCCCGGGATCCAGGGTTACCGGATAGATACCCATCTTGTCGGCCGCGGTATCCGCTTTCGCGCGAAGCCGGGAGCCCTGCATCTTTCCCAGCCGGTTGCTGAAGGCTATCTGCACGTCATCACTGACAGCGATTTGCGGAAACACCAGCACCAGGTGCTCATCCAGAAGATTCGAGCACTGTTGCGCCACGCCCTCGTCGAGCAGGTGTTCGGCGCGAATCAGCACACGGGCACCCAGGCCGGGCGAAATGGGCTCTACAGGAATATCGATCATCTGCATGTCCTCCAGCACTTCATTTTTTTGTCTCTTCCTGGATCCGCGCGCGGCTTCGGCCTTCATTCGTTGACCGCGAGAAAGCGATCGATCGATTCGCGCAGCAGCTTGCCCAGGTCATCTACATGCTTCTCGATGCGTGAAGCGGGTCCGCCCAGGGCGATGGCATTGCGCCTGCCGCGAAACGGAAAAGGCACGGCAATCCCCGCCACACCGGGTGCGTAGATGCCCGGATTGACGTACCAGCCATTCCTCGCGCTCTCGCGCACATCCCGCTCCACCGATTCGGGCGTCATGAAGGTGTCCTTCTCGTAGGGCTGATACTTGATGCGCTTGAGCGTTGCCGCGCGTTCAGCGGGCGAGTACTGGGCCAGGATGGCCCTGCCCGCGGCCGTCACGTGTATGGGAAGCCGTTGGCCGACGTTGGCAATGAAGCGGATGTCCGCCGACGACTCCACAACATCCAGGAATACCGCGCTGGTTCCCTCGGCCGCGGCGAGGAACAACGTTTCACCGCTCCGGTTCGCGAGCTCGACGAGCAGCTTGTGCACCGATTCCGGCAATGGCTGGGATTCGGAGAGATCCCGCGCCAGCTCCATCCATCGGGTGGTCGGGTAATAGCCGCCCCGTGGCACCGGCTGATGCAGGTAGCCGTGCTCCACCATCGTCGAGACCATGTTGAACACGCTGGACCGGGGCCAGGAAAACTCCGCGACGATATCGCGCACCGACAGCGGTCTCCTGGCTCGGACGAAGAAGTCCATAAGGCTGAACAGGTTGGCAATGGGTTTGACAAGCATGAACCGCGTATCCGAGTATGTCCATCATAATGGTTTTGATAGTCCAGAATGCTGGACTATGTGTCAAGCGCTCAGCTTGTGATGCATGCCAGCAATCGGCCTGACCGGCCCAGCCGTGTTGCAGGGGAAACCTGCGAAGGAGAACAGGATGAGCACAGGCAAAGTACTGGACCCGACCGCGGTGCGCGCGGACGATATCGCCTCGCCGGGTCCCGATGCGGGCTCCCTGGCAGGGAAGATCGTCGGTTTGCGCCTGGACGAGATCTGGCGGGCGTGGGACTGGATTGCGAAAATCTGGGCAGAGGAGTTCAGCAGGGCCGGCGCGGAAGTGAAGTTCTGGCGTTCGAACCAGGGCCGCACGGGTGCCGAAGGCGAGCGCATGGCCAGGGAGCTGGACGAATTCCTGAATGCCATCGACATCGCTGTGGTCGGACTGGGCAACTGCGGATCCTGTACCGGTTGGACCATTCGCGATGCGCTGGCTGCCGCGGACAAGGGATTGCCGACCACCGCAGTCTGCA
>DAORUQ010000122.1:0-9608 GCA_035433265.1 Pseudomonadales bacterium | reverse complement strand
TGAATGCCGACCTACGGCTGCTGCAGGATCTTCTTGCGGCCGGGGTATTCGCAGAGGTCACTGATCACGCACTCGCGGCAATTCGGGTTGCGCGCGGTGCAGACGTAGCGCCCGTGCAGGATCAGCCAGTGGTGCGCATCGCGCAGGTACTCGGGCGGCGTGGTCTTGAGCAGGTTTTCCTCGACCGCGCGCACCGTCTTGCCGGGGGCGAGACGGATACGGTTGGCGAGGCGGAAGATGTGCGTGTCGACGGCCATGGTCGGCTCGCCGAAGGCGGTGTTGAGGATCACGTTGGCGGTCTTGCGGCCCACGCCGGGCAGTGCCTCGAGTGCCTTGCGCTCGGCGGGCACCTGCGATGCGTGGCGTTCGATCAGCAGCGCGCAGGTGGCGATCACGTTCTTCGCCTTGCTGTTGAACAGTCCGATGTGGCGGATGTAGGGCTTCAGCCCTTCCTCGCCGAGCGCGAGTATTGCCGCGGGGGTGTTGGCCACCGGGTAGAGCTTGCGCGTGGCCTTGTTCACGCTGATGTCGGTGGCCTGCGCCGAGAGGATCACCGCGACCAGCAGCTCGAAGGGCGAAGCGAACTCGAGCTCGGTGGTCGGCGCCGGGTTGGCGGCCTGCAGCCGGCGGAAGATCTCGCGGCGCTTCGCGCCGTTCAACTGATGTGCCCGGTGACGCGCACGCGCTTGCTGCCGGCGGGAACCTGCGGCGCGCGCGCGGCCTCGGCGCGCGCCTTGATCTGCGCGTCGATGCCGTTCTTCAACGCGATCAGCAGCCCGGTGAACAGGAAGGCGCCGGGTGGCAGCACCGCGAGCAGGAAGTGGCGCTGCTCGCCGAAGGGGCGGACCTCCCAGTCGGCGGCCATCGGGCCGAACAGCAGTTGCATGTCGGCGAACAGCGTGCCGTTGCCGAGCAGCTCGCGCAGTGCGCCGAGCACCACGAGCACGGCGCTGAAGCCCAGCCCCATCATCAGCCCCTCGAGCGCCGCGAGCGGCACCGGGTTCTTGCTGGCGAAGGCCTCGGCGCGCCCGAGCACCACGCAGTTCGTGGTGATCAGCGGCAGGAAGATGCCCAGCACCTCGTAGAGCCCGTAGGCGTATGCCTGCATCAGCAATTCGACCAGCGTCACCGCGCCGGCGATGATCAGCACGAAGGCGGGCAGGCGGATCGTGTCGGGCACCACGTGGCGCACCATCGACACCAGCGTGTTGGTGCCCATCAGCACGAGGGCTGTCGCGAGCCCCATGCCGAGCGCGTTGACCACCGAGCCGCTGACCGCGAGCAGCGGGCACAGCCCGAGCAATTGCACCAGGGCCGGGTTGTTCTTCCACAGGCCGTTCAGCGTAATTTCGCCGATGCGGGGCTCACTCATGGCGGGCTTCGCTCCCTGTTGCCGCGGGGGCGAGCAGCGCCTCGCGGTTGGCCTCGAAATACTGCAGCGTGCGCTTGACCGCCGCGGTCACCGCGCGCGGCGTGATCGTCGCGCCCGTGAACTGGTCGAAAACGCCGCCGTCCTTGTGCACCGTCCATTGCGCCGGCGCGGGATCGGCGAGGGAGCGGCCCGCGAAGGAGTCGATCCAGCGCGACTTGCGGGCATCGATCTTGTCGCCGAGCCCCGGCGTCTCCTTGTGCGCCACCACGCGCACGCCGGCCACCGTGCCGTCGGCGTTGATGCCGACGATCAGCTCGATCGCCCCGCCGTAGCCGTCGGGCGCCGTGGCCGGAACGATCACCGCCTGCGCTTCGCCGCCCAGACGCGCCACCAGTGCCTTGCGCGCCTGCTGCAGTCCGAGCAGCTCGCGGTCATCGACCAGGCGGAAATCGTCGAGCAGCACGTTGTCGTAGCGCGCCGGCGGCAGGATCTCGTTGTAGGCGCGCGCTTCGGCGGCGCGCCGCTGCGCGGCGATCTGCTCGCGCGTCAGCAGCTGCGTGCCCGCCAGCGCCAGGGTGATGAGCAGCGCGACCAGTCCCAGCACGAGGCTGTTGCGCCCGACGGCGTCGGCCAGCTTCATGCGGATCTCCCGCGGTCGTGGCCGTAACTGCGCGGCTGCGTGTAGTGGTCGAGCAGCGGCGCGGCGAAGTTCATCAGCAGCACGGCGAAGGCCACCGCGTCGGGATAGTTGCCCCAGTGCCGGATCAGGTAGACCAGCACGCCGACCAGCGCGCCGAAGATCAGCCGACCACGGTTGCTGGTCGCGCAGGTCACCGGGTCGGTCACGATGAAAAACGCGCCGAACATGGTTGCGCCCGAGAACAGGTGGAACAGCGGCGAGCCGCCGCTGGCCGCGCTGCCGCCGTCGTGGAAGATCGCGGCCATCAACGCCAGCGCGCCCAGCATCGCGAGCGGCGCGTGCCAGGTGAAGATGCGCCGTGCCAGCAGGTAGAGCCCGCCGGCGAGGAAGCCGGCATTGACCCATTCCCAGCCGGCGCCGGCGATGCGGCCGAACTGCGGGTTCTTCGCCCACAGCTCGGAGACCAGCAGCGACTGGTTCTGGCGCAGCACGTCGAGCGGGGTGGCCATGGTCAGCGCGTCGAGGCGCGCGGCATCGAGCAGTCCCAGCGAGGCCTGCAGGGCCTCGAGCGGACCGAGCGGCGCGGCGATGCCGGCCGCTGCCGGCGCCATCCAGCGCGTCATCTCCAGCGGGAACGATATCAGCAGCACCACGTAGCCGGCCATTGCCGGGTTGAACGGGTTGCTGCCGAGGCCGCCGTAGAGCTGCTTCGCGATCACGATCGCGAACGCGGTACCTGTCGTGACGAGCCACCACGGCGAGCCCGGCGGCAGCGCGATCGCGAGCAGCAGCGCGGTCACCAGCGCGCTGCAGTCGCGCAGGCTGAACCGCACGTCGCGCCCGCGCAGGCGCAGCATCGCGCCCTCGCAGGCGAGCGCCACGGGCACCGCCCAGAGGATGTTCGCCAGCGTGCCCCAGCCGAAGCACACCGTCAGCGCGAGCACACCGGGCACTGTCGCCAGCAGCACCTGCTGCATCACCCATGAGGTGCGCGCCGGCCCGTGGGCGTGCGGCGAGCTGAAGCGGGGCAGGGCCATGGTCGTGCTACTCCTGCACCGCGGCGAGCATTTCGAGTTCCTGCCGCGCATCGGCGAGGCGCTTTTCGAGGTCGCCGCGCGCGCGAGAGAGCAACGCGACGGTTTCGGTCTCGCCCGCGGCTTCGGCAGCGAGCAGTTTTTCGGTGGCGCGCGCGAGTTTCTGTTCCATCGTCGCGACGCGGCGCTCGAGGGTCTCGCGCGACGGCGGCTCGGCGGCGGGCGCCGGCGCGGCGGGGATCGTGGCGGCGCGCTCCAGCGCCTGGCGGCGCGCGCGCTCGATGGCGTCGGCCACCACGTCGCGGTGCTCGCCGGCGGCCGCGAGCTTCTTCGCCTTCACGCGCTCCACCGCCGCCTCGACCTGGCTGGCGCGGGCGGCGGCGAGCGGGTCCGGTGCCGGCGCGACGGCAGGCGCGGCAGCGGGCGCTGCGGCTGCCACTGCTGCTGCAGGGGCGGGTGCGGGTGCTGCTGCCGCTTCGGCGGCGGGCGTGGCGGGCTTGCGCGCCTCCTGCTGGCGCGCGGCGCGGCGCGCCTCCTTTTCCTGCTCCTGCTGCTCGATGCGGGCCTGGCGCTGTTCGAAGCGCCGGCGCGCGTTCTCGGCTTTCTGCTGCTGCTCGCGGGCCTGGCGGATCGCGCCCTTCGAGGCACGGTAGTACTGCACCAGCGGAATGCTGCTCGGGCAGGCCCACGAGCAGGCGCCGCACTCGATGCAGTCGAACAGGTGCTGCTTCTCGAGGTTCACGTGGTCCTCGGCCTGCGCGTACCAGAACAGCTGCTGGGGCAGCAGCGAGGCCGGGCAGACCTGGGCGCACATCGCGCAGCGGATGCAGGCCTGCGCCGGCGGCGGAAGCGGCAGTTCCGCGGCGCTCGGCGCGAGCACGCAGTTGGTGGTCTTGACCACGGGCAGTTCGGCGTGCGGCAGCGCAAAGCCCATCATCGGCCCGCCCATCACCAGCCGCGCCGCGCGCTCGGGATGGAAGCCCGCCGCGGCCAGCAGCAGGCTGATCGGCGTGCCCAGCAGCACCTCGAAGTTGCGCGGATCGTCCACCGCCGCGCCCGTCACCGTGGTGATGCGCGCGATCAGCGGTTCGCCGCGTTCGACCGCGCGGTGGATCTCCGCCGCGGTGCCGACGTTCTGGCAGCAGATGCCGATATCGGCGGGCAGCTTGCCGGAGGGCACTTCCTGGCCCGTCATGATCTGGATCAGCTGCTTCTCGCCGCCCGAGGGGTACTTGGTCGGGAACGGCACGACCTCGATGTCCGTCCCCGCCGCCGCGCGCATCGCCGCGATCGCCTCGGGCTTGTTGTCCTCGATCGCGATCAGGGTTTCCCCGGCCTCCAGCAGCCACGCGATGATACGCGCACCGGCCACGACCTCGGCCGCGCGCTCGCGCATCAGCATGTCGTCGGCCGTGATGTAGGGCTCGCATTCCGCGCCGTTGATGATCAGCGTGCGGATGCGCCGCGCCGGCCCCGGGGCCAGCTTCAACGCGGTCGGGAAGCCCGCGCCACCCAGCCCGGCTACGCCGGCATCGCGGATCTTCGCCAGCACCTCCTCGCGCGTGCGTTCGCGGTAGTCCGGCATCGGCCGGCGCTCGATCCAGCGCTCGGCGCCGTCGGGGCGCAGCACGATCGCCATCGCGTCCATGCCGGAGGGGTGCGGCACGGGCCGCGGCTCGATCGCCACGATCTCGCCCGAACTCGGCGCGTGCAGCGCTGCGCTCAGCGCGCCGCTGGCGCGCGCGATCATCTGTCCCTTCAGCACCTGATCGCCCGGCGCGACGACGGGCTCGGCCGGCGCGCCGCTGTGCTGCGAGAGCGGCAGCACCAGTTCCGGCGCCAGCGGCGCGCGCGCGATCGGGTGGCGCAGCGACTGCGTCTTGTTCTGCGGCGGATGAATGCCGCCGGGGATGTCGCTGAGCCGCCTCATGCCGCGCGCTCGGCGGGCGCATCGCTCGCGATGAGCGATGTCTGCGGCGCGGCGCGGCGCGGCAGTTCCCAGCTCCAGCCCTGTGCCGTGCTCGGCACCGGGCGCATCTCGATGCAGTCCACCGGGCAGGGTTCGACGCACAGATCGCAGCCGGTGCACTCCGAGGCGATCACCGTGTGCATCTGCTTGGCGGCGCCGAGGATCGCGTCCACCGGGCAGGCCTGGATGCACTTGGTGCAGCCGATGCACTCGTCCTCGCGGATGAAGGCCACCGTGCGCGGCTTCTCCTCGCCGTGCTCGGCGTCGAGCGCGGGCGCTTCGACATGCAGCAGGTCGGCGAGCGCGTTGATCGTGGCCTGCCCGCCGGGCGGACACTTGTTGATCGGCTCGCCGGCGGCGATGGCCTCGGCGTAGGGCCGGCAGCCGGGGTGTCCGCACTGGCCGCATTGCGTCTGCGGCAGCTTCTCGAGGATCTGCTCGACGATCGGGTTGCCGGTGACCGCGTAGCGCACGCTGGCGAAGCCGAGCAGCGCGCCGAAGCCGAGCGCGAGCGCGGCGAGCGCGACGAGCGCCGCCGCGACGGGGTGCTGGGTGAGCAGCTCGATCATACGAGGCCGGCGAAGCCCATGAAGGCGAGCGACATCAGGCTGGCCGTGATCATGCCGATCGCGGCGCCACGGAAGGGTTGCGGCACGTCGGCCGCGGCGATGCGCTCGCGCATGGCCGCGAACAGCACCAGCACCAGCGAGAAGCCCGCGGCGGCGCCGAAGCCGTACAGCACCGAGTGCAGGAAGTCGTGGTGCTTGTTGACGTTCAGCAGCGCCACGCCCAGCACCGCGCAGTTCACCGTGATCAGCGGCAGGAACACGCCGAGCACCTTGTACAGCAGCGGGCTGGTCTTGCGCACGAACATCTCGGTGAACTGCACCACCGCCGCGATCACCAGGATGAAAGAGATCGTCTGCAGGTATTCCAGCCCGAGCGGCGCGAGCACGTAGCGGAACACCAGGTGGGTGCAGGTCGAGGTGAGCGTCAGCACGAAGGTGGTCGCCATCGCCATGCCGAGCGCGGATTCCAGTTTCGAGGACACGCCCATGAAGGGGCACAGCCCGAGGAACTGCACCAGCACGAAGTTGTTGACCAGCACGGCGCCGACCAGGAACAGCGCGAGATCGGAAATCATCTGCGAGGCCCCCGCGCTCTACTTGACCTGCATTCCCGGCACCGCGCCGCTGTCGGGCGCGAGCAGGAAGATGTCCTTGCCGCCGGGGCCGGCCGCCAGCACCATGCCCTCGGAGGTGCCGAAGCGCATCTTGCGCGGCGCGAGGTTGGCGACCACCACCGTGAGCCGTCCGATGAGTTCGGCCGGCGCATACGCGGACTTGATGCCCGCGAACACATTGCGGCGGATGTCGTCACCGAGGTCCAGCGTCAGCGCCAGCAGCTTGTCGGCGCCTTCCACCGGTTCGGCCGCCAGGATGCGCGCCACGCGCAGGTCGATCTTCGCGAAGTCCTCGATGCCGACGGTCCCGGCGATCGGCGGATGCTGCGCCGCCACCGGTGCGGCTGCCACCGCCGGTGCGCTCCCCTGCGCCACGTCTTCCCTGCTGGCCTCGACCATCGCGGCCACGCGCTCGGGGTCGACACGGTTCATCAGCGGGCTGAAGGTGTCGATGGTGTGCGCGCCGAGCGGGCCCGCGAGCGCGGCCCAGTCCAGTTCGCTGCGCAGGAAGCCGGCAGCCTTCGCGGCCATTGCCGGCAGCACCGGCGCCAGATAGATCATCAGCACGCGAAACAGCTCGATGCCCGCCGAGCACACCGCCTGCACGCGCGCGGACTGGGCGGGGTCCTTCGCCAGCGCCCAGGGCTTTTCGTGGTCGATGTACTGGTTGGCGCGGTCGGCGAGCGCCATGATCAGGCGGATCGCCTTGCCGTATTCGCGGCCTTCGTAGTAAGCGGCGACGGTGTCGCGTTCGGCGAGGAAGTCCGCCAGCAGCGCGGCGGCCTCGTCGCCGGCGGCGAGCCGGCCCTCGAAGCGCTTGGAGATGAAGCCGGCGCAGCGGCTCGCGATGTTCACGACCTTGCCGACCAGGTCCGAATTCACGCGCAGCACGAAGTCCTCGAGGTTGAGGTCGATGTCCTCCAGCCCCGCGCCGAGCTTGGCCGCGATGTAGTAGCGGAAATACTCGGGATCGAGGTGCTCCAGGTAGGTGCGCGCCATGATGAAGGTGCCGCGCGACTTCGACATCTTCTGCCCGTTGACCGTGAGGAAGCCGTGGCAGAACACCGCGTCGGGGCGGCGAAAGCCCGCACCGCTCAGCATCGCGGGCCAGAACAGCGTGTGGAAATACGCGATGTCCTTGCCGATGAAGTGGTAGAGCTCCGTGCTGCCGCCCTCGGCCCAGTAGCTGTCGAAGTCCTCGCCGGTGCGGTTGCACAGATCGCGGAAGCTCGCCATGTAGCCGATCGGGGCATCGACCCAGACGTAGAAATACTTGCCCGGCTCGCCCGGGATCTCGAAGCCGAAATAGGGCGCGTCGCGCGAGATGTCCCAGTCGTTGAGGCCTTGGGAGAACCACTCCTGCAGCTTGTTCGCCACTTCGGGCTGCACGCCCTCGCCGGCGGTCCATTCGCGCAGCATCGCCTCGAAATCGCCGAGCCTGAAGAAGAAGTGCTCTGACTCGCGCCGCACCGGCGTGGCGCCCGAGAGCACGGAGACCGGGTTCTTCAGGTCGAGCGGTGTGTAGGTGGCGCCGCAGGATTCGCAGGAATCGCCGTACTGGTCGGCTGCGCCGCAGCGCGGGCAGCCGCCCTTGATGTAGCGATCCGGCAGGAACAGGCCCTTCTCGGGGTCGAAGGCCTGCTCGATCGAGCGCCGCGCGATGTGGCCGCGCGCGGCGAGGCGGGTGTAGATCAGCTCGGCGAAGTGGCGGTTCTCGGGGGAGTGCGTGGTGTAGAAATTGTCACAGCTCACCAGGAAGCCGGCGGAATCGGCGCGGTGGCTGGCCTGGATGCGCTCGATCAGCTGCTCTGGTGTCAGCCCTTCCTTCTCGGCGCGCAGCATCACCGGGGTGCCGTGCGCGTCGCTCGCGCACACGTAGGTGCAGGCGTGCCCGCGCAGGCGCTGGAAGCGCACCCAGATGTCGGTCTGGATCTGCTCGATCATGTGGCCGAGGTGCAGCGGCCCGTTGGCATAGGGCAGGGCGCTGGTAACGAGGATGCGGCGTTGGGCGGGCATGGCGCGATGGGGTCCGTTGCGCGGGATTCCCGCGGTAAAAACGGGAAATATAACGATATCCCCCGGGCTTTGCATCGTGGATAGTACCGGCCCGCGCGGCGCGCCTTCCGCGCCCGTGGCGAGGCCGCTAAGATGCGGCATTTTCCGCTTTCCGGGAGTCAGACATGAGCGCCATCGACCTGCAGGCGGCCCGCCGCGTACTCGCCAGTTGCCGCGTGGAAGGCATCGAGGCGCCGCTCGGCGAATGGACCGAACTCACGGCGCTGGAGCGGCGCGGTGACATCGCGGTCGCCACCGTGCACGCGGGCATTCCCGCCGCCGGGCTGCGCGAGCCGATCGCGGCGGTGGTGCGCCATGCCCTCGCACCGCTGGTGGCGGGCGCCGCGCTGCGCATGGACTTCGAGGTGCGCATCGCGCCCACGCCACGGCGCGGCGATGCGCCCGGGCTCGACAGCGTGCGCAACCTGATCGCGGTCGCCTCGGGCAAGGGCGGCGTCGGCAAGTCGACCACCGCGGTGAACCTGGCGCTCGCCCTGCAGCGCGAGGGCGCGCGGGTCGGGCTGCTGGACGCCGACATCTACGGCCCCAGCCAGCAGATCATGCTCGGTGTGCCCGAGCACCAGCGTCCCGAGGGGCGCGAGGGCAATTTCATCGTGCCGATCGAGGCGCACGGCCTGCAGACCATGTCGATGGGCTACCTGGTCACGGAGAAGACCGCGATGGTCTGGCGCGGCCCGATGGCCAGCGGCGCGCTGCAGCAGATGATCGCGCAGACGCTTTGGCGCGACCTCGACTACCTGGTCGTCGATATGCCGCCGGGCACCGGCGACATTCAGCTGACCCTCGCGCAGAAGGCGCCGGTCAGCGGCGCGGTGATCGTCACCACGCCGCAGGACATCGCGCTGCTCGACTGCAAGAAGGGTATCGAGATGTTCTCCAAGGTCGGCATCCCGGTGCTCGGCGTGGTCGAGAACATGGCGGTGCACGTGTGCTCGCATTGCGGGCACGCCGAGCACCTCTTCGGTGCCGGCGGCGGCGAGCGCATCGCGCGCGAATACGGCGTGCCGCTGCTCGGCGCGCTGCCGCTCGACATCCGCATCCGCGAGCAGACCGACGGCGGCAAGCCCACCGTGGCCGCCGATCCCGACGGCCCGCTCGGCGCGATCTACCGCGACGTGGCGCGTCGCATGGGGCTGGAACTGCTGCGGCGCAATGCGGCGCAGGGGCAGGTGCCCAGCATCACCGTCACCAACGACTGAGCTTGCGCGCGCGGCTTTGCGCGGCCCCCGCCAGCCGCTAAGATGGCGCCCCCCGGCGCGGGCATCGAACCGGGCGCCACGACTCAATCGGGAAGCAGCACAGCGATGTCGATCAAATCGGACAGGTGGATTCGC
>DAORUQ010000121.1:0-9627 GCA_035433265.1 Pseudomonadales bacterium | reverse complement strand
GCACGCGCTGCACCGCTCGCCGGTATTCCAGGGCAGCATCTCGGTGCTGTGGGCGCTCACGGCGCTCGCGGTGATGTTCGTCGCCACGCGCAGCGCCCGGCGCTGGCTGTGGCTCTGCGGCGGCGCGCTGCTGGCGGCGCTGGTGCTGAAGCTGTTCTTCGTCGATCTGGCGGGCAGCGGCACCGTGGCGCGCATCGTCTCGTTCCTCGGCGCGGGAGGCCTGATGGTACTGATCGGCTACTTGTCACCGGCGCCGCCGCGCCAGGCGCGGGAGACACAGGCATGAAGACCCGGACGTGGGCCTTGCTGGCGCTGCTCGGCGCGATCGCTGCGGCGCATGCGGCCGCGGCGCCGGTGACGCCACAGCAGTTCGCGTGGCGCTTCGCGATCGAGGCGCCGCGGCAGGCGCCGCTTCAGCGTCTCGCGCTCGACGAGGCGCTCTATGGCAGCGTGGCGCGCGCCGACCTGGGCGACCTGCGCGTGTTCAATGCCGAGGGCGAAGTGCTGGAACACGCGATCGTGGCGCCGCGCGAACCCGCGGCCGCGGCGCGCGAACCCGTGGCGCTGCGCCTGTTCCCGTTGCGCGTCGGCGACACGCCGGCGGGGAGCGGCTCGCTGCGGATCAGGCTCGACGCCAGCGGCGCGCTGCTCGACCTGTCGGGCCCGGACACCGGCGCGCAGCCGGTCAGCGCCTACCTGATCGACGCCGGCACGGAGCACGCCGCGATCGCCGCGCTCAGGCTGGACTGGCGCGACGACTCCCCCGATTTCGTCAGCACCGTGACGCTGGAGAGCAGCACGGACCTGCGTGCGTGGCGCGCCGCGGGCACGGCGGCGGTGGCGAGCCTCACGCACGCGGGGCAGCGTCTCGCCCGCCACGAGATCGCACTGCACGACAGCCCGGACCGCTACCTGCGCCTGCAATGGCCCGCGGCCGCCAAGGGCGTGGAACTGTCGGGCGCGAGCGCCTTGCTGCGCGAGCGCGCCGCAGCACGCGCGCGGCACTGGACGCGCATCGAGGGCGCCGCGGCGGCGGATGGGCCGCACGCCCGGGAATTCGACGCGCGCGGCTGGCTGCCCGTCGACCGGCTGCGCATCGCCTTCGCCGAGCCCAACAGCATGGCGACCTTGCGCGTGCTGTCGCGCCCCGCCGTCACCGAGCCGTGGCGCGAGCGCGCCGATGCGCTGTTCTACCGGCTGCAGGCCGAGGGCACGGAACTGGCGAGCCCCGAGCTGACCATCGAGCGCCGACGTGACCGCTACTGGCGCATCGAGGCGCGCGAGGGCAACGGCAGCGCGCCGGCGCTGGAGCTCGGCTGGGCGCCGGACGAACTGGTGTTCATCGCGCGCGGGGGCGCCCCGTTCCTGCTCGCCGCGGGCAGCGCGCGCATCGCAGCGGCCGCGCAACCGGTCGAGCGCCTGCTCGCGGATCTCGACGCGACGCGGCGCGAGGCGCTGACCGGCAGCGCCGCGCTGGGCGGACGCAGCCGCCTCGCCGGTCCCGACGCCCTGCGACCGCTGCCGCCGCCGGTGCCGTGGCAGCGCTACCTGCTGTGGGCGCTGCTGATCGGCGCCGTGCTGGTGCTGCTGGCGATGGCGCTGCGGCTGTACCGGCAGATGAACCCGCCGCCGGCGGGACCGCCTGCCGCCTGAACACGGCCGATGGCGGCGCGCCTCGCGCGCGCCCGCTCCATGCCGCACAATGCGCGGCCATGACAGCACGACACGCACGGGAGCAGGCATGAGCGCGATCGGGAGCGCGGGTTTCTCGCTGGCCGACGAGGCGCGCCGCATGCGCCGGCGCCTGATCGCGCACATCGAGGCCGGCGGCACCACCGACCTGGTGACCGGGACACTGGACGTGCCGGCCAGCGTCTACACCGACCCGGCGCGCTTCGCCGCCGAGCAGCACGATATCTTCGGCGAGCTGCCGCTGCTGGCGGGGCTGTCCGGCGACATCGCGCGCCCCGGCGAGCTGATGCTGTTCGACGCCGCGGGCCCCGAGATCATCATCGTGCGCGGCCACGACGGCACGGTACGCGCCTTCCTCAACATATGCCGCCACCGCGGCGCACGGCTGGTGACGCACTGCGAGCCGCGCCAGCGCATCAGCTGCCCGTTCCACAACTGGAACTACGACCTCGACGGCCGCCTGGTCGGCATCCCGGTCGGGGCGGCCTTCGACGGACTCGACCGCGCGGCGCACGGCCTGCTGCGCGTGCCGGTGGCCGAATGGCACGGCATGATCTTCGTGATCGCGCGCCCGGGCGAGGAGACGATCGACGTCGCCGGGTTCCTCGGGCCCGCCGCGCCGCTGTTCGCGGCGCTGGATCTCGCCGGCGCCACACCGGTGCACGCCGACACGCTGCCCGTGCGCGCCAACTGGAAGCTCGCGCTCGATTCCTTCTGCGAGCCCTACCACGTGCCCGCGGCGCACCCGCGCACCCTGGCGCCCGCACTGGTGCCGTGGGTCGCGATCTACGACCGCTTCGGCATCCACCAGCGCTATGCCTCGCCGGGCGCCGAGGTGAAGGGCTACGCCGGCATGCCGGACACCGAACTGCCCGAGCCCTATTACCAGGGCGTGCACTCGCTGTTCCCGAACACCACGTTCACCGTGGGGCGACTGGTCGGTATCGGCAACCGCGAGCCCTTCATCGCCTTCTACCGCATCTTCCCCGGCGATTCGGTCGGCGAGGCGGTGGCGCACGGCTCGATCTACCTGCCGCGCGGCGGCGACCCGGCCACCATCCCGGATCTCGAAAGGGCGCACGCGAGCATCATGCAGGTGGTCAGCGGCGAGGACTTCGTGATCGCCGCCGACAGCTGGAAGCGGCTCGCGAGCGCGCCGCCCGGCTACCGGCTCACCTTCGGGCGCAACGAGATGCTGCTGCAGCAGAACCACCGCCTGATCGCCGACCTGATCGGGATGCCGATCGTTTCCTGAGCGCCCCACACCGGACACACCGCCCATGCAATTCAAGGATCTCGGCCTCATCGAGCCGCTGCTGCAAGCCCTGGACGAGCTCGGGCACGCCACGCCCACGCCGATCCAGTTGAAAGCCATCCCCGCGGTGCTCGCCGGGCGCGACCTGATCGCCGCCGCCCAGACCGGCACCGGCAAGACCGGCAGCTTCGCGCTGCCGCTGCTGCAGAAGCTGGGCGAGCTGCCACCGCCCGAGCCCAACAGCATCAGCGCCCTGGTGCTCACCCCGACGCGCGAGCTCGCGCAGCAGGTGGCCGACGATCTGCGCGAGTACGGCCGCCGCCTGCCGGTGCGCGTACTCGTCGCCTACGGCGGCGTCAGCCTGAACCCGCAGATGATGGCCCTGCGCCGCGGCGCCGACATCCTGGTCGCGACACCCGGACGCCTGCTGGACCTGCACGGCAAGAACGCGCTGCGCCTCGGGCAGCTGCGGGTGCTGGTGCTCGACGAGGCCGACCGCATGCTGGACATGGGCTTCAGCCGCGAGCTCGAGCAGATCCTCGCGCTGCTGCCGCGGCGGCGCCAGACGCTGCTGTTCTCGGCCACTTTCTCGGATCCCATCCGCACGCTGGCGAGCGGGCTGCTGCACCACCCGCTCGAGGTCGACGCCAGCCCGCGCAACACCGCGGTGGCGAGCGTGAAGCAACGCGTGATCCCGGTGGACAAGCAACGCAAGCTGGAACTGTTCTGCCACCTGCTGCGCCGCCAGCGCTGGCCGCAGGTGCTGGTGTTCGCGAAGACGCGCAAGCGCGTGGACGAACTGGTCACCAGTCTGCAGTACCAGGAGGTGAGCACCGCCGCGATCCACGGCGACATCCCGCAGCACGCGCGGCTCGCCGCGCTCAGGCGCTTCAACGCCGGGCAGGTGCGGGTGCTGGTCGCCACCGACGTGGCGGCGCGAGGCCTCGACATCGAGGCGCTGCCGCTGGTGGTGAACCTCGACCTGCCGATCGCCCCCGAGGGCTACGTGCACCGCATCGGGCGCACCGGCCGCGCCGGGCAGGAGGGCGAGGCGATCTCGCTGGTGTGCGCCGACGAGGCGATGCAGCTGGCCGCGATCGAGAGCCTGATCGGCAAGATGCTGGCGCGGCGCGAAGTCGAGGGCTTCGAGCCGAAACACCGCGTGCCGGCGACAGGGCCGAACAAGCGCCCGCCGCCCGTCGTGGATGCGAAGCCGGCCAAGCCCAGGGCCGGCAAGAAGAAGAAAAAATCGGCCGCCACCGGCAAACCGAAATCGAGGGCGGCGACGCCGCGCACGACGGGCAAGGCCGCAAAGCCGGCGCCGGCGCGTCCGCCGCGCCAGACCTGAATGCCGCCCACCGGACGCGCGGGTGGGCCGGGATTCAGCGCGTGCCGCACTGGCCGAGTTGCAGCAGCTCGGCGGCCGACAGCCAGCGCCACTCGCCCGGCGCCAGGTCCGGCGGCAGCACGAAGCCGCCCACGGCCTCGCGGTGCAGCGCCTCGACCCGGTTGCCCACCGCCGCCAGCATGCGCTTGACCTGGTGGTACTTGCCCTCGCTCACGGTCAGGCGCAGATGATGCGCCCCGAGTTGTTCGCAGGCAACGGCAGCCACGGGCTCGGGGTTGTCGCGCAGCACCACGCCGGCGCGCAGTTGCCCGATCTGCCGCTCGTCCAGCGGATGTTTCGTGGTGACCCGGTAGACCTTCGCCACCATGCGCTTGCCCGAGGCCAGCGCATGGTTGAGCGGGCCGTCGTCGGTCAGCAGCAACAGCCCCGTGGTGTCCGCGTCGAGGCGCCCGACCGGCTGTACGCCGCGTTCGCGCAGGGGCAGCGGCAGCAACTCCAGCACGCTGCGGTGGTGCTGCGGCTGGCGCGAGCACTCGTAGCCCGCAGGCTTGTTCAGCACCACGGTGGCGAATTCGGCATGGGGCCAGTCCACCCCGTCGACCGAGAACACCAGCCCCTCGGTGGCAATCTCGGCCGCGGGGTCGGCACGGACGACGCCCCCGATCGCCACCCGTCCCTGCGCGATGAGCACGCGGCAGGCGCGGCGGGTGCCGAAGCCGTTGCGCTGGAGGATACGTTCGAGCTGCATGGCGGGAATGCTAGCACCCGGCCGGCCCGCCGGCAGGATCGGCCCACTTTCCGCCCTACCTCAGAAAAAAACGCGCAATCCCGCGCGATTCGGGGTAGTATCGGCGCAACGTATGTACTGCCCGCGGGCCGTTTGCGCTTCCCCCTTGGTCCGGGCAATCGCATTCCCCCCCGCTCGAAACCCTTTAGTTCCTGCAGGTGAATCGTGGCCAAACCCAATTATTCTTTCGAAAAGCGGCAGCGCGAGATCGCCAAGAAGAAGAAAAAAGAAGAGAAACTGCAGGAGAAGAACCAGCGCAAAGGCTCCAAAGGCCCTGCGCCGGATGACGTGACGGCCGAACCGTCGTTGACAGCACCGGCACCTGCCGATGCCGACGGTGACGCTGGTAATAACTGAAATCGGAGCTCTATTTACATGGCACAGAACAAACTGTACGTCGGCAACTTCCCGTACTCGGTGGATGAGGCGCAGTTGCGCTCACTGTTCTCGACGTACGGCGACATCACTGACATCGCGCTGATCATGGATCGTGAAACCGGTCGCCCGAAGGGCTTCGGCTTCATCACCTTCGCCACGCAGGCGGCCGCTGAAGCAGCACTGGAGCTGGACGGCCGTGACCTGGGCGGTCGTCCGCTCAAGGTCAACATGGCGATGGAGCGTGACAGCCGCAGCGGCGGCGGTGGCCGTCCGGGTGGCGGTGGCCGTCCGGGTGGCGGTGGCCGTCCCGGCGGCGGCGGCGGTGGCCGCTGGTAAGTCCAGCCCTCCCCGCGTCCCCGCGACGCAAACAAGAGAGCCCGGCAATTGCCGGGCTTTTTTGTGGATGACCTGAGCGCAGGGAAGTGTCGATGCCCGGCAGGCTGGCGGACCGCATATTCTCGTGGATCGATGCGAGCCTCGCGGCGCTCGGCCACGGCTTCATCCAGCAATGGACCAAGGTCGAGCGCAGCTACCGCCGGCCCTTGTCATGGCTCGCTTTCCGCCTGAAATTCGCGTTCTACCCGCTGCTCGCCCTCGGCGCGATTGCCTGGCTGGCCTGGGACTGGAGCGACACCCGCTCGCTCGACTCGGCCGAGGACGCGATCTTCGACCAGGTCGTGCAATGGCGCCCGTTCGAACCGAAGCCGTCTGGCCGCGTGGTCGTGGTCGAGATCGACGAGTGCTCCATCGCGTATTTCCGCGCGCGCGGCGAAGGCGGCTGGCCGTGGAGCCGGCAACGCCACGCCGACCTGCTCGACCAGCTGGATCGCGCCGGGGTGCGCGCGGTCGGCTACGATGTGCTGTTCGCCGATCCCTCGCAGGACGACCCCCTCGGCGACCAGACCCTGGAAGCCATGGCACTGGGCGGCGCCGGGCGCTTCGTGTTCGGCTCGACACGGCTGCACCCGGACTATGACGAGAGTTCGCGCCTGCGCGCCTCGCAGGCCCCGGGGGCATTTGCGCTCGTGCCGGCTCCGCGCGTGGATCCGAGGGTCGCACTGCTGCTGCCCTACGGCGAGGCGATGACCCGCTACAGTGCGATCGCCAACGTATCGCGCAACAAGGACGGGGTGCTGCGCGACATCCCCCTGCGCGAGTCCGCCGGCGACTGGGCCCTGCCCTCGCTGGCGCTGCGCCTGGCGCTGAGCGCCATGCCGCCATCGGCGCATCCGCCCGCCGCCGCGGTGCGGCCGAACTGGCGGCAGGACACGCGGCTGCCGCATGTCAGCGCGGCCGACCTGCTGAGCGGCGGCAAGGCCGTCTGCCGCGATGCATCGGGCAGCCTGCCTGCGTTGAACGGGCGCGTGGCGCTGGTCGGCTACACCGCCTCCGGCCTCAACGACGCCAAGCCCACGCCCGTCGATCCGGTCATGCCGGGCGTCGAGGTCCTGGCCGAGGCCACCGAGGCCCTGCTCGCCGACAGCGCGATCCGCACACCACCCGGCTGGCTGAAATACGTGCTCGCCACCCTGCTGACGCTGCTCACCACCTTTGCCTTCTGGCGCGGCGAACCGGCTCCCGACATCGACTCGATCTTCGTCGCGGTCAACGCCGCGCTGCTGGGCGCCGCGTTCGTCGGCCTCACGTTCTTCGGCTTCTTCTTCGACATCTTCGCCAGTGTCGGTTTCGTCAGCCTGGTGTTCGGATCCTGTCGCGCCTACGCGGGCGTTCAGCGCGGACGCGCGGTCGGCAACGGCGATTTCCTGCGGGAATTCGCTGCCGACCAGGACCGCTGGCTCGCCGTGGCGCGCCTGCGCTTCGTGCCCGATGCGCAACTCGACGATACCTCCTCGGCGCGGCGCCAGCGTGAGTACCAGCGCCGGCTGCGACGGTTCCTGTACGCCGGCAGCGAGGCGGTGATGCTGGAGGGCGTGGTCGAACGCAAGAGTTGGTTGCACGATGCGCTGAGCGATACGATGATTCTGGTATGGCACGGCGCGAATGCAGCCGCGGCGCGCACTGCAGCGCTGGCGGACCTCGCGCGGCTCGAGCGGGGACTGGCCGAGTACGACGAGCGCCTGCCCGACGATGGCAGCGTGCTGCTGGCATTTGCCTGCGCACGTATCGACGACGAGCCGGGGTCCTCGGGCGACGAGGAGCGCCTGCGCCTGCGCGAGCTGATCGGGCGCGTGCTCGCCACCCCGACCGAATGGCCACTGACACGGCGGAGCGCCATTTCCGCCGCAACCGATTCTTCCCCAGGAGGAGCGTGATGCGCGTTTTCCCCACCGTCGCGATTGCGTTGACGCTGGCGGCGTCGTGCGTGAGCGCGGCCGAATTGTCCGCCGTCGTTCACCGCCCGTCCGTGGAAGTGCATGCGCAACCCGTATTCGACTCGCCCACGCTCGCGACCCTGCAGCGCGATGCCAGGGTATCGATTTCCTCGCAACAGGGCCTGTGGTACGAGCTGCAGATGCCCGCCGGGAAATCCGGCTACGTGCGCGTCAACGACGTGCGCCTCGCCTACGCCGGCGCCGAGGCCGGCGAAGCCAACGTGCAGGTGCTGATGAGCGGCAAGGCCGGCGTGGGACGGATCACCGAGACCGCGGGGGTACGCGGGATCGACGAGAGCGACCTGAAATCCTCCGCGTTCGATACCGCGCAACTCGACGCGATGACGGCCCAGCGCGTCGATGGCCCCGTGGCCGCCGGCTATGCGCAGGAGCAGGGCTGGGAAGCAACGCAGGTGGACTTTGCCGGCGAGGCCGAGGCGCGGCGCGCCGATCCGGCGGAGCAGCCTGCCGCGGCCAGGGCCGAGACCGTGAAGGCCGTGGGCGGCCTGCTCGGCTCGCTGGGCGGAGGGCTCGGCAGCGGCCTCGGCTCGATGCTGGGCGGCGCCTCCAGGCTGGTCCCCAAATCCGAGGGCGAACTGGCTGGCGAGGAACTCGCGCTCGGCCCGGAAATCACCGGCCGCATCCTCGGCGCGCGGCCGTTGTGGAACGATACGGCCGCACAGCGGCGCGTCAACCTGGTCGGACGCTGGGTTGCCTCGCAGACCAGTCGCCCAGAACTGCCGTGGACCTTCGGCGTGATCGACACGCCCGAGGTCAACGCCTTCGCCGCGCCGGGCGGCTTCATCCTGGTCACGCGCGGGCTGTACCAGCTGCTGTCCTCCGACAGCGAGCTGGCGGCGGCGCTGGGCCACGAGATCAGTCACTGCGTGCAGCGCGACCACTACAACGTGATCCGCAAGCAGGAGCTGGCGAGCTCGGGCAAGGAGCTCGCGATGAGCAAGGTCGAACTGGGCAACAGCAGCCCGGCGGCCGCCTATGCGCGCAACTACGTCGAGACGCACGGCGCCACGATCATGATGAGCGCGCTGGATCGCGAGGCCGAGTATCGCGCCGACGAGGGCGCCGAGCATTACCTTGCGCGCGCCGGCATGAACCCGCTGGCGCTGTACTCGCTGCTGCAGAAGCTCACCGCGCTAGGCAGCGACTCGGCCATGCTGGCCCAGCTCTACAAGACGCATCCGCCCCTCGATGAGCGCATCGACCGCATCGACCAGCGCGGCTTCGGCGCACTCCAGCAGTACACGATGCGCGAGTGAGACCGCCCCCGGCGGGGAGGCGCTGGCGCGAAGCCGGCGCCTCGTGGACAATGCCGCGTTCGCGCCGGATGCCGGTCACCGCGAACTCGCGGCGAAACGGCAGGCGCATGACCTGGCAATGGCGGAGACACGAAGTGAAAACAGGACTGTGGATGCAGCGCACCGCGCTGATGTTTCTGCTCGGCTGCGCGGGCGCGCTGGCGCAGGCAGCCTGCCCCGAGCACACCGAAGGCTTCACCTGCAGGGAGTACGAGAGTCCGCCGCGCCACGCCTCGACGCCGCCGGGACGCTACGTCATGTACTTCTACATCGAGACCTGCCCGCACTGCCAGGACGCGCGACCCAAGGTCGATGCCTGGCGCAAGACGCTGCCGCAGGACCTGAAGTACATCGAGCACGTGGCGAAGTGGCGCGATCGCGAGGGAGCGGCGTTCGCGTATCGCATCGAGAGCGTGCCGAGCTTCGTCGTCGACGGCAAATACCTGATCGCCATCGACAGCTGGGAGCCCGCGCACACCGATGCCGCGATCGCGCTGGTCAGCGAGCTCGCGGGCCTC
>DAORUQ010000120.1:0-9778 GCA_035433265.1 Pseudomonadales bacterium | reverse complement strand
GCGGGCAGCTGCTCGGGTGGTCGCGGATGATCTCGGGATGCATCGGGCAGGTGTACGTGGCGCCGGGTAGGGCGGTGGCAGGCTCCGGATCGCGCGGTTCGAGCCAGCGGGCCGGGTCGGCGACGAACTTGCCGCGGCAGCCCGCGGAGCAGAAACGGTATTCGCGCCCGGCGTGCACGGCGTGGTGCGGCGACTCCGGCTTCACGGTCATGCCGCAGACCGGGTCGATGAAAGTCGCGGCCGCATGGCCGTGACTGCAGTGCGCCGAGGCATCCGCCGGCGACGGGGCGGGGGAATGGAGCGTGTTCACGGGGCGTCCTCCTGGTTCAGAGCGTTGAGGATCGGGCAGGCCTCCGCGCGGCCATGGCCGGGGCAGGCGGCTACCAGCGCCTGCAGCGCGTTGCGGATGCGTTCCAGTTCGGCGAGACGCTGCTCGACCTCGGCCAGCCGCGCTTCGGCGGCGCGCTTGACCTTGGCGACGTTGCGCTCATCGCTCAGCGACAGCAGCGCGCGCACGTCCGCGAGCGAGAAGCCCAGCGCCTTGGCGCGCCGGATGAAGCGCAGTCGCCTCAGTTCGCTGTCGCCATAGCGGCGGTAGCCGGAGGCGAGGCGCCCGGCCGGGTCGAGCAGCTGGTTGCGCTCGTAGTAGCGCACCGTGTCGATGGCGACGCCGGCGCGCCTGGCGAGTTCACCGATGCTGTACGTGGACATTGCCGATCTCCTGTGTGCAGGCACTCTGCACCCTTGACCATGGTCCAGAGTCAAGGGCCGAGCTTAACGCGGAAACGTACGACGCGTGCCAGCGGGAAATGCGTGCCCCTGTGCCGCGCCATGGTGCAGCTGGCGTGCATACGCCTCGCTTTGGTGCGCGACCAGCCGGAGTCGGCACGCCGAGCGCGCACGGGAATGGCGCAATGTGCATCACGAAGCCTGATGGCACGAATGTTGATGGTATTGCGCTGAGATTCCCCCGCCGGAACACCTGGTTGAACACCGACAGCAGCAAGCCACCCGCCCGCGTGATGCTGGTGGACGACAGTCCGGAGCGCGCGCAACTGGTCGAGGAGAGGCTGTGGGCCGCGGGCTTCGAGGTGGTGGCCGTCATCGCCTCGGCGAAGGGGCTGCTGTTCCAGATCCAGCAGCACGCGCCCGACGTGATACTGATCGACATCGAGTCGCCGGACCGCGACGTGCTGGAGAGCCTCGCCGTCGTGAATCACCACAACCCGCGTCCGGTGGTGATGTTCACGCAGCAGGACGACCCGGACTACATCGAGCAGGCGGTCGGCGCGGGCATCAGCACCTACCTGGTGGGCGGCATCAATCCCGAGCAGGTCAAGCCCGTGATCGACGTCGCGATCGCGCAGTTCCGCGCCTTCCAGGCGCTGCGCGAGGAACTGCACGACACGCGCATCCAGCTCGAGGACCGCAAGTTGATCGAGCAGGCCAAGGGCCTGCTGATGGCCTACCAGAAACTCAGCGAGGACGGGGCACACCGGATGCTCACCCGGCTCGCGATGGACGCCAACCAGCGACTGCCGGACGTGGCCAGGACCGTGCTGGCCACGCTGTCGCCCGGGGGCAAGGGCAAGGGCAGGAGCCGATGAGTCGCGACAAGCAACTTCCGCCGCCGGAAAAGTCCGCGCTGACGCTGGGCTTCATGCGTCTCAGCGACAGCGCGCCGCTGGTGATGGCGCGTGAAACCGGGCTGTTCGCGCGTTACGGGCTCGAGGTCGCGCTCGCGCGCGAGGTGTCGTGGGCGAATCTGCGCGACAAGCTGGTGGTGGGCAAGCTCGACGCCGCGCACCTGCTGGCGCCGCTGCCGATGATGACCGGGCTCGGCGCCGGCGGCATGCGCGCCAACCTGCTGACCGGCCTTTCGCTCGGCCTGAACGGCAACGCGATCACGCTGTCGCGGGCGCTGTGGGAAGCGCTCGGCGGTGAGCGCGACGCCAGCGCCCCGGGCATGGCCGCGGCACTGCACGAGCGGATAGCCGGCAGCCCGGGCGCCGGGCCGCTCACGCTCGCCACCGTGCACCTGTTCTCGATGCACACCTTCCAGCTGCGCATGTGGCTGCGCGCCGGCGGCGTGGATCCCGATCGCGAGGTGCGCATCATCGTGCTGCCGCCCGAGCAGATGTGCGACAGTCTCGCGCGCGGCATCATCGACGGCTTCTGCGTCGGCGAGCCGTGGAACACGCTCGCGGTGCAGCAGGGCATCGGCGCGGTGGCCGCGACCGGCCACGAGATCTGGAACAACGCGCCGGAAAAGGTGCTCGGCGTCACCGAGGCCTGGCACAACCACCATCCGGCCACGCACCTGCGCCTGCGCATCGCGATCATGGCCGCCTGCCAGGCGCTGGCCGAGCCCGCGCAGCGCGAACTCGCCGCGGACATCCTCAGCCAGGCGCAGTACCTCGGGTTGCCGGCGAAGGTGCTGCTGCCCGCGCTGACAGGCAGGTTCTGTCGCGCCAAGCACCTCGCGCCGATGGATGCGCCGGATTTTCATGTCTTCGGCCGCTATTGCGCCGGCTTCCCGTGGCGCTCGCAGGCGCAATGGATGGTCAGGAGCAGCGGCGCGCTGCTGGGCAAGGACATCGCCGAGGAGCAATGCCGCGCGCTGGTGCAGCAGTCCTGGCGGCCCGACCTCTACCGCGAGGCGGCGCGCCATCTCGGGCTGCCCGCGCCCTCGCGCGACGCCAGGCCCGAGGGGCTGCACGCCGGGTGCTGGGAGTTCGAGCCCGGCGTGGTGCTCGGACCCGACCTGATGATCGGCGGCGGGCAGTTTCGCCTGTCCGCGGGCTGATCCGATGCCCGCGCGCGGTGCAGCGCGCACCACTTTGGATTGCCCGGCGCGCGCATTTCAGGGTCAGGACCAGGACGGTTTCGGTGCAACTGATTGAAACTATGAGAGAAATTATACTGGCACGCAAACTGCATTGCTGATTTCAGGCCGGGCACTTGCTTCTTCGCAGGTGCCGAGCCCGAACCTCTCAACCACCGGGTAATGATGCCCACGAACCGCCGACGCGGTACGTGGGCATTTTTTTTGGATCGATTTTCATGCGGAGAGCGCACATGACAGGACGACACGAGGGCAGGACTCGCGGATGGCGTGCAAGGGTGGCGGGGATCCTCGGCCTCTGCGCGGCCGGGCTGCTGGCCGGCGCGCCGGCATCGGCCGCGATCGGCGAACCGGAGAAGTGGGAGCTGAAGTTCGGCTTCATCAAGCTCACCGACATGGTGCCGCTGGCCATCGCCTACGAGCGCGGTTACTTCGAGGACGAGGGTCTCTACGTCACGCTCGAGGCACAGGCCAACTGGAAGGTGCTGTTCGACCGTGTCGTCAGCGGCGAGCTGGACGGTGCGCACATGCTGGCGCCGATGCCGCTGGGTGCGGCGACCGGCGTGATCACGAAGTCGGAAATCGTCACCCCGTTCACGCTCTCCTACAACGGTGCCGCCATCACCGTGTCGAACGCGGTGTGGGCCGAGATGGAAAAGACCGTTCCGGTGGAGGACGGCAAGCCGAAGCATCCGGTCAGCGCGGCCGCGCTGAAGCCGGTGCTCGAGTCGTACAAGGCGCAGGGCAGGACTTTCAACCTGGCCATGACCTTCCCGGTGGGTACGCACAATTACCACCTGCGCTACTGGCTGGCCGCGGGCGGCATCAACCCGGGCGTGTACGCACCGCAGAAGGGCGACAACAGCGGTTCGCTGGGAGCCGAGGCCCTGCTCTCGGTGGTGCCGCCGCCGCAGATGGTGCCGACGATGGAGGCGGGCACGACGGCGGGCTACTGCGTCGGCGAGCCGTGGAACCAGCAGGCGGTGACCAAGGGGCTCGGGGTGCCGGTGATCACCAGCGAGAACATCTGGACCGACGGCGCCGACAAGGTGTTCGGCATGACCGGCGAGTTCGTGCAGAAGAACCCGAACACCACGGTGCGCGTGGTGAAAGCGTTGATCCGCGCCTCGTACTGGCTGGACGAGAACGGCAACGCGAATCGCCCCGAAGCGGTGAAGATCATCGCGCGCCCGGCGTACGTGGGCGCCGACGAAAAGGTCATCGCCAACAGCATGACCGGCACCTTCGAGTTCGAGAAGGGTGACAAGCGCCCGGTGCCGGACTTCAACAAGTTCTTCCGCGGCCAGTACGGCATTCCTTACTACTCCGACGCGATCTGGTGGCTGACGCAGATGCGCCGCTGGGGCCACATCACGGAGCACCAGCCCGACAGCTGGTACCTCGAGACCGCGAAGCGCGCCTTCCGCCCCGACATCTACGTGGCGGCCGCGAAGGAACTCATTGCCGATGGCGTGATGCAGGCCTCCGACTTCCCGGACCTCGACAAGGCGACGTTCATCAAGGCGCCTCAGGCCGGGCCGCTCGATGGCATCGTCTACGACGGCACGCAGCCCAATGCCTACATCGACAGCTTCGCGATCGGCCTGAAGGGCAGCGCGCAACCCTGAGTCGCGTCGCCGACGAATCCGACATCCATCCGCAGGAGTGAAGAGAATGGAGACGACGAGAACGCCCGCCTGGTTCGCCGCCCGCGCCCGGGCGTGGGATGCGCGCGGCGCCGGGCGCCAGCTCGCGAGCCTCACGCGTGCGCTGGCGATGCCGCTGCTCGGCATCGCGATCTTCCTGTTGCTGTGGCAGGCGGGCGCGGCGCGGGTGCAGACCACGCTGGGGCAGTTGCCGGGTCCGGCGCTGGTGTGGAGCGAAGCGAAGGGTCTGCACCGCGAATACCTGATGGATCGCGAAAGGGAAGCGGCCTTCCACGCGCGCCAGCAGGAGCGCGCGGCGAAGATGGCGGCAGCCAATCCCGGGGCCGCGGCGGCACCGGTGCGACCCTACACCGCGTCCCCCACGTTTTACACCCAGATCGTGACCAGCCTGAAGACCGTGATGAGCGGATTCCTGCTCTCGGCGCTGCTGGCGATCCCGGTGGGCATCGCGATCGGGCTGAGCGGGCCGCTCCATGGCGCGGTGAACCCCTTGATCCAGGTATTCAAGCCGGTGTCGCCGCTCGCCTGGTTGCCGCTGGTGACGCTGGTGGTGGCCTCGGTCCACGACAATCCCGACCCCGCGGTGCCCAAGTCCTTCATCACCTCGTTGATCACCGTCGCGCTCTGTTGCGTGTGGCCGACCGTGATCAACACCGCGGTGGGCGTGGCCTCGGTGAGTGACGACCTGAACAACGTGAGCAAGGTGCTGCGCCTGGGCTGGCTGCAGCATGTGCGCCGCATCGTGCTGCCGGCGGCCGTGCCGATGATCTTCACGGGCCTGCGGCTGTCGCTCGGCGTGGCGTGGATGGTGCTGATCGCCGCCGAGATGCTGTCGCAGAACCCGGGCCTCGGCAAGTTCATCTGGGACGAGTTCCAGAACGGCAGCTCGCAGTCGCTCGGCCGGATCATGGTCGCGGTGATCACGATCGGCCTGATCGGCTTCCTGCTCGATCGCGTGATGCTCGCGCTGCAGCGCGTGGTGTCGTGGGACAAGAACGCCGTGACGCGCTGATGCCGCGCCGCCGCGAGATCAATTCACCAGGAGATCGTACCGTGAAGACACTGCTGGAGCTGAGCCAGGTAGGGATCGAGTTCAAGACCGACAAGGGGCCCTTCAAGGCGCTCGACAACGTCAACCTCAAGATCCGCGAGGGCGAGTACGTGTCGCTGATCGGGCACTCGGGCTGCGGCAAGTCGACCGTGCTGAACATCGTGGCCGGCCTGTTGCGGGCCACCACCGGTGGCGTGGTGCTGGATGGCCGGGAAGTGACCGAGCCCGGGCCCGAACGCGCCGTGGTGTTCCAGAACCACTCGCTGCTGCCGTGGCTCAGCGCCTACCAGAACGTCGAGCTGGCCGTGCGGCAGGTGTTCCGCGCGAAGAAATCGCGCGCCGAGATGCGCGAGTGGATCGAGCACAACCTGAAGCTCGTGCACATGGAGCACGCGCTGCACAAGCGCCCGGGCGAGATCTCCGGCGGCATGAAGCAGCGTGTGGGCATCGCGCGCGCGCTGGCGATGCAGCCGCGCGTGCTGCTGATGGACGAGCCCTTCGGTGCGCTCGATGCGCTGACGCGCGCGCACCTGCAGGACTCGCTGATGGAGATCCAGCGCGAGCTCGCCAACACCGTGATCATGATCACGCACGACGTCGACGAGGCGGTGCTGCTGTCGGATCGCATCGTGATGATGACCAACGGTCCTGCCGCCACCATCGGCGAGATCCTCGACGTGGACCTCGAACGTCCGCGCAACCGCCTGGAGCTCGCCGAGGATCCCCGCTACAACCATTGCCGCCAGGAAGTGCTGCGCTTCCTCTACGAGAAGCAGCGCAAGGTGGATGGAACCGCGCGCGCCTCGCCCGGCGCGAGCCAGCCGGAGCCGGCGCACGCGCCGCTCGCCGCGAAGGCGCCCGCCGGCGCGCAGATGCCGCAACCGGCGCGTGGCGAACGCGCCGTGGTGACGCCGCTGCACGGCAAGCATGTCGCCTGAGCCCCTGTTTCAACGCAGCATTCACCGGAGTACCGACATGATGAATCGCACGATGCGCCGCGGCGCGCACCACCTGCTGGCCCTGGCCGTGATCGCGGCGTCGGCTGCGCAGGCCGAAGCCGATCCGCTGACCGATGCGCTGATGAAGAGCAAGGTATCGGGCAACTTCCGCGTGCGCCAGGAATCGGTGGACCTCGATTCGGCCACCGTGGACGACGCCTCGGCGCTGACGCTGCGCAGCCGCCTCGGCATCGAGACCGCGCCGCAGAAGGGTCTCACCGCGATCCTCGAGTTCGAGGACACGCGCGCGCTGTTCGGCCAGGACGAGTACGCGCCGGAAACGGCGGGCTATGCCGTGGTGGTGGATCCCGAGAACACCGAGGTGAACCGCGCCTACCTGCGCTACCGCGGCATCTCGCGGCTGGACATGGGGCTCGGGCGCCAGCGCCTCGTGCTCGACAACCAGCGCTTCGTGGGCAACGTGGGCTGGCGCCAGGACGAACAGACCTTCGACGCCTTCAGCGCGAGCTACACCGGCGTGCCGGACTGGAGCCTGTTCTACGCCTACGTCGACCACGTCAACGGCATCGCCGACGTGGAACCCACGTTCAACTTCGATATCGACAGCTCCGACCACCTGCTCAACGCGGCATGGACCGGGCTGAAGTTCGGCAAGCTCTCCGCGTACTGCTACGCACTCGAGAACGAGGAGCCGGATGCCGCGCTGCGCAACCTTCCGCCCAGGGTGAACGCGCTCAACCCGACGCTGCGCTACCGCGAGAACGCGACGGCCGGCCTGCGATTCGACGGCAACTACACGCTGCCGGTAACGCTGCCCGTGCGCCTGCTCTACACCGCGGAATATGCGATCCAGGAACTGGAGAATGCAACCGGGCTGGACTTCGACACCGACTACAGCCTGATCGACGCCGGCGCGGGCTATGTCACCGGCATCGGCGTGGTGTCGGCGCGCCTGGCGCGCGAGACGCTCGGCTCGGACCGTGCCGGCAACGCCATGCAGGGCTTCCAGACGCCGTACGCGACCAAGCATGCCTTCAACGGCTGGGTCGACATGTTCCTCAACACGCCTGCCGGCGGTCTCGTGGACACCTACCTCACGCTCGCGGCGGACCTCACGCCGTACGGCATCAAGCTGATGGCGGTGTACCACGAATACGCCGAGGACGACGGCCCGTTGCGCGGCGGTGCCCCGCGCGACTTCGGCAGCGAGTGGAACCTGCAGGGAACCAGGCAGTTCGGCGCGCACTACACCGTGGGCCTGAAGTACGGCAACTACGAGGCCGACGGCGACGTGCCGGTGCTGATCGGCACCACGGCCAACGTGGACACCGAGAAGTTCTGGCTGTGGGCGGAGTACAACTTCTGATGGCTCGCGAGCGACTGCTGATCGTCGGCAGCGGCATGGCCGCGGCGCGGCTGCTCGAGGAGCTGGCCGCGCGTGGCTGCGCCGACGAGATCACGGTGGTGGGCGAGGAGCCGCAGCCGAGCTACAACCGCATCCTGCTGTCCTCGCTGCTGTGCGGCGAAAAGCAACCCGCGGACCTGCCGCTGCTCGATCGCGACTGGTACCGCGCGCACGGCGTGCTGCTGCTGACGGGCGAAGCCGTGACGCGGGTGGATGCGGGCGAGCGGGTCGCGTGGACCTCGCGCGCGCGCCGCATCCGCTTCGATCGCCTCGTGTTCGCCACCGGCGCCCGCGGCCAGCTGCCGGTGATTCCCGGCGTGGCCTCGGAGCGGGTGCTGGCATTCCGCACCCTGCAGGACCTGGCGGCGCTGCGCCGCCTGGCCGTGCCCGGCGAGCCGGCGGTGGTCGTCGGCGGCGGCCTGCTCGGGCTCGAGGCGGCCCATGGCCTGGATGCGCTCGGGCTGCAGGTGACGGTGGTGCACCGCCAGCCCTACCCGATGAACCGCCAGCTCGATCCGCAGGCCGGCGCCCTGCTGCAGCAGCAACTGCAACGGCGCGGGATCCGCTTCGCGCTGGGCGCGAGCCCGGTGGCGGTCGGGAGCCTGCAGGGGGCGGTCGCGAGCGTGCGCCTGGACGACGGACGCTCGCTGCCGGCGCGGCTCGTGGTGTTCGCCGCGGGCATCGCGCCCAACGTCGAGGTGGCCGCCGCGGCCGGTGTGCCCTGCGCGCGCGCGATCCGCGTCGACCGCTGGTTGCGCACGGGCATGCCGGGAATCCACGCCCTCGGTGAATGCTGCGAGCTCGAGGGCCGCGGCTTCGGCCTGGTGGCGCCGGTGTGGCGCCAGGCGCGGGTGCTAGCCGAGGTGCTGACGGGGCAAGCCGGCGCGGGCTTCGCGCACGTGGAGGATCCGGTGCAACTCAAGGTCTCGGGCGTCGAGCTGTTCTCTGCCGGCGCGATGCCGTTTGCGGCGGATGCCGAGAGCCAGGTGCTGCAGGACACGGCGCGCGGGATCTACCGCCGGCTGGTGTTCGCGGGCGGGCGACTGGTCGGCGCGATCCTGCTGGGTGACCGGCGCGGCGGCAGCTGGTACGGCGAACTGATCGCCGCGGGGCAGGACGTCTCGGCACTGCGTCCGCGGCTGATGTTCGGGCGCGAATTCTGCGCGGCGGATGTGGCAGTCGCGGCGTAGCTTGCGCACCATTCTTGCTGTCACGGCGCCCTGCGCTCACCGCTTTGGTGCGCCTCTGCGCCGCGAAGGGAGTGAAAACGCCGTGATTCGCCGCCAAAGGCGGTGGATCGCAGGGATGGCACGGCGTTTGTATTGATCGAGCAGACAGCGTGCGACGCTGGTTCAACAACATCGCGCGGACGCCGCCGACGGCGCCGCCGGTCAGCTGCAACTCTCCCCGGGTAACGACGCCCTTGCCGCCACTGGCGGCAGGGAGCGTTGCCGTTCGCCGCACCGCGCGGGCAACGACGAGGGAGAGCTTCGATGGCAGCCAGGAAGATCGTGGTGGTGGGCAACGGCATGGTGGGTCACCACTACGTGGAGCAATTGCTCGCGAGCGGGCTCGAACTGGACATCACGGTGCTGGGCGCCGAGCCGCGTCCGGCCTACGACCGCGTGCACCTCTCGGAATTCTTTGCCGGCAGGAAGCCCGAGGAACTGGCGCTCACCACGCGCGAGCATTACCGCGCGCAGGACGTGAAGGCGCATTTCGGGGATGCCGTGACGGCGATAGATCGCGACGCGAAAGTCGTGGCCACCGCCGCAGGGCGCCGCTTCGCCTACGACACCCTGGTGCTGGCGACCGGATCGTACCCCTTCGTGCCGCCGATTCCGGGGGGTG
>DAORUQ010000119.1:0-9901 GCA_035433265.1 Pseudomonadales bacterium | reverse complement strand
GATGAAATTCTGGCAAATGCTGCCGTGGATGGAACCCGATCAGATAATCGCGGCGGCGCGATTCGCCGAGGACGTGGGATTCCACGGCGTGATGCTCGCCGATCACGGCATCTATCCGCTCGAACTGAAGGCGCCCTACCCCTATTCCGCCGACGGCAGGCCGCCGATGGGCTCCGACGCCTGGTATCCCGACGTGTGGGCCACGCTCGGCGCGATCTCGGCGTCGACCACGCGCCTGCACATGTCGGTAGCGGTCTACGTGCTGGCGCTGCGCAATCCCTTCGAGGTCGCGCGGGCCATCGGCACCCTGGACATCCTGAGCGGCGGGCGCGTGGCACTCGGCGCCGGCACCGGCTGGATGAAGGACGAGTACGATCTGTACGGCGTCGATTTCGCGACACGCGGGCAGCGCATGGACGAGATGATCGAGATCCTGCGCGGCTTCTGGCGCGAGGGCATCGTGGAATACCACGGCAAGCACTTCGATTTTCCGCGCGTGGAAATCTCCCCCGCCCCGAAACGCAACGTGCCGATCTATATCGGCGGCGCCGCACCCGTCGCGCTGCGCCGCGCTGCGCGCTGCGAGGGCTGGATCGGTGCCGGCAACGCGCCCGCGGAAGTGCCCGCGCTGCTGGCGCAGATCCGCGACTACCGCGCCGGGCTCGGCTTGACGATGGACGGCTTCGAGACCGTGATCGGGCTCACCACGCCATTCGATCCCGCGCTGCTCGCGAGCCTCGAGGAACAGGGCATGACGGCCGGGGTGAACCCGCCGTTTCGCTTCTTGCTGGGCGAGCGCTCCTCGCTCGATGCGAAGAAGCGCAACATGGAGGACTTCGCGAAGCGCTTCATCGTTAACCAGCGTGCCTAGCGCAGGAAGCGGCGATCGAAGCGCAGTGGAGCGTTACCCGGACATTTGCTCCAGCTCGCGTTTCAATGCATTCAGAAAGCGGATCACGTGCCCTCCGTCGAGCGCGCGATGATCGAATGTCAGCGAGGGCCGAAGCAGCGGCCGCACCGCGATCCGGTAACCGTTTGTCGCATCGGCCACCGCGACCGGCTCATGCACCATGCCGGGAAGTCCGAGCAGCGCGACCTGTGGCGCGTTCAGTATCGCCTCGGCGCGCAGCACCGGCCCGAGTGATCCCGGGTTGGAAATCGTGAACGTGCCTCCCTCCAGTTCGTTGGCGCGCAGCGTGCCGTTGCGGGCACGTGCGGCGAGCGTGGCGATCGCGCCGTTCAATTCCTCGAGCGACATCCGCCCTGCATCCCTGAGCACGGGCACCACGAGCCCCTCGGGGGTGTCGACGGCGATACCGAGATTCACCACGCGCCAGCACAGCAAATGCGCGTCCGTGAACGTCGCGTTCAGCTCCGGGTGTTGTGGGAGCAGCCGGCATACCGCCGCTGCGACGAGGCTCAGCACCGACATCGGTGCCGCCGGCTGACGGGCATTGAGGCGCGCGCGAGAGGCCAGCACAGCGCCCATATCGATCTGCATGTCCGCCGTGAGATGCGGCACCGAGCGCGCGGTTTCCGCCAGACGCCGCGCGATGGTGCGCCGCCGCAGGCTGTTCGGCCGCGACTCGCAGGGGACGTCCTCGTAGCCCGCTGGCAGCGGGTCACCCTGCTCCTCCGACCCGCGCCCGCCAGAGCGCGCTGCGACGGCCTGCAGAACGTCCTCGCCGCTGATCCGTCCGCCCGGGCCGCTGCCGCGCAGCGTGGCGAGGTCCACACCGTGCTCGCGCGCAAGCTTGCGCACTCGCGGCGAATGTTGCGAGGCCTCATCCGCACTGCAAATCGGCGCCGCGGGAGCCGCGGCCGAAGCGCGCGACACCGCGGTGAACGCCGTGTCGGCCGCCGCCATCTGCGGCGCAGCGGGCTGCGCCGCAAGGGCCGCGGCGATCACCCCGGCATCCGAACCCGCCGCAGCCCACCAGCCCACGAGCTCACCGACTTTCAGCTCGTCGCCCTCGTGTGCCAGGCGGCGCGCCAGTACACCATCGACGTCGGCGGTCACCTCGGTCAGCGTCTTGTCGGTCTCTACTTCGTAGAGCAGCTGGCCGACGGAAAAGCCGGCCCCCTCCTCTACGTGCCAGGCGACGACGCGCGCGTTCTCGACCGAGCCCATGTGCGGGATCCGCAATTCGCCCAAGCTGACCATGATCTCTGCTCTCAGATAGCAATGAGCCGGCGCGCCGCGTCGGCGATCTCGTCGACCGACGGGATGCACAGCTGCTCCAGATCCCCGTTCTGCGGCAGCGGCACGTCCTTGGCTGCCACGCGCAGGATCGGCGCCTCGAGTTCGAAGAACAAGCGTTCCTGGATCTGTGCGGCGATCTCCGCGCCGGGCCCCGCGGTCTTCACGGCCTCGTGAACCACCATCGCGCGGTGTGTGCGCCGCACCGAGGACAGCACCAGCTCCCAGTCGAGCGGTACCAGCGAGCGCAGGTCGATGACCTCGACGTCGATGCCCTCATCGGCGACCCGATCGGCGGCCGCGAGTGTTCGATCGACCATCGAGCCGTAGGTGATCGCGGTAATGGCGTTGCCTGCTCGCCGCACCACGCCCTTGCCGATCGGCACGATGAAATCCGGATCCAGGGGCACTTCCCCGCGCTGGAAGCCAAGGCTGTTGACGCTGTGGAACAGCACCGGGTTGGGCTCGCGCAATGCCGCCGCCATCAAACCCTTGGCATCGGCGGGAGTCGCCGGAACCACGACCTTCAGTCCGGGAAAGTGCATGCCCAGCACCTCGGGGCAACTGGAGTGCTCGGGGCCCGCGCCGCCCATCACGCCGATAGGAAAGATCACCACGGCTGTCATCGGAACATCGAGCCCGTGCATGTAGCGCCACTTGGCGAGCTTGTGGAAGATCTCGTCGCCGGCGATCAGCGCAAAATCGCCGAAACCCATGTTGATCACGGGCTTCATGCCCACGATCGCCGCACCGGCGGCGACACCTGCCTCGAACGCTTCCGCGATATTGCTGTCGATCACGCGCTCGCGGCCAAACTCGTCGGCCAGTCCCTTCTCGGCGCCGAACCATCCGCCGGTCGCAACCCCCTGCCCGAGTACGAAGACTCGTTCGTCGCGACGCATTTCCTCGATCAGCGCCAGGCCCATCGCCGCGTTGTAGGCCATCACTGCCGTGCCGTGTTCAGCCATGGTAAAGGTCCCGATAAATAACAGATGAGTCTGCGCCCGGCGCCGCGAGCGCGGCTTCGTAGGCCGTCTGCACCTGCGCCTGCGCTGCACTGCGCAGGGCGAGCGCTCGATCCGGCGCGAGGCGCGCCTCGAGCAGCGCGAGCGGATCGCGGTATGCGCTGGCGTAGTCCGGCGCGCGGTAGTGCTGCGGGTCGCCCGCGTAGTGGCCGCGACGGCGAAAGACCTTGGCCTCGATCAGGGTTGGCCCGTCGCCCGCGCGCGCCCTGGCGATCGCGGCGGTGGTTGCCTCGAATACCGCCAGCGCATCCTGTCCGTCGACGATCACACCGGGGATGCCGTAGCCCGCGGCGTAATCGGCGATGTTCTCGGTGGGGCTGACGGACGCGAGGCGAGTGCCGACGAGCAGGCCGTTGTTCTCACAGAAGTAGATCAGCGGCAGTTTCCATGCCGCGGCGTGAACCAGCGTTTCGTGAAAGGTGCCGCGGGTCGCGGTGCCGTCGCCGAAGTTCGCGAGTGCCACCTGGTCCGTACGCCGCAGTCGCGCCGCCAGTGCGGCACCGGCCGCAAGCGGGTACACGCTGCCGAGTGTCGCCCCTTCGCCCATCACGCCTATCGAGTAATCGGCCCAGTGCGGAACACCGCCGCCCTTGCCGCGCGTCGCGCCCGTGATCCTGCCGAACAGGTCACCGAAGATCGGGTCCGGCGCCATGCCCTTGCCGATTGCCCAGGCGCAGCCGCGACCCTGGTAGAAGAGGTAGTCATCTTGCCGCATCGCGGCAGTCGCGCCGACGCCCGCCGCCTCCTGCCCCTCGCCAGGATGCCACCACCCGGAGAACCGATGTTCCCGGGTGTGTCGCTCCATGCAAATTTCCATCGCACGGGCAATCGCCACCCGATGGTACAGCGCATCGGTGAAGTCGGGATCCGTGGGGCAGCGTGGCCCTTGCCCGGGTATCGATTGATCCATTTGCCGCGCTCCCCGTGCCACTGTCGAGCTTCACTTTCGCGCGAAGCGACTGTCGCGACCTCATGCAAACGGGGGAAATCGCAGGAGAAATATGCAGTGCTAACTGCCCAGCCACGCGGGGCTGAGGTGCCCCTCGTGCCGGGGAAACGCATTCGGTACTCCCTCCAGACCAAGTACCGCGGGATTCCCGCTCCACCACACCGCGTTGCCGGTGCGCGCGGCAATCAGCCACGAGCCCTCGCGGCGCACGAGTTCATCGTTGTACCACGCGCCGATCGTCAGGGTGCCGGCGGGCGCCAGCGCATTCACCGCATGCTGCGCGAGCAGGTAGCTGCGTGCCCAGGCGCGATCGCCCTCGATCTTCAGCAGCGGCTGGCCCACGAAATGCTGCGTGGCATCGAGGCGCCCCAGTCCCGCCGCCGACGCCGCGCGATAGCCGCCGGGGTCGAACACCCCGGCGGCCGGAATGTCGATGCGTGCATCCGGGGTGAACAGCGACTCGAGCAGATCGAAGTCGCGCGAATCCAGCGCCACCGGGTACTTCAGCAGGCATTGCCCGATCTGGTGCGCGTCGAGCAGGAATTGCACAGGGTCCATCGTCGGCTCCTCGTCATGGGTTGTCATCCGTTGCCGTCCCCCGGTCCGCGATCAGGGCCCGGTGCAGGCCCCGACCCCGGTTGCCGGCGTCATCCCCCCAATAGCGGCGAGCAGCCGCGAATTCCGCGAGCGCATACTGTGCGGGCGTGCGCTCGCGCCACGCGCTCGACAGTACCTCGCAGCTCAGCACACCGTCGAAACCTATGCTGCGCAGCTCCGCGCAGAATCGCGCCAGGTCGAACACACCCTCACCGGGCAGCAGGCGCTCATTGACCGTCGCATGCAGCGCGTGCTCCACCCCGATTGCGGCATGATCGGAGAACTGCAGGTACGCGATCTGCTGCGGCCACAGCCCGCGCAGTTGCTCCCAGCTGCTCGGGCCCTGGAAGAAATGCCAGCTGTCGAGCAGCAGACGGGTATTGCACAGCTCCGCGGCCCGCACAAATGCCTGCGCCGCGGCGATGCTGTTGACGGCGCCGAAGGGCAGGAACTCCAGCGCTACCGTCGCACCGGCCGCGGCGGCAAGCTGCTCCAGCGCGCGCGCCGACGCCAGGCAATTGCCCGCAACGCCCATCACGCTCGCTTGCAGGAACGGCGCCCCGAGGGCTCGAACCGCATCGAGCAGCGGCCGCGCCGCGCCGATCACGGACTCGGTGTCCTCCACGATGCTGATCTCCGCCACCGCGAGGCAATGCAGCGCCAGCACATCGAGCCGCGCGCGCAAACCGGGCAGCGAGCCGCCCTGGCGCATACAGGTCTCGAGTGAGCCGCTGTCGAGCACGACGCACCCGAAGCCCGCTTGCGCCGCGGCCTCGAGTTGCTCGGCCAGCGGCGGCCAGAACCCTGCCGCCGGTTCGTAGAATGGCGCCAGGCGCGGCGAATAATTATTCGTTTCGTAGGCGAGCGCGGCATTGCGCGGCGCCTGCTGGCGCTTGCCCGTCACGCGGTGTCCACGCATGGCGCTGGCGGGAACATCCTGACTCCTCCGTGCTCGTTGTGCGCAGCCTAAGGCGTGACCCGCCCGCCGCGCTTCGCGCGTTCGAATGAAGCAGGCGGCGAGGCGCGCCAGCCGGGCCGGGATCGGGAACGAACCGCGCATCACCCCGGATGTCGCAGTATCCCCCCCTCCACGCGCAGCGCGGCGCCATTGGTCGCCGAGGCCAGTGGCGAGCTGGCATACACGATCATGTTCGCCACTTCCTCCACCGTTGCCATGCGTCCAAGCAGCGAGCTCGGCCGCGCCGAGGCGACGAAATGACGTTCGGCATCGCTGCGCGGCACGCTTGCGTCGCGGGCATAGTCGTCCAGAAACCGGACAGCATCGCTCGAGGCCGTCGGCCCCGGAAGCACGCTGTTGACCGTGACACCGGTCCCCGCGGTGAGCTCCGCGAGCCCCCGGGCGAGCGCGATCTCGGCGGCCTTGCTGACGCCGTAATGGATCATGTCCGCCGGAATATTCAGGCCCGCCTCGGACGCGACCAGGACCACGCGCCCCCAGTTCTGCTCCAGCATCCACGGCAGGTAGCGTCGCGCCAGGCGAACCCCAGCCATCACATTGATATCGAAATGCCGTTGCCAGTCGGCGTCGTCCGTATCAAAGAAGGGGGTCCAGTCGAATGTCGCGGCGTTGGAAACCAGGATATCGACTCGCGGATACTCGGCAAACAACCGGCCAACACCTTCTGCGCGGCCGACATCGGCGCACGCCGGGAGGAACGACGCTCCCGGCACGCGCTGCGACAAATCGGCCACGGCCTGCGCGACCGCTTCCTCGCGGCGGCCGTTGACGATCACGCTCGCGCCACATTCGGCAAGGCCCCGGGCGACCGCAAAGCCGATCCCGCGGGTCGATCCGGTGACCAGCGCGGTGAGGCCGCGCAAATCGATACGCATGGATTGTCCCTGTTACGCCGGTGGCGCCAAGACGCCCGTTTCAGATCTTCGCGATCACGTCGTCCGCGAAGCGCTTGATCGCATCGATCTTCCGCGCCACCGGCGCCTTCATGTCGACGCCGTAGAACGCGCCGGGCATGGTGGACACCACATCGAGGCCGATGTCGCGCATCGCGCGAAAACCGTCCGGCCCCCAGGCGTCGCTGCAACTGAAGCCGAGGATCCTGAACGGCTCGTTCGCCTTGCCCGCCTCCGCCCGGTAAGCGCGCACCTCCCTGATCAGCGCCTCCAGTTCCTTCAGCGTGTGCAGGTCGGAGATCCAGCCGTCGTTGCGCGCGGCACGGCGCAATGCGGGCTTCGAGAAGCCGCCGACGTAGATCGGGATCGGCGTCGCGGGCACCGGGCGCATCTTCACCGGCGCGAAGTCGTAGAACTCGCCGTGGTGCTCCACCCACTCGCCGCTCCAGAGCTTGCGCATCACCTCGATCATCTCGTCGGCGCGCTTGCCGCGCTGCTCGAAGGGCTGCTCGCCGATGCGGAACTCCTCGGGCATCCAGCCCATGCCGGCACCCAGCGCGATGCGGTTGCCGCTCAGGCAGGCGGCGCTCGCGAGGATCTTCGCGACGTGCACGGGATTGCGCGCCGGCAGCACGAACACGCTGGTGTAGAACCACAGCGTCTTCGTCGCCGTGGCCATCGCGACCGCCGACACCCAGGGGTCAGGGAAGGGATCGTCCGGCACGAAGCGCGGCACGCCGTCTTCCGTGTACGGGTACGGCACCGAGAGCTGCTGCGGATAGATCAGGTGATCGGGCAGCGTGATCGCGGCGAAGCCGTTCTCCTCGGCCGCGACCGCCAGCGGCACGTAGTCCGCGGGATCGGTGAACGCGATGGACATGCCGAATTGCATGGGGATTCACTCCAGGATGGATGGTCAGTGCCGATGCTGCGCCAGCGCGGCCCGGCCCGCATCACCCGATGGCATGAACCGGGCGCCTTCATCCGCGCGGATGAATCCCGCGGACCCGCCCGGGCGAATACTGTCGGCCTGGCGCCGCGTTGGCCATGCTCGCCCGCGCACGGCATGCTTCGACCCACGACAAAAAGGATCCTGCCATGAACACCAGTGACGCCGTGCAGCAACTGCTCGATCTCGAGGCCATCAGGACGCTCAAGCACCGCTACATCCGCTGCATGACGCAATCGCGCTGGGACGAACTGGAGACCTTGCTCGCCCCCGACGTCGAAGCCTCGTATTCGGACGGCAAATACGTGTTCTCCGATCGCGCGACCCTGATGGGCTTCCTGCGCCAGCAGGATCCCACCGGCGTCCCCCAGCTCAGCTACTGGCATGTGACCATGCCCGAGATCACGCTGCATGCGCCGGACAGGGCGAGTGGCATCTGGGCGATGTACCACTTCCACCTGCAGAAGAAAGAGCAGCAGCAGCTGGAGATGTTCGCCTACTACAGCGACGAATACCGCAAGCTCGACGGACGCTGGCTCATCGCCCGCACGGGTTACGAGCGGGTCATGGAACAGTCGCTGGATCGCAGTACCCTGCCCGCCCTGCAACTACTGGTCGGCTGAGGCGCGCCAATGAACCAGCGATCGGCTTCAGGCTTCCTCGGCTGGCGCATGGTCGCGCTGGCCTTCCTGGCGCAGAATCTCGCCATCGGCCTGACTTTCGGCAGCTTCGGCGTGCTGATCAAGCCGGTGGCCAGCGAACTGCATGCCTCGCGGGCCATGGCCTCGCTGGGCATCGCCGTGATCATGCTGCTGATGGGGCTTTCCGGCCCGCTGCTCGGCGTCCTGCTGGCGCGCTACCCGATACGGCGCGTGATGAGCGCCGGTGCGGTATTGATGGCTGGCGGTTTCGCGCTCGCGGCCAGCGCGCAGAGCTTTCCCGTGTTCCTGCTCGGCTTCAGCGTGATCGGTGGCGCCGGATGCGCCGCCCTGGGCGTGATCCCCGCGACCACGCTGGCCAGCAACTGGTTCGTAGCGCGCGCGGGGCTGGCGATCGGGCTGGTCAGCATTCCGCTGTTCATCGCCATCACACCGCCACTGGTGGCCTGGATCGTGGACGCCTACGGCTGGCGCGCGGCGCTCTACGCGCTGGCCGCGGGCTTCGTCGCCGTGCTGCCGCTGCTCCAGCTGGTCGTGAGCCGGCCGGAGGACGTGGGCCAGCACGCACTCGGCGCCGACGTGGCGGCGCCAACCGGCCGTGCGGATGTGCCGCCCGAAGCGCCGCGCCAACTCTCCGCCTTCGTGCGCAGCGCCTGGTACTGGGGCGCATTGCTGAGCGCCGGGCTGCTGAGCTGCGGCGGAATCGTGCTGATGAGCCACCTGGTGCCCTTCGCGACCGATCGCGGCATTTCCACGACCTCGGCCGCCCTGCTGTTGTCGGTGAACGGGGTTTTCTCCATGGCCGGTGCGCTGTTGTTCGGGCAGGTCGCCGATCGCATCGGCGCGCGCGCGACACTGGGACTGATCGGCCTGGTGCAGGCGGCGTGCTGGAGCGGGATCATTTTCGCCGACAGCTTCCTGCTGTTCCTGCCGTTCCTCGTCGGCATCGGCCTGTGCGGCGGCGGCACCCATACCGCCTTCAGCGCGCTGCTGAACGCCGCCTACGGCCGCGCGTCCTTCCCCAATGCGCTGGGTCTGGCCACGCTTTTGATGCTGCCCTTCACGTTCGTGGCCGCGCCGCTCGCCGGCTGGATCTTCGACAGCACCGGCAGTTACGTCATTGCCTTCCAGGTCCAGATCGCGGCGTTCCTCGCCGCGGCCGTGGTCTACCTGGTGATCTACCGCGGGCGCCCGGCGCCGGCCTGAAGCCCGGGTTCAGAGCAGCCGCGCGGTGGAATGATTGAGCTGCGCGACGACCCGGGCCTGCTTGTTGGTGCCCATCTTCTCGTAGACGCCGCGCAGGTGGGTCTTCACGGTGTTGATGCTGACGCCCAGATGCCCGGCGGCGTCGCTCAGGTTTGTGCCTCGCGCGAGCAGCGCCGCGAGCTGGCTCTCGCAGTTGGTGAACCCGTACATCCCCACCAGCACCGCCGGATCGAGCTCGATGCCCGGCTGGCGGCAATCGTTGATGTAGACCACCGCGGCCGGCCTGTCGCGCGACTCCAGCAGGCGATCGCTGATCAGCGGCTTGACCACGATGTCGAGCACGCCGTTGCCCGGGCTGGTCTCGAGTTGCAGCCCGACGCCGCGCTGCGAGCGGCAACGATTGCGGTGCGCCGCGAGCACGAGCTCGATGGCCTTGGCGAGCGG
>DAORUQ010000118.1:0-9937 GCA_035433265.1 Pseudomonadales bacterium | reverse complement strand
CGAAATCGCGCACCAGCAGGCCGCCGGCGAAGAAGTCCCCGAGCGGCGCGTCGTAGCCCATGCGCGCGGAATAGACCTGCTGCGGATCCATCACCAGCTCGCGGTTGTAGTCCGGGCCCAGCGCCCACACCATGTGCTGCCCCGTGAGCCGCGTGCGCGAGACCGCGCCGTAGCGGTCGTAGTGGCGCTTGATCACCTCGTAGGGATTCTTCAGCAGGGGCACCATCATGCCCAGATACGGCAGGCCGTAGGCGCCGGGCAGGTGCGAGAGATCCTTGTGATCGGGCCGGTGCACGTAATCGTGGTCGAGACTTGCCGCTTTCATGGCGCCGGTGCTCCGCTGATGCCAGTGCGCATCCGGCAAACATGCCGGACGGTTGATATGTATATAATCTATGCGAACACCCGTTGCGACGCAATGCAAACAAACGTCGCGCCAGAGCCGGAGAACTCAGCGCCGTGCGCAAGCTCGACCACGACCAGAGACGCCGGGAAATCGCCGAGGTGGCGGCCCGCCTCATCGCCGCCGACGGCATGGCGGCCCTTACCACGCGCAGCATCGCGCGCGCCATGGGCTGCTCGATCGGCGTGCTGTCGCACTACTTCGAGAGCAAGGCCGGCATCGTCACGGCGGCCTTCGCGTGGGCCAGCGCGCGCATCGAGCAGCGCCTGGCGCGCGCGCTGTCCCGCGGTGTGAGCATCGACAACCTGCTGCCGCTGATCGAGGCCGCGCTGCCACACGACCGGCAATCGCGCATCGAGTGGGGCGTGCGACTGCAGTTGTGGAGCCACGCGGCGTCGGATGCCGGGGCAGCGGCGGTGCTGCGCAACGACATGGAGCGCAACCGCGCGCTGCTGGCCTCCGTGATCGTGCAACTGCAGCACCAGCAGGAGGTGCGGCCCGCGATCGACGCCAACAACGTGGCGCAAATGCTGATGGACCTGATGCACGGCATGGGCTTCGCCGCCCTGCTGCGGCTGCACCACGCCGGACACGACCCGGTCGCGGCATTCAACGTGCTGGTCGATGACCTGCGCAACGGCAACAGCGGCGCCACGCGCGCCGGCGCCGCCTGAACCGCAGCAAGGCAAACGTCGTACGCCGCAGCCGCCCCCCGTGCCGCATGGGTTGGCCGCGTCCGATCTGGCATACTGGTTCCGCGACCGAGCAGATCCATCCCGAAGGAGGTGTGCCATGTCCGATCATCATGTCTACAAGAAGGTCGAGATCGTCGGTTCCTCACGCATCAGCATCGAGGATGCAATCAACAACGCGCTGGCCGAGTGCAGCAAGAGCATCCAGAACCTGGAATGGTTCGAGGTCGTGGAGACCCGCGGCCATGTCCAACATGGCCAGGTGGGGCATTACCAGGTCGTGCTGAAGGTGGGTTTCAAGATCCAGGGCAGCTGAGCCCCTGGCTGCGTGCCACGCCCGGGCGCGGCGATTAGGCGCGGCAAGCCGCGGTTCAGGTCGAAGCCCGCGGATCGACGCCCGCGTCCGGCGACGCGCTCGGCGCCCCTACTTCCATACATCCACGCCCGAGCGCCTGTCCTTGCCCTGGCGGCGGTCTTCCTTGAAGCGCACGTCGTCGCGCCGGTCCGGCACGAGGCGGCGCGGTCCACGGCGCCGCCCGATGACCTGGTGCAGCTTGCAGCCGCAAGCGTCGCGGTCGCAGCCGGGAACGGGCAGCGTCGCCGCATGGTGCTCGGCAAAGGTGTGGCCGCGCAGCTTCAGTACCGCCTCGCAGCAATCCTTCTGCGGGAACAGCATCGCTCCGCGGTAATCGTCGATGGCCTCCGACGGCGCCTTGCCTCGCCCGGGCAGCTTGGGGGCGGCGCTCGCGCCACGTGATCCGGTGCGTGGCGCGAGCTTGCGTGACGGCGCCGCGGCGCGGCCGCGCAGCGCGAACACGGCACCGGCCACGGCCACAGCGAGCAGAATCCACCAGATCATCAGGACACCTCCTCCCCGATTTGCCCCGCAGCGCCAGGGACCAGCCCGAAGTATAGGCCAGGGCGCCCGCGGCTCATGCGTCCACGGGACGCAGGCCGACCGCGGCGCGCAGCTCCTGCATGAACGGCCGGCTGAAGGCGCGCGCGCGCTCCGCGCCCTCGCGCAGCAGTTTCTCGATCAGTGCGGGCTGCGCCATCAGCGCCTCGTAGCGCTCGCGCGGTTCGCGCAGCTCCGCGTTGACCAGTTCGAACAGGCGGCGTTTGGCTTCGCCCCACGCGATGCCGTTCGCGAACTCGCGCCGCATCTCCTCGCGCTGCCCGGGCGTCGCGAACGCGGCCCAGACCTGGAACACCGTCGATTCGTCCGGATTCTTCGGCTCCCCGGGCTCCTGAAGGTTGGTCTTGATGCGGTTGATGTGCTTCTGCAACTGCTTCTCGGGCAGGAACAGCGGGATGGTGTTGCCGTAGCTCTTGCTCATCTTGCGCCCGTCGAGGCCCGCGAGCACGGCGACGTGCTCATCGACGACCGCGGTCGGCAGCACGAAGTGCTCGCCGTAGTGGTGGTTGAAGCGCTGCGCGATGTCGCGCGCCATCTCGACATGCTGGATCTGGTCGCGCCCTACCGGCACGCGATCGGCGTTGAACATCAGGATGTCCGCCGCCATCAGCACCGGGTAGCTGTACAGGCCCATGGTGACGCCGAAATCGTCGTCCTGCCCGGCCTCCTGGTTGGCCTGCACCGCGGCCTTGTAGGCGTGTGCGCGGTTCATCAGGCCCTTGGCGGTCATGCAGGTCAGCATCCACGTGAGCTCGGTGATCTCCGGCACGTCCGACTGGCGATAGAACACCACGCGCTCGGTATCCAGCCCCAGAGCCAGCCAGGTCGCGGCGATCTCGCGCGTGGAGCGCCCCAGCGCCTGCGCGTCCTGGCTCTTGATCATCGAGTGCAGGTCGGCGAGGAAATAGAACGACTGCACGTCCGGCTGCAGGCTCGCTGCGATCGCGGGACGGATGGCGCCGACGTAGTTGCCGAGATGCGGCGTGCCGGTGGTGGTGATGCCGGTGAGAACGCGCTGCTTTTTCATGCGGGACTGCCCTGGATGAGGCCGCGTATCATACGTATCGGTGCCGCGATGCGCCAATGCGCGCCCCGCGATTGACCGCTCCGCGCACGCTGCCTATGCTCGCGCCGGCCCTACATTCCAGCCCCCCTCTGCGGAGACCCCGGCAAATGGCAACGTTCTCTACCCTCGACTTCGTCATCGACAGCGGCATCGCGCGCATCACCCTGAACCGACCCGATGCCGCCAACGGCATCAGCATGCAGCTGGCGCAGGAGCTGCTGCAGGCGTCGCTCGCCTGCCGCTGCTCCACGGCGGTGCGCGCGGTGCTGCTGACCGGCAAGGGACGCATGTTCTGCGCCGGCGGCGACCTCAACAGCTTCGTCGAGAACGCCGCCAACCTGGAGGGCTTCATCAAGGAGCTCACGACCTACCTGCACGCTGCTATCGCCAATTTCGCGCACATGCGCGCACCGCTGATCGTCGCGGTCAACGGCGCCGCGGCCGGCGCCGGTTTCAGCCTCGCCGCCTGCGGCGACCTGGTGCTGGCGGCGCGCTCGGCGAAGTTCTCGATGGCCTACACCGGTGCCGGCCTGGTGCCGGACGGCAGCGCCAGCTATTTCCTGCCGCGCATCATCGGCCTGCGCCGTGCGCAGGAACTGATCCTCACGAATCGCCGCCTCGGCGCCGAGGAGGCGCTCGAGTGGGGACTGCTGACGCGCGTGGTCGACGACGCCGAACTGGCCGCGGAAGCCGAAAAGCTGGCCGCGCAGATCGCCACGGGTCCCACCGGGGCCTACGGCGCGGTGAAGAAACTGCTGGCCTCGAGCTTCGAGGCGACGCTGGAGACGCAGATGGAGCTCGAGGGCGCGGCGATCGCCGCGGCCGCGATCTCGCGCGACGGCCAGGAAGGTGTCGCCGCATTCCTCGGCAAGCGCGCGCCGGTGTTCAGCGGGATGTAGGCCGGCGTTCATGCTGTGGGTCGGCATTCATGCCGACGGGTGCCTTGCCAAATGCTGATGTCGCCATTCATGGCGACTGGCACGACGGGTTCGGCTCGGCCGAACCCTTGTCGGGCTGAAGCCCGACCTACAGCGCCGGCCGGCGGAAGAAGCGCGACAGCACGCGCGCGAGCGCGTGGAGATCCCTGGTGCCGGCCAGCTCGCGCGGCGAGTGCATCGCGAAGGTGGGCACGCCCACATCGAGCGTGCGCACGCCCACGTTCGCCGCCGTCAGCGGGCCGATGGTGCTGCCGCAGGCCATGTCGCTGCGCACCGCGAAGCTCTGCACCGGCACACCCTCGGCCTCGCACAGCCAGCGGAACAGCGCCGCGGTCTCGCTGTTGGTCGCGTAGCGCTGGCTGGCATTGACCTTGATCACCGGCCCGGCGTTGAGCGCCGGGCCGTGGTTGCCGTCGTGCTTGTCGGCGAAGTTCGGGTGCACACCGTGTGCATTGTCCGCCGAGATCATCAGCGACAGCGCCAGCGCGCGCTCGCGCCGCTCGCGCTCGGGCAGCAGCCGCGCCAGCAGCGAGTTCAGCATCGGGCCCTGCGCCCCGGCGGCCGAGACGCTGCCCACCTCCTCGTGGTCGTTGCAGACCATGATCGCGTCGAACTCGCCGTCGGACTCCATCAGCGCGCGCACGCCGGCGAAGCAGCTGAGCAGGTTGTCGAGGCGCGCGCCGGCGATGAACTCGCGGTGCAGGCCCACCAGCCGTGGCGGCTGCGTGTCGTAGAGCGACAGCTCGCAGTCGAGCACGCGCTCGGCGCCGCAGTCCGGGTGCTCCTCGCGCAGGCGCCCGAGCACGATCGCCGCGAAATCGCGCGGCTCGCTGTCGGCCAGCGCCAGCAGTGCGGGCAGGTGATTCTGCGCGTTCACCGCGCGCCCCGAGTTGGCCTCGCGATCGAGGTGAATGGCGAGGCTGGGAATCACCGCCACCGGCTCGCGAAAATCGATCAGCGCATGCGCCACGCCGCCCGCCGTGGCGTAGCTGACACGCCCGGCGATCGAGAGGTCGCGATCGAACCAGGGATTGAGCAGCGCGCCACCGTAGACCTCGACGCCGAGCTGCAGGTAACCGCTGCGACTCAGCTCCGGGCGCGGCTTCAGCCTGAGGCAAGGGCTGTCGGTGTGCGCCCCGGCCATGCGCAGGCCCGCGTCCTCGGCGGCCGCGCGGCCCCTGACGAAGGCGATCAGCGAGGAGCCGTTGCGGCGCACGAAGTAGCGTCCGCCCGCCTCGCAGGCCCAGGCATCCTGCTCGCGCAGCTCGCGGAAACCGCCCTCTTCCAGTAGCGCAGCCAGCGCGCCCACGGCATGGAACGGCGTGGGCGATGCGCCGAGAAAGCGCAGCAGTTCGTGGTTGAACGCGTCACGCGCGGCCTCGTTCATGCCTTGTCCTCCGTAGTGCGTTCCAGCCGGGCCAGCAAGCTGGAGGTATCCCAGCGTCCTCCGCCCATCGCCTGCACGTCGGCGTAGAACTGGTCCACCAGCGCCGTCGCCGGCAGGCTGGCGCGGTTGCGGCGCGCCTCGCTCAGCACGATGCCGAGGTCCTTGCGCATCCAGTCCACCGCGAAACCGTGGTCATACTCGCCTGCGAGCATCGTGCGATGGCGGTGCTCCATCTGCCACGACTGCGCCGCGCCCTGCGAGATCACGTCGATGACGGCCTCGGCGTCGAGCCCGGCGCGGCGCGCGAAGTGAAGCGCCTCGGCCAGTCCCGCCATCACGCCGGCGATGCAGATCTGGTTGACCATCTTGCAGAGCTGGCCGGCACCCGCGGGCCCGAGCAGCCGCGCGGCACGCGCGTAGCTGCGGATCAGGGGTTCCACCCGCGTGAAATCGGTCTCCTCGCCCCCGGCCATCACCGTGAGCACGCCCTGCCGTGCTCCCGCCTCGCCGCCCGAGACCGGCGCATCGACAAAGCCGACGCCGGTTTCGCGTGCAATCGCCGCGAGCTCGCGCGCCAGTTCCGCCGACGCGGTGGTGTGGTCGACGAGCACCGCGCCGGCGCGCATCGCCGCGAGCGCCCCATCGGGACCGCGCACCATCGCGCGCACGCTGTCGTCGTCGCCAACGCAGCAGAACACCGCATCGGCGCCCGCAGCGGCTTGTGCCGGAGTCGCGGCGACGGACCCGCCGAACTGCGCCGACCATTGCAGCGCCCTGGCGCGCGTGCGGTTGAAAACCGTGACCGCGTATCCCGCACGCGCGAGATGCCCCGCCATGTGGTAGCCCATGACCCCGAGACCGATGAATGCAGCTCGCGACACGTTGTTCCCCGCCAGGATGCGCTGTGCTTTGGATGTGGCCGGCGCGGGCGCGCCGATCAGACGATGACGTCGATGCCGACCAGCTCCGCACCGACGGCAGCCTCGACCGGGCTGCGGGCAACGGACAGATAGGCCGCGACAGCGCTGCGTCCCGGCCCGGAATACGTGTCGGGCTCGTCGATGCGCCGAACGCGACCGGATTCGAAGGCATCGGCACGCTGGCGCAGCAACTCGCCGCGCGCGGCAGCGGCGCCGTCGGCAGAGAAACGCTCGCCGGCAGCGTCACCGGTGCCGGCTTCGCGCGCCTGCGGCTCGCGCGTGCGGCGCAGCTCCGCCACGGATGGCGGTTGGAACGAGCCGATGAAACCCGACGGGATCTTCATGCCTGGAATGCCACGGTACGCGTTGCCTCGAGACGGCGCGAAGTATAACAACCGCCCGCGCACCAGCGAAACCGTCCGCGGCGGCGCAATCAGAATGGCGCGGGCTGCTCCGCGATCTTCTTCCACACGGAGGCCCCGCGCACGTAGACCGGCTCCGCCTCCTCGGCGCTGCGCCAGGCCGAGCGCTCCATGCGCGCCGCCAGGCGCACGACCTCGCGCGCGGTGGGCGCGGCCGATTCCAGCCATGGCGCTTGCGGCGGCAGGATCCGCGGATACACGCGCCACGCGTCGCCGGCAAGAATCGTGCTTGTGAGCGCGCAGATCTGCGCGGCGGCGAAAGCGTCGGCATGCGCCAGCGCATCGTCGCGCACTGCGCAGAGCCCCTGCGCGCCGCGGCGGTACAGGCCCCAGTAGATCCCGCCCATGTGCGCATCCGTGGCGACCAGGACGTGATCGAGGCCGCGGGCCGCGCCGGCCTGGGCATCAGCATCGGCGGCCAGCGCCCGGAGCGAGGATACGGGAATCACCGGCAGACCGGCGCCGAAAGCGAGGCCCTGCGTGATGCTTGCGGCAATCCGCAATCCGGTGAAGGAGCCGGGACCGCGGCCGAAGGCGATCGCGTCGAGATCGCGCAGTGAAACGCCCGCGCCGCGCAGCAACTCCTGCACCATCGGCAGGATCAGCGCGTGGTGCTCGCGCGGGCGCTCGTCGACGAGTTCCTGCACGGTATCGCCGTCACCGAACGCGACCGAGCAGCGCGATGTCGAGGTTTCGATTCCGAGCAACAGTGGCACTGGGGATGCTCTGCACGGGTCGCCGCCAGGAATTGCGGGACACATAAAATGAAAAGCCCGCCCTCCCGCTTGCGCGGGAGACGGGCTTCCTTGCCGGCCCGGGAACCCGGGCTCAGGCGGTCGCGGCTGCTGCCTTGCGAGCAGGCTTCTTCTTCGCAGCCGCCTTCTTCTTGGCGGTTGCCTTCTTCCTCAGCGCAGCAAGCTTGGCCTGTGCCTTCTTCTGCACCGACGTCAGGCGCTTGGCATGCGACTTCTTGCGCTCCTTGAGCCACTTCTTCTCGAACTTGTCGATTGCGCTGCGCAGATCCGCCTTGGCCCGCTTCTCGAGCGCGGCAGCCAGCTGCTTGAGCTGCTTTTCCGCATCCTTCTCGAGTTGCACGATGCGGTCAGCAAGCGACGCGCGTTGCTTCTTCGCGCGCGGCTTTGCGGCCGGCTTCTTCTTCGCTGCGGGAGCTTTCTTTGCCGCTGCTTTCTTGGCGATTGCCATCATTGCACTCCTTGGTGACTGGGTATCCGGATCGACGTTGTCAACACACAACTATCACGCATGCAAAATAGCACTTCATCAAATGCCGTACAAGAAATGCAACGCGCAATCAACGGTACTTGTTTGCGCTCGCGCAAACCGCAACCGCGAAACTCATGCGCGCGATGCGAAGGAACCCGCGCCGCAGACGATCTGCGCCATCATGCCCACGTGATCATCGCGATCGTTGAGGCATGCGATGAAACGGTACTCGCTGCCACCGCTCTCGAGAAACACCGCGCGATTCTCCACCGCCATTTCCTCCAGCGTTTCGAGGCAATCCGCCGCGAACGCCGGGCTCATCACGTCGACCGAGCGCACGCCGCGGCGCGCGAGCTCGCGCAGCGTTTCGCTGGTATAGGGCATCAGCCACTTCGCGCGACCGAAGCGCGACTGGTATGCGAGCGAGAACGCGTTCGCAGGCAATTCCAGCCGCGCCCCCAGCAGCTGCGCCGTGCGCTCGCATTGCCGCGCATAGGGATCACCCTTGAGAACGTTCGCCTCGGGGATGCCATGGAACGAGAGCAGCAGGTGCTCGGCGCGCCCGTGCTCGCGCCAGTGCTCGCGCACGCTGGCGGCGAGCGCGTCGATGTAAGCGGTGGCGTCGTGGTAGTCGCGCACCAGGTGCAGTTCGGGCAGCGAGCGCGCACCGAGCAGGTAGCGGCTGACCTGGTCGAAAACGGCGCCGGTCGTCGTCGCGGAGTACTGCGGGTACAGCGGCAGCACGCAGATGCGCTCGATGCCGCGGCGTTGGCAGTCCGCGATGGTCGCGGCTATCGACGGCCCCTGGTAGGTCATCGCGAGCCGCACCCATGGCGCGGCGTCGCCATGCGCCTGGCGCAAGTGCTGCTGCAGGGCCTGCTGCTGGCGCTGCGAGATGGCGCGCAACGGCGAATCCCCGTTCCAGATCGAGGCGTAGGCGTGCGCGACGCGCCTGGCGCGCAGCGGAATCACGATACCGCGCAGGATCGGCTGCCACAGCAACGGTGGCAGCTCGACGACGCGGCGGTCGGAGAGGAACTCGGCGAGAAACGCGGAGACCCCGCGCGGCGTCGCGGCGCGCGGCGAGCCGAGATTGACCAGGATGACCGCGGAGGAAGGATTCCAGTCCGGTGCGCCGCCACCGGGCGCCGCTTCGGGCAGGTTCATGCGCGGGACTGCGGCCGCGGCGCGTTCAGGCGAGCGCCGCGAGCACGCGCGCGCGGATCTCCTCGACCGCACCGACACCCGGGATGCGGTGATAGCGCGTGCCGCTCGCCTGCTCGCCCTGGTAGTAGCCGATCAGCTGCGCGGTCTGGTCGTGATAGACACCCAGGCGCTGGCGCACGGTTTCCTCGCGGTCGTCCTCGCGATGCACCAGTTCGTCGCCGGTCACGTCGTCACGTCCTGCGGCGCGCGGCGGATTGAACTCGACGTGGTAGACGCGTCCCGACGCCGGATGCACGCGCCGTCCGGCCAGGCGGCCGATGATCACCGCATCGGGCACGTCGATCTCGAGCACGTGGTCGATCTTCACGCCGGCAAGCTTCATCGCCTCGGCCTGCGGGATCGTGCGCGGGAAGCCGTCGAACAGGAAGCCGTTGCGGCAGTCGTCGCGCGCGATGCGCTCCTTGACCAGCGCGATGATGATGTCGTCCGACACCAGTCCGCCGCGCGCCATGATTTCCTTCGCCTGGCGCCCGAGTTCCGATCCCTCCTTCACCGCCGCGCGCAGCATGTCCCCGGTGGAGATCTGCGGAATACCGAAGTGCTCCATGATGAACTGGGCCTGGGTACCCTTTCCCGCGCCGGGGGCACCCAAAAGAATGACGCGCATGCATGGACTCCTGTAACGACCCCGTGCCGCAGGCGGCGCCGGTCGGATGAACGGTCAATTCGACGACGGGGAACATTACACAGGACCCCGCGCGATAACAAGCCGAGGCGCCGCGCCGCTCAGCTGCGGCGCGAA
>DAORUQ010000117.1:0-9983 GCA_035433265.1 Pseudomonadales bacterium | reverse complement strand
CGGCCCGCTGTTCAAGGGCAAGCGCGTGGCGGTGATCGGCGGCGGCAACTCGGGTATCGAGGCAGCCATCGACCTCGCCGGCATCGTCGGGCACGTGACGGTGCTGGAGTTCATGGACACGCTGCGCGCCGACGCGGTGCTGCAGCAGAAGCTGCGCAGCCTGCCCAACGTCACGGTGATCATGAACGCGCAGACCACCGAGGTCAGCGGCGACGGCGAGAAGGTCAACGGCATCGTCTACACCGACCGCGCAAGCGGGGCCAGCCACCGCATCGATCTGGAGGGCATCTTCGTGCAGATCGGACTGCTGCCCAACACCGACTGGCTCAAGGGCACCGTCGAACTGGCGCGCAGCGGCGAGATCCAGGTGGATGCGCGCGGCCAGACCTCGGTACCCGGCGTATTCGCGGCGGGCGACGCGACGACCGTGCCCTACAAGCAGATCATCATCGCGATGGGCGAGGGATCGAAGGCGAGCCTGAGCGCCTTCGACTACCTGATCCGCAACTCGCTGCCGGTGGCCGCAGCCGCGGCCGCGTGATCGGGGTTCCCGGCGGCGCTGCTCCCTAGAGCAGCGTTCCGCCGTCCACGTGCAGGATCTGGCCGGTGATGAAACCGGCGCGGCTGGACGCGAGGTACAGCACCGCGCCGGCGACCTCCTCCGGCGTGGCGAACGTGCGCCGCAGCGGGCCGCTGCGGCTCATCTTGGCCCGCTCGGCGGGATCGACCCCGGCGAAGGCCTGCCGGAAGAACCCGTGCTCCGGGTGAAAGCGGCTGCCGCTGCTGAAGGCCGCCGGATCGCTGGCCAGGGTGCCATAGGGCGCGACGCAATTGACCGTGATGTCGTGCACCCCCACTTCCTTCGCGAGAACGCGGGTAAAGGCGTGCACCGCGCCCTTGGCGGCGGAATAGACCGACAGCATGTAGTCGCCCACCGTTCCGGCGGTCGACCCCAGGTTCACGATGCGCCCGCCGCCGCGCCCGATCATCAGCGGCAGGATCGCGCGGGTGACGCCCAGCACGGTGCCCAAGGTGATGTCGATGTCCTTCTGCCACGTCGCCGGCTCCGATTCCGCGAACAACCCGGCCGCCACGTTGCCCCCGACATTGTTCACCAGCACGTCCACGCCGCCGAAGGTCGTGGCGGCGAAGCGCGCGATGCGCTCGCAGGCGTCCGGCTCGAGCAGGTCTATCGCGAGAAAGTGTGCGTCGGCAGCACCCCGCTCACGCGCCTCGGCGACGACGCGCGCGCCCGCCTCCTCGTCGCGGCCGATGGCGATCAGCCGTGCGCCTTCACTGGCGAGATCGAGCGCGATCGCGCGACCGATGTTGGCGGTGGCGCCGGTGACGATGGCCACCTTGCCCTGCAGTCCCATGTCCATGCGTGAGTCTCCTTGCCGGTGTCGGGGGATGCGGCTCGCGCTCAGCTGGCGTAGCTGACCTCGGCCGCCCGTTCGGCATCGTGTTGCGGGTCGACCTCCTCGCGCGCATGGGCCTTTGCCAGCGCCAGGTACAGGCAGGGCAGCACGAAGAGGGTGAACAGCGTGCCGATCAGCATGCCCGCCACCAGCACGATGCCGATACTGTTGCGCGCCTCGGCGCCGGCGCCGGTGACCAGCACCAGCGGGAAGTGACCGAGCACGGTCGCCGCGGTGGTCATCAGCACCGGTCGCAGCCGGGTTTCCGCCGCACTCATGATCGCCTCGAGCTTGCCGAAGCCTTCCGACTGCAGGTGGTTGGCGAACTCCACGATCAGGATGCCGTTCTTCGCCACCAACCCCACCAGCGTGATGAAGCCGATCTGCGAGTAGATATTGATCGTGGTCAGGCCGAGAAACGGCAGCATCAGCGCACCGGCCAGCGCCAGCGGCACGGAGCCCAGCAGCACCACCAGCGGGTCGCGGAAGCTGTTGAACTGGATCGCGAGCGCGAAATACACGAACAAGAGCGCGAAGCCGAGAATGCCCGTGAGCGTGTTGCCTTCCTGGCGCAGTTGCCGCGATTCGCCCGCGTAATCGATCGAGTAGGACGCCGGCAGCAACTGCGCGGCGGCCTGCTCCAGCGCCGCGAGTCCCTGCTCCTTGGTGGTGCCCGGCAGCACGCCGCCCAGAATGCGGAAGGCGTTCTTCTGCTGGAACTTGCCGAGCACGCGCGGCCCGACCTCGCGCTCCAGCGACGCGATCGCCGACAGCGGCACCAGTTCCCCGGCGGGCGTGCGCAGCTGCAGGTCGAGCAGGGCTTCAGGATCGGCGCGGTCCTGCGCCCGCGCCATCGGGATCACCTGGTAGGCCTTGCCCTTCAGGTCGAAGCGGTTGACGTAGTCACCCGAGAGCAACAGCGAGAGTTGCCGGCTCACGGCGTCGAGATCCAGCCCGAGCTCCGCGATGCGCTCGCGATCGAGCACGAAGCGCAGCTGCGGCATGTCGATCTTGAGATCCGTATCGACGAACATGAAGCGCCCGCTGGCGTGGGCGGCCTCGAGCAGCGCCACGGCATGGCGCTTCATCTGCTCGGGGGAATCCGAGGACTGCACCACCAGCTCCACGTCGAACTGTCCCGCCGAGGGCAACGCCGGGAACAGCATCGGGAACACGCGCAGGCCGGTGATTGCGCTCATGCGCGCGAAGACCTCCGGCAGCAGCTCCTGCACGCTGTGCTCGCGCTCCGAGGGGTGCACGAAGACGATGCCGCCGAAGGCCCCGCTCGATCGCACCACCTGCCAGACATAGCGCACGCCGGGCGTCCCGAGCACGGCGGCGATCACGTCGTGCATGTAGCCGGTGGTGTATTCGAGCGAAGCGCTCGAAGGTGCATCAACCACGATGTTGATCGAGCTCTGGTCCTCTATCGGCGCGAGCTCCTTCTGCGAGAACAGGTAGAACGGCACCATCAGCAGCGAGAAGAACAGGCCCGCCGCCAACACCTGGGCACGCCAGCGAAGCACCCGCGCCAGCAGCGCGCCGTAGCGGCGGTGCAGCGCGTCGAAGCGCGCGTTGACCCAGCGCGTCATGCGTCCCTCGCGCCCGCCCTCGTGGTTGGCATAGGCGCTCATGATCGGCGACAGCGTGATCGCGACCACGCCGGAAATCAGCACCGCCACCGCCAGCGTGAAGGCGAACTCGCGAAACAGCACGCCGGTCAGCCCGGAGAGGAAACCGATGGGCGCGTAGACCACCGCCAGCGTGATCGTCATGCCGACGATCGGCGCCAGCAGCTGGCGCGAGCTGGCGAGCGCGGCCTGGATGCGCGTCTTCCCCGCGCGCATGTAACGCGAGACGTTCTCGACGACCACGATCGCGTCGTCCACCACGAGGCCCACCGAGAGCACGATGGCCAGTATCGTCAGCAGGTTCAGCGAGAAACCTGCCAGCGTGATCGCCGCGACGGCGCCGAGCAGCGAGATCGGGATGGCCACCAGCGGCACCAGCGCCGTGCGCACCGAGCCCATCAGCGCCAGCACCACGATGCCGACCAGCACGATGGTCTCGGCCAGCGTGATGAATATCTCGCGGATCGCATCGCGCATGTACAGCGTGCCGTCGTAGGCGATGCGGATGCGCAGGCCGTCGGGCAGCGTCGCATTGACCGTCTCGAGCACCTCGTAGAGGTCGTCGCCGATCGCGATCTCGTTGGCGCCCGGCACCGGCCAGATCGAGAGGTACAGCGCATCCTGCTGGTCGTAGCGTGCGCTGACCTCCCCCTCTTCCTCGCCGAGCTCCACGCGCGCGATGTCGCGCAGGTACAGCAGCGCGCCCTCGCTCTCGCGCAGCACCAGGCGCTCGAAGTCCTCCACCGTCTGCAGCGTGGTGTTGGCGATCAGGTTGAGACGCTGCAGGCGGTTCTCGCTGGTACCGATGGTGGCGATCACGTTGTTCGCGACCAGCGCGGCCTGCACTTCCTGCGCGCTGATGTTGAACGCGGCCATGCGCGCCGGATCGATCCAGATCCGCATCGCGGGGTTGCGCCCGGGCTCGACCAGGGCGCGCTGCACTCCGTCGATCGCGCCGATCAGCGGGGTCACGTGGCGCTCGAGATAATCGGTGACCGCGGCGCGCGGGAACTCGCCGGTGATCACGTCGAGGTAGAACAGCGCCCCGGAGCGGTCGGCGCGCTGCACCGTGACGGCCGGATCCTCGGCGCCCGCGGGCAACTCGTAGCGGATCTGGCCGAGCCGCGAGGACAGTTCCGCGAGCGCGGCCGTGCTGTCCTCGTTCAGCTTGAGCCAGACCGTGACGGTGCTCGAGCCCGCGGTGGTCGAGGAATCGACGTAATCGACGCCGGGCACCGTGGACGCCACGCGCTCGATCGGCTCCGTCACGAAGCCCTGCACCACGCTGGCAGGCGCACCCACGTAAGCGGTGCTGATCACCAGCGAGGAGCTCTCGATCTGCGGGAATTCCAGCACCGGGATCGAACGGGCGGCCTGCAGGCCGCCGATGATCAGCGCCAGCGAAATCACCACCGCCAGCACCGGGCGGATCACGAAAACATCGGTGAAGCGCGGCCTGGCCGCGGGCGATGTCATGGCGCTACTCCGCGGCCTGCGCGGCGGGCGCGCCGGGCACGCGTTCGCGCACGACGGCGCGCATGCCGTCGCGCAGCTTGAAGGCGCCGTGCGTGGCAATGGTCTCGCCGGGTGCGAGCCCCTCGAGCACGGCAGCCACGCTCGCGTCCTCGCTGCCCAGGCGGACCGGGCGGCGCCGGGCGCGGTAGCCGTCACCGTCCTCGCTCCCCTCGAGCACGAACACGTAGCTGCCCATGTCGTCGCGCTGCACGGCCGGCGTGGGCACCCGGATCAGGCTGCTCCGGCCCGTGGGCACATGCACATTGACCACGGATCCGGGCGGGATCCCCGGGGCTGCGTCGAGTCGTGCCCGGTAGCGCAGGTTGCGCGACTGCGGCGAAACGGCGGGATCGCGCGCGATCACGCGAGCCTGCAGCGCTGCATCGGCATGGCCCGCGACGAACACCGCGACCGTGGCGCCGATGTCCACGCTGCCCTGCGCGGGCGGCAGGTTGAAATCGACCCACAGGAATTCGCTGATGCCCACCAGCGTGACGATCGCCGTGTTCGCCGCCAGGTACTCGCCGGCCTCGAGCTGGTGCAGGCCGACTACCGCGTCGAACGGTGCCCGCAGGGTCTTCTTGGCGATCGACGCCTCCAGCTGGCGCACATTGGCCAGCGCGATATCGGCCTCGGCGCGGGCCTGGTCGACCCGGTCCCTGCTGACGGAATTGTTCGTCAGCAGCTGCTGCAACCGCCTGAGGTTCAGGGCCGCCAGCGTCGCGCTGGCCTTCGCCGCCTCGAGCCGGGCGCTCTCCTCGGAAATGTCGAACTGCAGCAGGATGTCACCCTTGCGCACCCGGCTGCCGGGCACCATGTCGACCGCGCTGACCCGGCCCTCGAACTCGTTGCGCAGCTCCAGGAATTCGGGCGCGACGATCTCGCCGATCATGGCGATATGACTCCCCGCCAGGCTCGCGGCGACGCGTTGCGACTCGACCGCCGCGGAGGGCTCCGGAAACGACTCGCCGAAGGCGATGGCCGCGCGGATCTGCTGGTACTTGATGCCCGCCAGGGCAGCCACTACCAGCAGGCAGATGACGAGGACGATCAACCAGCGGCGCAGTTTCATGACGGAGCGGGATCCATGCGGTGGCGCCGGACGATGGCCCGGCCTGATATCGCCGCGCATGGTAACCGAATCGTCGCGGATCCTGGCGCCGGATCAGCTCCTGCTCAAGTGTTGGCGTTGAAACACGTCCTCCCGACTCGCGCCTCGCGCGCGATCAGGCCCTTCAGTTCCGGGACGCAGGAGCCGCAGTTCGTGCCGCAGCGCAGCGTCTCCCCGAGCGCGCGCACCGAGTTCGCGCCGGCGCGGATCGCACGCGCGATCTGCTGTTCGCCCACCTCGAAGCAGGAGCACACCTGCCGGCCCGCCCCGGCCCCGGCCGAGCCGCAACCGGCCAGCAGCAGCCAGTCATCCGTGCCGCACGCCAAGCTCTCGGCGAGCCAGCCGGCCTCGGGCAGGCGCGCGCGCTCGCGCGCTGCGTAGAGCATCAGCGCCACGCCGGCGCCATCACGCCCGAGCAGCCGGTGCTCGCCGCGGGCGGCGTCCGCGAACTCCAGCCAGTCGAGCGCGGACGCATCGCTCGTCGCGACCAGGGACCGCACCCGTGCGAACGCCTCGGCAGGCCCCAGCGCCGTGAACGCCAGCAGGTAGCGCACTCCGTTGGCCAGCGGCGTCTTCACCCAGAAATCCGCGTCGCTGACATCGAGTGGCGCGCGCACCACCAGCTGCATCCAGCAGGCCGCCGCCACCGGGCGCACGCGCACCGGCACGAACTTGCTCTCGGGCTGGCCCGAGACGGGATCCGTGCGCGGCGCGATGAGCGCGCCCATGCGCGCCGCCGAGGCGTATTGCGCGCTCCAGTGCATCGGCACGAACAGCTCGCCGGGCTTGAGGTCGTCGCTCAGCTCGGCGGGAAGGCAGAGCCGGCCGCGTGCGTTCCCGACTTCGACCAGCGCGCCGTTGGTGATGCCGAGGCGCGCGGCATCACCCGGATGGATGCTCACGGCCGGCGCGTCGATGTGGCGCAGCAGCCGCGCGGCGCGCGCGGTACGCGTCATGGTGTGCCACTGGTCGCGCACGCGACCGGTGATCATCACGAAGGGATATTCCGCAGCCCCTTCCTGACACGGCAACGCGGCGTGGACCGCGACCAGGCGCGCCCGGCCCGAGGGCGTGAAGAAGCGCCCGTCACCGAACAGGCGGCGCGTGCCCGCGGGATGGGCCGCGTTCACCGGCCACTGCACCGGCGCCAGCGCCTCGTATGCGTCATCCGGCAAATTCGCCAGCGCACCGATATCGAAGGCGCGGGTGCCCGCGTTCTCGAAGCCCGACAGAGCCGCGTGCTCGCGAAAGATCGCGGCAGGCCCCGGGTAGTCGAAGGCATGACCGAAGCCCATGCGCGCGGCGATATCGCACACGATCCGCCAGTCGTGGCGCGCTTCGCCCGGCGCCGGCACGAGGGCGCGCTGGCGCGAGATGCGCCGCTCGGAATTGGTCACGGTGCCATCCTTCTCGCCCCAGCCGGTGGCCGGCAGCAGCACGTGCGCGCAGGCGGTGGTATCGGTCTTCTCGATGCAGTCCGACACCACCACCAGCTCGCAGCGCGCCAGCGCGCGCCGCACGCGGTCGGCATCGGGCAGGCTGACCACCGGATTGGTGGCCATGATCCACACCGCCTTCACCGCGCCGCTCTCGATCGCCTCGAACAGCTCCACCGCCTTCAGGCCCGGCGCGCTCGCCATGTTCGGCGCGCCCCAGAAACGCCCCACGCGCGCGATGGCCTCGGTCGTGAAATCCATGTGCGCAGCGAGCTGGTTCGCCAGCCCGCCCACCTCGCGCCCGCCCATCGCGTTGGGCTGGCCGGTGATCGAGAACGGTCCCATGCCCGCGCGCCCGATGCGCCCGGTGGCGAGGTGACAGTTGATGATCGCGTTGCACTTGTCGGTGCCCGTGGCCGACTGGTTGATGCCCTGCGAGTAGAAGGTGACGGTGCGCTCGGTGGCCGCGAACCAGTCGCAGAAAGTCTGCAGCGCCGCGGGCGCGATGCCCAGCGCCGCGCTCGCGCGCACCGGGTCCCATGCGCCCGCCGCCGCGAGCGCGGCTTCGAATCCCTCGGTGTGCGCAGCCACGAAATCGTGATCGACGCTACCGCTCGCCTGCAGGTAGGCCAGCAGCGCGGTGAACAGGAACGCATCGCTGCCCGGGCGGATCGCCAGGTGCAGGTCGGCGATATCGCAGCTCGCGGTGCGCCGCGGATCGATCACCACGACGCGCAGGCCCGGTCGCTCGCGCCTGGCCGCCTCGATGCGCTGGTACAGCACCGGATGCGTCCACGCGGCATTGGAACCGCTCAGCACCAGCAGGTCGCAGCACTCGAGATCCTCGTAGCAGCACGGCACCGCGTCGGCGCCGAAGGCGCGCTTGTAGCCCGCCACCGCCGAGGCCATGCACAGGCGCGAGTTGGTATCGACGTTGGCGCTGCCGATGAAGCCCTTCATCAGCTTGTTGGCGACGTAGTAGTCCTCGGTGAGCAGCTGCCCCGAGAGATAGAACGCTACCGCCTGCGGCCCGTGCTCGGCGATCACGCGCGCGAAGCCGCCGGCCACGCGCGCCAGCGCCTGGTCCCAGGTCGCGCGCTCGCCGTCGACCACCGGGTGCAGCAGGCGCCCCGCGAGCCCGCCGGTCTCGTGCAGCGCGGAACCCTTCACGCACAGCCGCCCGCGGTTGGCCGGGTGATCGGGGGTGCCGGCCACCGCGACGATCTCGCCCGCCGCCGAGCGCGCATCCACGCCGCAGCCCACGCCGCAGTACGGGCAGGTGGTGCGACAGCTCGGCACGGCCGGCGCGTTCATCGCCTAGGCGCCGATCAGCACGTCGTTGCCCTCGAGCGCGAGCTCGTAGACCGGCACGCTCAGCCCGGGCTGCTCCAGGCAGGCGCCGCTCACGAGGCTGAAGTGCTGCTTGTACAGCGGCGAGGCCACCGTGAGCTCGCCACCGATCTCGGCGACCAGGCCGCGGTAGAGCACGTTCGCGTTGCCGATCGGGTCGCGGTTGCCGATCGCGTACAGCCGCCGCGGTTCGTCGGGCAGGTAGAAGATCGCGACCTGCGCGCCGTTCACCAGCGCGCAGACACCCGCCTCGGGCACCAGATCGTCCAGCGTGCACAGCCGCTGCCATTTGCTCGCAGATACCAGTTGCATAGCCATTCCTCGCTGCTGTGTGGACCGACCGGACTCAGGCCGATCGGGCGATGAGCGCGGCACGCTCGTCCTCGCGCGCGGGCCGGATCTGGCCGCGCTCCCGGACGAACACCACGTTGTCGTCGCGCGCACCCGGCGCGTTGACGAACTGGCGGAAGCGCTTGAGTTTCTGCGGATCCTCGAGCGTGGTCTTCCACTCGCACTGGTAGGTGCCGACCACGGCCTCCATCTGCGCCTCGAGCTCGGCACAGATCCCGAGCTTGTCGCGCAGAATCACCTCGCGCAGGTAGTCGATGCCACCCTCGAGGTTGTCGAGCCACACCGAGGTGCGCTGCAGGCGGTCGGCGGTGCGCACGTAGAACATCAGGAAGCGGTCGATGGTGCGGATCAATGTCGCGTCGTCGAGATCGGTGGCGAAGAGATCCGCGTGGCGCGGCTTCATGCCGCCGTTGCCGCAGACGTACAGGTTCCAGCCCTTTTCGGTGGCGATCACGCCGAAATCCTTCGACTGCGCCTCGGCGCACTCGCGGGTGCAGCCCGAGACCGCGGATTTGAGCTTGTGCGGCGAGCGCAGGCCCTTGTAGCGGTGCTCGATCGCGATCGCCATGCCGACGCTGTCCTGCACGCCGTAGCGGCACCAGGTGGAGCCGACGCAGGATTTCACGGTGCGCAGCGCCTTGCCGTAGGCGTGCCCGGTCTCGAAGCCGGCATCCACCAGCTCCTGCCAGATCGCCGGCAGCTGCTCGACGCGCGCGCCGAACAGGTCGATGCGCTGGCCACCGGTGATCTTGGTGTAGAGCCCGTACTTCCTGCCGACCTCGCCGAGCACGATCAGCTTCTCGGGCGTGATCTCGCCGCCGGGTATGCGCGGCACGATCGAGTAGCTGCCGTCCTTTTGCATGTTGGCGAGGAAATTGTCGTTGGTGTCCTGCAGCGCCACGTGCGGGCGCGCCAGGATGTGCTCGTTCCACAGCGAGGCCAGCACGGAGGCCACGGCGGGCTTGCAGATCTCGCAGCCCCTGCCCTTGCCGTGGCGCGCCAGCAGTTCGTCGAAGGTCCGGATTTCCCCGACCTTGCACAGGTGGAATATCTGCTGGCGCGTGAACGGGAAGTGCGGACACAGGCTCCTGTCCACGCTGACGCCGCGCGCTTCCAGTTCGTGCTCCACCACGGCCTTGAGCAGCGCCGCGCAGCCGCCGCAGCCCGTGCT
>DAORUQ010000116.1:0-9991 GCA_035433265.1 Pseudomonadales bacterium | reverse complement strand
CCGCGCGGTAGTGGACCTGGCCGCGCTCGCGCTGCGGGAATCGCGGGGCATGCTGGTGGTGCGCGCGAACTACTTCCAGTTCGCCCTCCCGCCCGAGGCGCTGCCGGGGGCTGAACTGCGCCACGGCCTGCACGGCGGTGCGCTCGAGACGTCCATGATGCTGCACCTCGCGCCGCAGTCCGTTCGCCTCGACCGGCTTCCGGACGCACGCAGCCTCGGCGAGACGATGGCCGCCCACGGTCAGGTGCTGGGGCCGGAGGCCGAGGCGGGCTTCGCCTGGATGGCGGAGGATCTCAATCCCGGCGGCACGACCGGGAATGCGCGCCTCGCCAGCGCGGCGCTCGGCGCGCGCCTTGTCAGTCACTACGGCAGGACGCTGGCGCGTGTCATCGAGGAGAGTTTCGACTTCGATCTGGCGCGTCTCGGGCGACAAGGCTGAATTCTCAGGAGGCGAGGTCGCGTTCGGCGCCTGCCGCGACCCCGGGGCGGACCTCCTCCTGCTCGTCGAGGAGGGCATGCAGCAGGTGACCGTGCCGGTCCGCCATCGCGGTGAGGTAGCGGCGATTGTGGCTGGTCAAGAGTCCGAACAAGGGCTGGCGGTTCGCGACCTCCGTGCCCGCCGAGCGCAGCGCCGCGATCTTGGCCGGGTTGTTGGTGAGCAGGGTGATGCGGGTGACGCCGATCGCCGCGAGGATGTCGTGCGCTATGCGGAAGTCCCGCTCGTCGTCGCCGAAGCCGATGGTGCGGTCGGCGTCGATGGTGTCGAGACCCTCGTCCTGCAGGCAGTAGACGCGCAGCTTGTTGCCGAGTCCGATGCCCCGGCCCTCCTGCGCCAGGTAGAGCAGGATGCCGCCGCCCTGCGCGCTGATGGCCGCGATCCCGCGCTGCAGCTGCTCGCCGCAGTCGCAACGCTGGCTGCCGAACACGTCGCCGGTGAGGCAGGCGCAGTGCAGCCGCACCGGTACCGCCTCGGGCCAGCGCGCGGAGTCGCCAATCAGCACGGCGACGTGCTCGTGGAGTCCGCCGCTCTCGCGGAACAGCACGAAGCGGCAATCACCGGCCTCGCCGAGCGGCACCCGCGCTTCGCCCGCGCGGATCAGGCGGGGCGGGGCACCGCAACAGAGCGCGGCAGCTTCCTCGCAGCGCACCCGGAGCAGCCTGCCCTCGCGTACCTCGGCCTCGGCGACAGCGGCGCGTTGCGCGGGCACCCGTGCGGCAATGGCGGCCGGGAGCGCGCGTGCGCGCCGCAGCATTCGCACCGCCACCCTGGCGCTCGCCGAGCATTCTCCCAGTACCGTGTCCGCGGCGAGGACCTGTCCGCGATGCGCCGCGAGCCGCAGCAGCTGCTCCGGCGAAACAGGCAGCGGGATGGCCAGCGCGGCGGATTCGTCGATAATGCGCCTCGACATCGCGGCGAGCCGCTGCCGGGTGAGCAGCAGCTCGACGCCGTCCGGGCAGATCGCGCGGAACTGCTGCAGGCTCGCATGCGTCAGGCTCTCGACCGGATGGACCAGGGTGTCTCCCTGTTCGTCTCGCAGCAGGACGGGGAGGCCCCGGTGCAAATCGAAGATCGCTCGCTCGGTTTGTCGCATCAGCTTTCCCCCAGGGTGCTCCCACTCTCCACCCCCGTGCGAAGCGCACGGAAGGACTCGTGAATGTCGCGTGACGATACTACGCAAGCCGAGGCCTGGTCGCTGATCCTCCGGGAGCTGCGCGCAAGCGCCGGCAGCGACGCCACGGTCCGTGACACAGCGGACGGGTACGGGATCCGGCTGCCGGCGGATCGGTCCTGGTTGTCCGAGCGGCCGGTTTCGGCAGCCGCCCGCGCGCTGCTCGACATCTTCGTGCCATTGATCGCCCGGGGCAGCACCCTGGTGATCGCGCAGCTGGGCCAGAGCCTCGACGGTCGCATCGCCACCGCGAACGGCGTGTCGCACTACATCAACGGCGAGGCGGCGCGAACCCACCTGCACCGCCTGCGCGCGATCGTCGATGCCGTGGTGATCGGGGTCGGTACGCTGAACGCCGACGATCCGCAGCTCACGGTCCGTCACGTCGAGGGGCGCAACCCGGTTCGTGTGCTGCTGGATCCCGAGGGTCGCGCACGACCCGGCAGCCGCGTGTTCCATGACGGCCTGGCTCCGGTGATTCACGTGACCGCCTCCCGCGTCGGCGAGGGAGGTTCGCGCATGCCGGCGGGCGTGGAACCCCTGGTACTGCCCCTCCATCCCGTGCACGGATTCGATCCGGCCACGCTGCTCGGGGCGCTGGCGGCACGCGGCCTCGGTCGCGTGCTGGTCGAGGGCGGGGGCCTGACGGTCTCGCGCTTCCTGCAGGCGGGCGTGCTGCATCGCCTGCACATCATGGTGGCGCCGATGCTGATCGGCTCGGGACGCCCCGGTGTCTGCCTGCCGCCCGTCACATCGCTGGAGGGCGCGTTGCGTCCGGCCTGCCGCGTCTTCGCCTGCGGCGACGACAGCCTGTTCGACCTGGCACTCGATGGCACGTCCGCCTCAGGCGGGCGCGCCTGAGGCGCGAGCGGCGGTCGTGCTCCGCGCCCGGTCCCCGGCGAGCAGGAACCACGCGCCGGGAAGCGCCGATACCAGCACGATCGATCCATAGAGCAGCGACACCGCCACGCCCTCGGCCGCGGGCAGGCCGGCCAGCAGCCACAGCGCGGCGGCGGCTCCCTCGCGGATACCCCAGCCGGCCAGCGAAAACGGCAGGGCCATCGCGAGCAGCACCCAGCAAACCAGCGGAGCCAGCACCAGCGCGGAAGACTGGACCCCGATCGCGCGGGCGCAGCAGAGATAGACGGCGATATAGCTGCACACCAGCGCCAGCGAGACCAGCACCTGCCGCGGCCAGGCCGTTCGCGCCAGCAGGGCCCGCGAGAGATCGCGAAGGAAGCGACGCGGCGCGGACCCGGCCCGGCGCGCGGCGAGGACGGCGAGCAGTGCCGCGGCAGCGGCTATCGCCGCTGTGCTCGCCCCGCTCCGCGCCAGCCATGCGAGCAGTACCTCGCGCAATGCCGGCGCGAACGGCAATGCCAGCAAGGCGCAGGCCAGCAGCATGAGCTGGCCCGAGGCGCGCTCGATCACCACCGCGTGCCATGCCTCCCGGCCCGAGACCTGAGCGCGGGCATGGCGCCACGCGCGGGTCGCGTCGCCCACGACGCCGCCCGGCATCACCTGGTTCAGGAAACTGCCGCGGTAATACTCGCTCACGGCGCTGCGCAGCGGCAGCGCCATGCCCAGCAGCCGCGCGGTGAGCCGCCAGCGCCACGCGGAGAGCAGCACCTGTGCAACGCCGAGCAGCAGCGCGACACCCAGCCAGGCGACGGAGACCGTGTCCACCGTCGCGAGCAGGCTGGCCGGCCGGATCCAGGCGAGAATCCCCGCGAGCAGCAGCAGGCTCGACAGTGCGCGCAGCCAGGCGCCGATTCGCCGCCGCGGGGAAGCGCGCACCGCACTCATGTGCCCGCCGCGGATGCCGGCCCGCCCTGCGCCGGGCAGGCGAAGAGATCCACGTGACCCACGGTCAGCGCGAACGCGGGATCGCACAGCGCGTCGCTGCGCCGCGCGTGCCACGACCGCAGGCGCGCGGCGCTGGCAGGCTCCTGTTCCAGTGCGGCGGCCAGCCAACCGTCGAGCAACGCGGCGGCGAGCGCCGCGTCGCGCGGGCGGTTCATCGCGAGCTGCCAGGGGCTCGGCGCCATGCGAACGCGACAGGCCCGGAGCCGCAACTGCTGCGCGAGGTAGGCGGGCGCATCCGGCCCCAGCGCACCGCCGACACCCTTGTCACGGCGCTGATGCGCGTTGAACGCCGCCCGCGCGAGCGCGTCGTCCGCATCGACGTCGGCCACACCGGCGCGCCGGAAGTGCCACTCGCCGTCCACCGACAGGCTGAGCAGCGCCGCCGCGCCGGAGCGTGCGCAGGCAAGCGCCAGGCCGTCGAGCCACGTTTTGCCGGCCAGGTCGATCAGCGCCGACGCGCACACGAGGTCCACGCCGGCGAAATCCGCGGGTGCCGGGACGGACAGATCCCGGCATTCCACGCGCAGGGCGACCGGATCGCCCGCCGCGTCGCACAGCATGGCGCAGTCACGCGTGGCGCGCTCGAGCAGGTCCCGGTCGTGATCGAGCAGGAGCCAGGCCTGCGGACCGGGCAGGCGCGGCGCGAGGAAGCGCGGATTCGAGCCGCCCCCGGCGCCCAGGTCGACGCAGACGAGCGGACGGTGTGTGCGCCGGGCCAGCCAGGCGCCCGCGAGTTCCGTGAGCCCGGGGGCGCGGGCGTCGGCATCGGCGCGCTCGCGCAGCGCTAACCAGTCCGCGCCGAAGCGGCTGTCGGGGTGGGGGTCGCGCCCTCGCTCGCCCTCGCTCACGATGGACCCGCGGCGAGTGCGTCGGCGAACAGCCCGGCCGCGTGGTGCCAGTCCCGCAGGTTCGCGCGTGCCCTGCGCGCGCCTTCGCGCAGGCGCGCCCTCGCCCCGGTATCCCGCAGCAGCACTTGCAGCGCCCTGGCCAGCGCGGCGGCATCGCCGGGCGGCACCAGCACGCCGGCCCCGGCGGGCAGCGTCTCGGCGAGCGCCCCGCCGTGCGTGGCGAGCACCGGCAGGCCGTGGGCGACGGCCTCGCTCACCACCATGCCGTAGCCCTCGAACAGCGAGGGCAGTACGAACAGGTCGGCGCCGAGGTAGTGTTCCCGGAGCAGCGGCGGGGCCAGCTCGCCGGGCAATGCGATGCGCCGCGACAGGTCGTTCGCGGCGATGGCCGCGATCACGCGCGCGGCATGCGCGGGGTCGCGCGCGGTACTCCCGACCAGTGTGCAGGACCACGCCCGCGAACGCAGCGCCGCGAGCGACTCGACCAGCACCAGATGTCCCTTGCGCGGGGTGAGGCTCGCCACGCACAGAAGCCGCGCCGGATCGTGGTCGGCCGCGGCCAGGGGTGCCGTATCGACACCGGGTTCGACCACGTGGATCCGCGCGGCGGGAACCCCGTACTCCGCGAGCTGGCGCGCGGTGAACGCGCTGGTGACGACGGTGCGGCTCACGCACGCCAGCGCCAGGCGCTCGCTGTGCGCGAAGGCGCGGCGCGCGGCCGGATCCAGGCCGCTCTCCTGCGCGAGCGGGTGATGCACGAGAGCGACGAGCTCCAGCCGCGCCGCGTGCGCGCGGGCGACCTCGGGCAATCCGCCGAGCACCAGGCCGTCGATCACCACGCAGGCACCGTCGGGGTGGCTCGCGAGGCACTCCGCGAACGCGCGGCGCGCCTCGCCATCGGGCAGCGGAAAGCGGCCCTCGAGTCCGTGCGTCGCAACCCGCCAGCCGAGTTCGCGCAGGCCCGCGGCGATGCGCGCATCGTAGAGGTAACCCCCGGTGAGCTGCGCCGGGGAGCCGGCAACGACAAAGCTGCAGCTCGGCCTCACAAGGCTCCTTCGTAGCTTGCCCAGGCGACGTGGGACTCGTGGAGGGTGACCGACAGGACGCTCAGTCCGCGCCCGCCGGCGCCCAGCGCCCCGGTGCGCGTGGCGGCCGCGACACGATCGAAGATCACCCGCGCCATGAACTCGGTCGTGGTGTTGCGACCCGAGAACGCGGGATCCTCATCGAGGTTGCGGTAGTCGAGTGCCTCGAGCACCTGCTTCAGCAGCGATGCGGCGAGCCCGATGTCCACGACCAGCCCGTCGTCGTCGAGTTCCCCGCGCCGGAATGTCAGATCCACCACGTATGTCGCGCCGTGAAGACGCTGCGCCGGACCGAAGATCTCGCCCCGGAAGCTGTGGGCGATCATGAAGTGATCGCGGACGTTGACGCTGTACATGGCTCGGCTCCTGTGCGGGCGACAAGACGCGGGACGCGCCTCAGGGTTCCTCGTAGCGGATGCGATGGCAGAGCACACCCCCCGCATCCGCCGCGAGGCGCCGCAGGCTGGCGGGCAACAAAGGAAAAGGGCTCTCCTCGTTCACCAGCGCATCCAGCCGTGCGTCCTGCAGCAGCGCGAGCGCCGTCTCCAGCCTGCGGCCGCTGCTCCAGCGCGGTACCCGCGCCGCCGGCAGCCTTCCGACCTGGCTCGACCTGAGCGACAGCCGCTTCGAGTGGAACGCTCCGCCGAGAGGCAACTCCACCTCGCGGGTCCCGTACCAGCTGAGTTCCAGCACGGTCGCCTCCTCCCCGGCCAGGCGCAGCGCCGTGCGAAGTCCTACGGGATGTCCGCTGGCGTGGATCACCAGGTCGCGCTCGCCGCTCGCCTGCTCCGGCAGGCGGAAGCGGCAGCCGAGAATCCCGGCGAGCGCGCTGCGCGCGGGATCGATGTCGAGCAGCTCGACATCCGTGCCCGGAAGGCGCGCGCACAGGTAAGCGACCAGCGCGCCGATCACGCCCGCGCCGATCACCGTGATCCGGTCGCCGGGCCCCGGAGCCGCGTCCCAGATGGCGTTCAGCGCGGTTTCCATGTTCGCGGCGAGCACGGCGCGGGCGGGTGGCAGCGCTTCGGGGATGGGCGTGACCGCCCCGGCGGCGACCACGTAGCGCGACTGGTGCGGGTAGAGACAGAACACGCGGCGACCGAGCAGGTCGGCGTCGCCGGATTCGACCACACCGACGCTGGCATAGCCGTACTTGACCGGAAACGGAAACTCGCCCTCCTGGAACGGCGCGCGCATGCGCTGGAACTCGCTGGCAGGCACTTCTCCGCGCATCACCAGGCTTTCGGTCCCGCGGCTGATGGCCGTGAAGAGCGTGCGCACCAGCACCTCTCCCGGGCCCGCATCGCGCAGCGGTTCGCGACGGATCTCGCCCTGGCCGGGGGCGATGACCCAGAATGCCTCGGTGCTCTGCGCCATGTGTATGATTCCTGCGCCGGGTGCGGCGTGCCGGCAGTGGGCCCGGTGAGTGTATCTTCTACGCAGCAACGCGAGTACCCGACATCCATGCGGTCTTCTCCCAGGTGGCTGGACCATTCCGGCGTAATCGCCGAGCTCGCGCTGGGGCTGCTCGGCGCAGTGCTGCTCTCGTCGCTGGTGCGCATCGGGCTCGGCGCACCGCGCGCTTTCCTCGTGACCGCCGTGCTCGTGTACCTGGCGATGGCCGCGGTGCTGGTGTGGCACTGGCCGCACGGCAACAGGAGTCTCGGCGCGGCGAACCGGATCACGCTCGCGCGGGGCGTGCTGGTTTGCCAGCTCGCGGCGGCGCTGGTCGCGCCGTCGTGGCTCGCCTCGCATGCGCACTGGCTGGTCGGCGCCGCGGCACTGGCGCTGGCCTGCGACGGGCTGGACGGCTGGGTAGCGCGTCGCACCGGAACCGAGACCGCCTTTGGCGCGCGCTTCGACATGGAACTCGATGCCTTGCTGATCCTCGTTCTCAGCTTCTGCGTACTCGTGACGGGCAAAGCCGGCAGCTGGGTGCTCGCGATCGGCGCCATGCGCTATGCGCTGGTGGCGGCGATGCGGCCGTGGCCCTGGCTGGGCGCCCCGCTGCCCGAGAGCCGGCGGCGCAAGATCGTCTGCGTGTGGCAGGTGGCGAGCCTGCTCTGCGCGCTGTCGCCATGGGTGCCGGGACCGCTCGCGCAAGCGCTCCTGTCCGTCTCGCTCGCGTTGCTGGCGTGGTCTTTCGCGATGGACGTGTCGTGGTTGCGTCGTGCTTCGCGCGTGCCGACAGCACCGTATCCGGAGGCAGCGCCCCTCACCCCTCCCACTCGTTGCAAGGAGCCCGAACATGAGCGCTGACACCCGTCGTTCCCGTCGCCCTCGTGCCGCTCGGTGGCTGTTCGCCACCTGCCTCTGCGCGATATGCGCCGCGCTGCCGGCGTGGGCGCAGCCGCGGGATTTCGTGATCGATCCCGATCACTTCGGCCTCGCCTTCCGGGTGAGGCACATCGGCTATGCCGATACGCTCGGCATGTTCCTGCGGGCCAGCGGCCGGTTCGTCTACGACGAGGCCACGCGCACGCTGCTTTCGGCGCGCGTGGTGGTGGACACCGCCAGTGTCTTCAGCAATCACGACAAGCGCGACGAGCACCTGAGGAACGCGGACTTCCTGGACGTGCGGGCGCATCCGGAGGCGGTATTCGAGGCCACCGGCTACGAGGCGGCCCCGGACGGGACGGGCCGGCTCAGGGGCAAGCTGACGCTGCTTGGCCAGACGCGGCCGGTCGAGCTCGCGGTCAGGCTGAACAAGTCCGCCGTCTACCCGTTTCCCCCCGGGCTGGCGAAGCACACGCTCGGAGTCTCGGCCACCACCACGCTGCGCCGCAGCGACTGGGGCATGGACTACGCGGTCGCGAATGGCCTGGTCGGCGACGAGGTGCACATGAGCTTCGAGCTGGAGGCCCATCGCCAGTAGCCGGTGGTAAGGCGACATCTCCGGCGCGCCTGTCGCGCGTGCTTTGCCGATGCCGCGCAACGCCTGCGCAGGCATTTATTTTCTCGCCGCGGCTGGCGTAATCTCCACGGGCTCCCGCGCCGGCGGGTGACCAAGGCTCCACGACAGGCATGACAGGAGAGCAGTGCGATGGCCGTGACGAATCCGATCCTGGCGACCATTGAAAAGTCCGGTGCCGCGGCGCTGGGCAACACGCTGCCGCCGCGGCTGATCTCGGCCGACTCGCACGTCACCGAACCGCCGCACTGCTACGTCGACCGCATCGATCCGGCCTTTCGCGACCGCGCGCCGAAAGTGGTGCGCGACAGCGACGGCGGCGACGTGTTCGTGATCGACGGCATGGCCTCTGCGGTGCCGCTGGGCATCGTGGCGGCGGCGGGTAAGGATCCGCGCGAGATCAGGAAGAGCGAATGCCGCGTCGAGGACCTGCACCGCGGCGGCTGGGACGGCAAGGCGCGTCTCGCCGACCAGGACCGCGACGGCATCGCGGCCGAGATCATCTACCCTTCCGTCGGCATGGTGATCTGCAACCACCCGGACGCCGACTACAAGCACGCGTGCATGTGGGCCTACAACCGCTGGCTGCAGGAGGAATTCTGCGCCGCGGCGCCGGATCGGCTGTTCGGCATGGGCCAGACCGCGGTGCGCTCGGTGGCGGAGACCATCGAGGAGTTCCGCCGCTTCCGCGAAATGGGCTTCAGGGGCGTGATGATGCCGGGCAACCCCGCCACCGCCGAGGACTACGACCACCCGAGCTTCGATCCGCTGTGGCGCGCCGCGGTGGAGCTCGATCTGCCGCTCGGCTTCCACATCCTCACCAGCCGCAGCGACGGCGCCAACGCCATCGGCGCCAGCGGCCAGCGCCAGGGCTCGGCGCATCGCGGTCCGCCGCAGAACGCCGCGCAGATGCTGATCAAATCGATCCAGGACATCATCGGTACCTTCATCTGGGGCCGCGTGTTCGAGCGCCACCCGGCGCTGAAGGTGGTTTGCGTCGAGGCCGACGCGGGCTGGGCGCCGCACTTCGCCTACCGCATGGACCACGGCTACAACCGCCACCGCTTCTGGCTGAAGATGGGCGACATGGCGCGCACGCCGAGCGAGTATTTCTACGAGAACGTGTACATGACCTTCCAGGACGACTGGGTCGCGCTGAAGCTCGTCGACATGCTGAATCCGCGCCGCCTGATGTGGGCCAACGACTTCCCGCACAGCGATTCGACCTGGCCGTGGAGCCGCGAGCTGCTGCTGGGGCAGACGCAGCACCTGACGGCGCAGCAGAAGGCGTGGATCCTGCACGACAACGCGGCCGAGCTCTACCGCATTGCCTGATGATCGGTGCGCGCCGGTGCGTCCTTGTGTAGGAGCGCGCCATGCGCGCGATGATTCGCGGCCATGGGCCGCTCCTACAGTCATGAATCGATAATTGGCGACAGAAGTGGAACGGCACGGCACATGCGCGAAACAGCAGATCTGATCATCCGTGGCGGCACCATCGTCGACGGCACCGGGGCGGAGCCCTTCACCGGCGATGTCGCGATCACGGGGGGGCGGATCACCGCGGTGGGCGAGGGGCTCGCGCAGCGCGGGCGCGAGGAGATCGACGCG
>DAORUQ010000115.1:0-10091 GCA_035433265.1 Pseudomonadales bacterium | reverse complement strand
CACGGCGTGTCCGCGGCACCGATGGGTGCTCGAGCGCCGATGGCTCGCGATACGCCGGATTGTCGGGCTGAAGCCCGACCTACAAGCCCGACCCGCAAGGCGTCAGCGCTTGCCGGACTTGCGCAGGTTGTCGACGGTGAAGAAGGCCTCGCCCGGGTCCGGCGCCGAGAAGTTCCACGGCCGGGTCCAGTTGGTCATGCGCGTGGTGTTGTACACGCCGGCGCGCAGATCGTGGAACATCTGGCTGCGGATGTCGTAGCCCTTCTGGTCGAACAGGTACAGCGAGTTGATCATCACCGTCTTCCACAGCTCGCCGCGGTTGTCGTAGTTCTCGGTGATGGCGATGTGCCAGCCGTCTTCCTCGACATAGAAGCGCCGCTTGCCGTAGATGTGACGGAAGCCCTCGCGCAGCGTGGCCTCGACCACCCAGACGCGCCGCAGTTCGTAACGCATGTAGTCCGGGTTGGCGTGCCCGACCGTCAGCAGTTGATCGCGCGTCAGCGCGGGGTCGTCGAAACGGTAGCTGTGGAACGGCACGTACATTTCCTGTCGCCCGAGCAGCGTCCACTCGAAGCGGTCCATCGCGCCGTTGAATCCCAGCGTGTCGTCGATCGTGAGGAAACCGCCGGGGCCATCGGGCGTGTCGTAGCCGACGTTCGGCGCCTGGCGGATGCGCCGCGATCCGGGCAGATAGCGCCAGACGCTGCGCGGCGTCTGGGTGTAGTCGAGCGGTTCGTGGATCAGCGTGATCGAGCCCTTGTCGCGCACCGGCTCCTCGACCGCGAACCAGATGTAGGCGGCATACTTGCTCAGCGACTTGAAGTCGGCGCCGATGGGGATGTCCGGATTGGAGAACAGGACCTTCATGTACGTCACGCCGCGGCGCGACGATCGGTTGCCGTCGGGGTAGACGACCACATCGTCGGTGAGCCCCTCCATGTTGTAGGAGGGAGTGCTGAGACGCGAGTTCCAGATCGGGTGGGCGCCCATCGTGGGTATCGGAAAGGGCAGGCCGCCGGTATAGCCGTTGACGCCGTCGTCGCCGTTGTACAGCTCCGCGTGGGTGGCGTTGTGGCGCGCGCGCTGCGCCGCGTCCTTGGTCACGCCGAAATCGCGGTGCGTGGGATAGACGTCCATGCGGAAGGTCTTGGGATAGGTCTGGAACAGCGCCCTTTGTCCCGCGCTGAGGCGCGCGGCGTACTGCTCCACGTTCTGCGCCGTGATCGAAAACAGCGGCTTCTCCCCGGCGTAGGGGTCGGGATAGACGGTCGCGGGGCCTGCAAACTCGAGTCCCGGCGGCACGCCGATGATCCTGCCGCTCCACGCCGGAATCGATCCGTCGGCGTTGCCGGCCGCCTCCGCGCCGGTCGGCGTGAGCTGCGTGCCGAGCCTGGCCGCCTCCTCCTCGCTCACCTTGCCCAGTGCCAGCGGCGCCGCGAGCGCCAGGGTCAGTCCGCCGATCAGAAGTCCACGCATGCCCGTCTCCCCCGTTGCGCCTGTCAGAAGCTGTACTTGATGTTGAACGCGACGTTGTCGCGGTCGATGATCCAGTGGTCGAAGCCACCGCCGGAATAGTTGGCATAGCTCAGCTCGGCAATGATCCTGTCGAGCCAGGTGCCGCGCAGCGTGACGCCGGCCACCACCGCGTCATCGACCATTTGCGCCTCGCGGATCGTGCCGTCGAGCGTGTGCATGACGAACAGCACGACGTTCGTATCCAGCGCCTGCAGCACGTTCTTGTAGGCGAAATCCGCGCGCACCGCGTAGCTGAAGGCCCGCGCGTCGAACGCCAGGTCGTCGCCGCTGCGGCCCATGACATCGACGCCCACGAGCTCGCCGACCACCGTGAGGTCGTCCCACAGCGCGGTGGGACGAACCACCTGCGTGAAGCCCACCTGCGCCTGGAGCAGTTCCTCGCGTTCGGGGTCGCCGGCGGCATCGGCGAATGGCGTGTTGGCCCGGTACGAGACCTCGCCATTGACCTGGGTGTCGCCGACCAGCGTGCTGAAGCTCGCGCCGGTAGTGCGGATGTCGTCGAAATAGCGTATGCGATAGCTGACCGGCAGCGCCTGGCCCGCGATGGCGATGTCCTGGCGCTCGAAACTCGGCGCCTTGTTGTGCGCATTCACGTAGTAGAACGCCAGCTCCGTGCCCGACTCCAGGCTGTAGCGCAGCGCCACGCCGTACTGGCCCTGGTCGCCGGGCTCGTCGTCGGCGAGGCGCGGAATGCGCGGATCGAGGCCGAACAGCCCGCGCGCGCCGACGAAGAAGGTTTGCGCGCCGGGTCCGAGGTAATCCTGCTGGCTGAAGTAGCTGCCCACGCCGTTCAGGATCGTGTGCCTCCACTCGTACTGGTAGTAGGTCTGCAGCGCGAGCGAGGACGTGAGATCGAGCTGGGCGTACACCGCACCCGTGGGCAGGAAGATCTCCTTGACCTCGGTGCCGGGCACGTTCGCGACCGATGCGTCGAAGCGGTTCTGCATGCCGTTGATGCCGGGGAAGAAGGTCGCCTCGCCCCAGTTGATCATCTGGCTGCCCACGCGCAGATCGAGCACGCGCTCGCCGACGTCGAAGCTCGCGTAGGCGTAGGCATCGAGGAACTCCGCGTGCGCGCCGTGCTCGTCCTCGGTCTCGTCGGGGAAATCGCCGCGCCGCGTGGCGGGCGCGTTGTTCATGGTGAGATAGCCGGCCTCGTCCATCGCGGTGCGGCGGCTCGCGTACACATGGTCGTAGAAGGCCTTGGCGCGCAGGAATGCGCCGTAGTTGTCCTTCTCGATCTCGATGTCCACGAGCGCGGTGGCGCGGTTCGAGACGAGGCCGGTGTCGAAGTTGTTGTTGCCGTCGTCCATGTTCTGCGCGATGACGGTGTCGGGATCCGAGAGAAAGGACAACTGCTGCGCGAAGTCCCAGGAGGGATCGGCCCGGCGCAGCAGATTGTCGTCGGCGTCCTCGACGCGCCACTGCACGCCGTAGGTGAGCGTCGTGTCGAGGTCGATCGAAAGGCCCGACTCCGTCTCGAAGTTGAACGCGCCCGCGCGGCTGGCCGCGAGCAGCAGCGCGGCCGCGGCCAAGCGGCGGCGCATTGCACGATTCGACGGGTTCACGGTGTATTCCCCCTTTGCTGCATCTCAGTGCGTCCTAGCGCGGGCCTTGCGACCGATCAGGTAATGCGCGAGCGCCGGCATCAGCCACAGCGCGCCGATCATGTTCCAGAGGAACATGAAGGTCAGCAGCTTGCCCATGTCGGACTGGAACTTGATCGGCGACCACATCCAGGTCGCGACCCCGATGGCGAGCGCGATGCCGGTCAGGCTCACGGCCGCGCCGGTGTGGCGCAGGGCGTGGTAGTAGGCATCCTGCAGTTTCATGCCCTGGCGCAGGAATATCTGCAGGCGGTTGTAGAGGTAGATCGCGTAGTCGACGCCCACCCCCACCCCGAGCGCGATCACCGGCAGCGTGGCCACCTTCACGCCGATGCCGAGCCAGGCCATGAGCGCGTTGCACAGCGCCGAGGTGAGGCCGAGCGGCACCATGATGCAGATCACCGCGGTGAAGGAGCGGAAGCTGAGGAAGACGAGCGCCGCAACCACCGAGTACACCAGGATCAGGATCTGCGTCTGCGCCTTGGTGATCTCCTGGTTGGTGGCGGCCTCGATGCCGGAGTTGCCCGCCGCCAGCACGAAGCGGATGGCATCGCTGTCGTGTTGCGCCGCGAAGGACTGCACGGCCTTCACCACGGTATCGAGGGTCTCGGCCTTGTGGTCGGCCAGGAACAGCGCCACCGGCGCCAGGCTGCAGTCTGCGTTCACCAGCTGCGGCGGCACCATGCCGAAGGTGGTGTCGAGCGCGCGCTGGTTGCGTATCAGCGTGGCCCACTTCAGGCTGCCTTCGTTGAAGCCCATGGTCACGAGCCGTGCGACATCGGCCAGCGACACCGCCGACTCGACCCCGGGCACGTTCTGCATCGCCCACCCGAAGCGGTCGATCAGCGCCAGGTTGTCGTAGAGAAAGCAGGTCTCGGGCCGGGTCTCGACCAGCACGACCAGCACGTCCGAGCTCGTCGAGTAATTCTGCGTGAGGTAGTCGTTGTCCTTGTTGTAGCGCGAGTCCGGATGCAGTTCGGGGGCGCCGCGATCGAGGTCGCCGATTTGCATGTTCTGCCCGCCGACGATTCCGACCATGTAGCCGGCCAGCGCCAGCGCCAGCGAAACCGCCGCGAAGCGCGGCGTGGCGCAGCGCGACAGCAGGCGCCAGTGGGGGGCATCCGCCGCCTGGCGCTGCCCGATGCGCCTCAGGCCACGCGGCGAGACGCCGGCGTAGGACATGATCACCGGCAGCAGCACCAGGTTGGTCAGGATGATCACGCCGACGCCCACGCTCGCCGCGATGCCCAGATCCTGGATCACCTCGATATCGATCAGCATCATCGTGAGAAAGCCGACGGCGTCGGTCAGCAGCGCCGCCATGCCCGCGATGTAGAGACCGCGGAAGCCGCGCCTGGCCGCCTGCAGCGGCACATGTCCGGCCACGGCCTCCGCGCCGATCGCGTTGACGACCTGGATGCCATGGCTCACGCCGATCGCGAAGATCAGGAACGGAATCAGTATCGAGTAGGCGTTGAGGCCGTAACCGAGCGTGGTGAGCAGGCCCATCTGCCAGATGACCGCCATGATGGAGCAAGCGACGGGCGCCACCGTGGACCACAGCGCACGCGTGTACAGGAACAGCAGGACCGAGGTGATCACGATCGTGATCAGCGCGAACAGGAAGATCGCCGTCACGCCCTCGAGCAGGTCGCCGACGATCTTGGCGAAGCCGACGATATGTATGCTGACGCTGTCGTCCTGGAAGCGCTCGCGCACGCGCGTCTCCAGCTCCTGCGAGAACGCGTGGTAGTCGAGCTGCTTGCCGGTGATCGGGTCCTTGTCGAAGATCGGGAACTCGACGATGCTCGAGCGCATGTCGTTCGCCACCAGGCGTCCCACCTGGCCCGAGCGCATGATGTTGTGGCGCAGCGTCGCGAGGCTCTCGGGCGAGCCGTCGTAGGTGTCGGGCATCACCGCGCTGCCCTCGAAGCCCGACTCCGTGACCTCGGTCCAGCGCACGTTCGGCGTCCACAGCGACTTGAGCCGGTTGCGGTCCACGCCCTCGATGTAGAAGACCTCGTCGCTGACCTTGCGCAGCACCTCGAGGTAGTGCGGGTCGAAAATGTCGCCCCGCGTGCTCGCCACCGCGATCTGGATCGTGGTACCCGAGGCGCCGAGCTCCGCGATGTGGCGCATCATCGCCTGCACGAAGGGATGCTTCATCGGGATCATCTTCTCGAAGCTGGCGTCGGGGCGCAGCTGCGCGGTCTGCCAGGTGAAGAAGGCGGTCAGCACCAGGAAGATCGCGATCAGCGCCGGGCGGTAACCGAACACGAGCCGCTCGATGAACTGCTCCTCCTGGCGCGCGACGGTATCGTCGAGCGGCGCCATCTCAGCCTCCTCCCGCCGGCGCGGCACCGGCTTCACCAGCGACCACGGCGCTATCGCCGGCCTTTGCTGCCGGTACGCGGACAGCGCCGCCCTGCCCGATCACGACCAGGCTGCCGTCGGGCGCCTCGATCACGCCGGCGAGATTGTCGCGCAGCGCCACGCGGCTGCGATCTTCCAGTTCTCCGGTCGCGAGACGCGCGGCCAGCATCGTCCCGACGTTGCCGACGATCAGCGCCTCGCCACCCCGGGCGATGGTGCCGCCGGCCAGCACCGACTCGGTCGGGCTGTCGAGGCGCTGCCAGGTGTCGCCGAAATCCGGCGAGACCAGCACCGTGCCCTGCAGGCCGAATGCGCACACGGCGTCGCCTGGCGTGAAGGCGAGCGCACCGAACAGGGTGCCCTCGTAGGCGTGGGAGAGCGCCTCCCAGCTCGCCCCGCCATCGCGCGAGCGGAACATCGCGCCCGATTCGCCGACGATCAGCAAGCGTCCGGCGCCGCCCGAGGCGATCGCGTAGTAGTGGAGTTCGTCGGGGTTGTCGATGCGCGCCGCGTCGTGGATCCAGCTGCGTCCGCCGTCGCTGGTGCGCAGGTAGCTGCCGTAGGCACCCACCGCGATGCCGTTGTCCGCATCCGCGAACCAGACGTCCATCAGCGGCGGCGCGTAGGCCGGCTGGCTCGCGCGGTCCTCGGCTTCCCCGAGCGCGAGACGGGCCTCTTCGAGCGCCGCGGCGTCGGCGCCGGAACCCTCGCGCGCAGCGAGGTCGCGCCGCGCCTGCTCCAGCGCCGCGCGATCGCGCGCCTGCTGCTCCGCCAGGCCGTCACGCTGCAGGCGCCAGCTCGTGCCGCCGTCATCGGTGGCGATGATCATCCCGTCGTGGCCCACCGCCCAGCCACGCTGCGCGTCGAGGAACCACACGGCCGTGAGCATCACCGAGACCGGCACCGGCGCCTGGGTCCAGCGCTGTCCCGAATCGTCGGAATAGAGCACGTGACCGCGCTCGCCCACCGCGACCAGGCGCTCGCCGGCGCGCGCGATGTCGATCAGCAGGCTCTGCGCGGCGCGCGGCATCAGCTGCGCACCGTGCGGCTCCACGGCTGCGCCGGCCACGCGGGCGAAGCACACGAGCGCCCCCAGCAGGAGGACAGGCAAAAACGGATGGTTCCTTGAACTGCGCATCCCGATCCTGTTGTGTTATCCGGGAACTTCCGCGACGGATTCTAGGCACGCCGCTCGCGATTGCGCATGATATGCATCAACGCGGGGGGGAACGCAATGCAGGACAACCAGGCACAGGTCGAATTCTGGAACGGCGAGGGTGGGCAGCGCTGGGCCGAGCACGATGCCCAGTTCGAGCGCACCATCGGCCCGCTGACCGCGCCGCTGCTCGCGCGCATCGCACCGACTGGCGCCACGCGCGCACTGGACATCGGCTGCGGCTGCGGCAACCAGACGCTGGCGCTGGCCCGCCACCTCGGCCCGGGTGCGCACGTCACCGGCGTCGACATCTCCGCGCCCATGCTGGCGCTGGCGCGCCGTCGCGCGGCCGCGGCCGCGGGTGCCGCTCCGCTCGAATTCCTGCTCGCCGACGCCTCGACACACCGTTTCGAGCCGCAGAGCTTCGGGTTGCTGTTCTCGCGCTTCGGCGTGATGTTCTTCGCCGACCCGCTGCAAGCCTTCCGCAACCTGCACGCGGCCTGCGCGCCGGGCGCGCGGCTGGTGTTCTGCTGCTGGCAGGCGCCGGCGCTGAACGACTGGCTGCGGTTGCCGCTGCAGGCCGCGCTGCGCCACGTGCCCGCGCCGGCAGCGACCGATCCGCACGCACCGGGACCCTTCGCCTTCGCCGACCGCGCGCGCGTCAGCGCCATCCTCGAGGCGGCCGGCTTTGGCGCCGTGCAGTTCGAGAGCCTGGAAACAGAACTCTGCTTCGCCGAGGGCGAAACCCTCGCCGCGGCCACCACCGCGATGGTGGAGGCCGGGCCGGTGAATGCACTGCTCGCGCCGCTCGACGCCGAGGCGCGCGCCCGGGCGCTGGATGACATCCGCGCAACGCTCGCGCCGCACTATCGCGACGGGAAGATGATGATGCGCTCGGCGGCTTGGCTGGTCTCGGCGGACCGGATCGCCAGTTGAAATTCACGCCGCTCGCGCTCGTGCTGGCGCTGGTCATGGCCGCCTTCGGCGGCATCCTGCTCGGTGGCGGTGGCGCGCTGTTGGGCCTCGTGCTCGGCGCGCTGGCAGGCTGGCAACTCGCGCTGAACGAGCGCCTGCGCAAGATCGAGATCGCGCTCGCGAGCGCGCAACCGGCGGCGCCAGCAACCGGGCACCCCGATGCACCGCTGCGCGATGACGGCGCCGCGGCAGCCATTCGCGCCGGCGCCGCGCTCACACCCGCTCCGCCGCTTGCGGCCGCCGGCACCGGCTGGCAGGAACCCGAAACGCCCGCGCCGCAGCCGCAGCACGTGCCCGTGGAGGCCCGGCGGCACGAGGCGCCGCGCACGCCCAACGCCGTCGATCGCGCCATCGCGTGGCTGAAGGACTATGCGACCACCGGCAACGTCGTCGCCAAGGCCGGCGTGCTGGTGCTGTTCGTGGGCGTCTCATTCCTGCTGAAGTACGCGGTCGATCGCAACGCGCTGCCGATAGAAGTGCGCCTGGCGGGCACGGCCGCAGCGGCGCTCGCACTGATCGTCACCGGCTGGCGCCTGCGCGCGCGCCGCGCGTCCTTCGGACTGATCCTTCAGGGCGGCGGCATCGGCATCCTCTACCTCACGATATTCGCGGCGGCGCGCCTGTACCAGCTGTTGCCGCTCGGCTTCACCTTCGTGCTGCTGCTCGCGCTGGTGGCGCTGTCGGCCGCGCTCGCGGTGCTGCAGGATGCGCGCGCGCTGGCAACGCTGGGCACCATCGGCGGCTTCCTCGCGCCGGTGCTCACCTCCACCGGCAGCGGCAGCCACGTGGCGCTGTTCAGCTACTACGCACTGCTGAACCTCGGCATCGTCGGCATCGCCTGGTTCAAGGCCTGGCGGGTGCTGAACCTCACCGGCTTCGTGTTCACCTTCGTGATCGCCGCCGCCTGGGGCCAGCGCTACTACCGGCCCGAGTACTTCGCCAGCACCGAGCCCTTCCTGGTGCTGTCGTTCCTGTTCTACGTCGCGGTCGCGGCGCTGTTCGCGCACCGCCATCCGCCGCGCCTGCGCGGCTACGTCGACGGCACGCTGGTCTTCGGGCTGCCACTGGTGTGCTTCGCGCTGCAGTGGCCGCTGGTGCGCGACTTCGAGTTCGGCCGCGCCTGGACCGCGCTCGGCATGGGCGCGGTCTACCTGCTGGTCGCGCGCTGGCTGTGGCGCCGCGGGCTCGCCGAGCTGCGCATGCTGAACGAAAGTTTCCTCGCGCTCGGCGTGATGGCGCTCAGCGTCGCGATCCCCTTCGCCTTCGACGGCCACATCACCGCCGCGGCCTGGGCGCTGGAAGGCGCCGGGCTGGTCTGGATCGGGCTGCGCCAGCAGCGCGTGCTGGCGCGCGCCTGGGGCGTGCTGCTGCAGTTCGGCGCCGGCTTCGCGTTCTGGCTGATCGCCAGCGCCGGCGCCGCGCACACCGCGGTGCTGAACGCGCAGTTCCTCGGCGGCGTGTTCATCAGCGCGGGCGCGCTGGCCTCGGCCTGCCTGCTGTACCGCGGTCAGGGGTTGCTGCGCCCGCGCGAGCGCCACCTGCACCTGTTGCTGCTCGGCTGGGGCCTGCTGTGGTGGTTCGGCAACGGCGCGCACGAGATCGGACTGCACGTGCCGGCGCGCCTCGAGACGGCGGCGCTGCTCGGTTTCGGCGGCGCCAGCGTCGCGGCGCTGGCCGTGGCCGCGGCGCGCCTCGACTGGAAGCCCGCGCAACGCGCCGCGCTGCTGTGGCTGCCCGCCCTCGCCTGGTTCGTGCTGCCCGACTACCTGGCGCATCACGCGGCTGGCCCGCTGGCCGGATGGCGCGCCGCGGGCTGGCTCGCGGCGCTCGCCGCGCTGTACCTGGCGCTGCGCCGCGCCGAGGGCAGTTGCAGCCGGGCGCTGATCGGCGCGGCGCACGCCGGCGCGCTCTGGCTGGTGGTGTTCGTGATGGCCTGGAGCGCACACTGGAGCATCAACGAGCTGCTGCCGGGGGCGCACGCCTGGGCCTTCGTCGCCTGGGGCCTGGTACCGGCAATCGCGCTGGCGCTGCTGCCCGCCTGGTCGCGTCGCGGCGGCTGGCCGGCGGGACGCTTCGCGGCGCTGTACCCCGCCAACGCGGCCACCGGGCTCGCGCTCGCGGCCCTGGCCTGGGTGTTGGCGGCGAACCTCGATGCCGGCGATCCGCGCCCGCTCCCTTTCCTGCCCCTGCTGAACCCGCTGGAGCTCGCACAAGCCACCGCGCTGCTGCTGGTGCTCGCGTGGTGGCGACAGGTGCGCCACATCGACGATTTCGTGCTGCACCGGGTGCCGGCGCTGCTGCCGGTAGCGCTGGGCGCCAGCGCCTTCCTGTGGTTGAACGCGGCCACGGCGCGCGCCGTGCATCACCTCGGCGGCGTGGGATTCAGCGTGCACGCGCTGCACCGCTCGCCGGTATTCCAGGGCAGCATCTCGGTGCTGTGGGCG
>DAORUQ010000114.1:0-10310 GCA_035433265.1 Pseudomonadales bacterium | reverse complement strand
GTGAGGATTTTCGCGGTCTCGCCCATGAAACGCACGCCCGCCACGACCAGGGTGGCGGCCGGATGATCATGGCCGAAGCGCGCCATCTGCAGCGAATCGGACACGCAGCCGCCGGTTTCCTCGGCGAGCGCCTGCACCAGCGGCGAGGTGTAGTAGTGCGCCACGAGCACGGCGTCCTTCTCGCGCAGCCGCGCGGTGATGCGTGCCTTGTAATCGGCGATCTCGGCCTCGTTCAGCTCCACCGGATGCTTCGAGCGCAGGAACGCCTTCACCAGTTCGGCCTCGGCGGCCATGTGGCCAAGATGCATCGGGTCGTTTGCGGTCATGCTGCTTTCCGCGCGAAGGGTGGGGAAATCGATGATGGGCCGATCATAGCACAGCGACCGCAGTGGCCCGCGCGGCGCGGCAGGACCCTAGATGGCGGCCATGAGCCAGCCTGGCACATGACTCCAGGAGCGGCGCATCTCCTCGCGCAGCTGCGCCAGATCGGGCTCGAAGCGGGCAACGGTCCGCCAGAATCGCGGCGAGTGGTTGAGTTCGACCGTGTGGCAGAGCTCGTGCACCAGCACGTGGCGGAGCAGGTGCGGCGGCAGGAACAGCAGCTGGTAGTTGAGGCTGATGTCGCCCGTCGCCGAGCAGCTGCCCCAGCGGCTGCGCTGACCGCGGATCGACACGGTGGCGAAGTCGAGCCGCGTCTCGGCCGCGACGCGCTCGAGGCACTCCGGCAGCGTCTGCCGCGCACGCCGCATCAGCCAGCGGCGCAACGCCGAGACGCAGGCCGGGTGATCCGACACGTCACCGCCGAGCACGATGGCAGAGGCGCCCTTCTCGCGCACGCGCGGCGCGGCCGCGGGCGCGTAGCGGTACAGCACGCCCCAGTCCTCGCCCAGCGCGGGCAGGGCAATGTTCTCCGGCAGCGTGCGACGCCGTTCACGGGCATCGAGGTCGGCAATGCCCATCACGTCGAGCTGCCGGGCAATCCAGTCGCGCCAGCTAGTCGCGAGCGCCGCCAGCTCGGCGCTGTCGACGCCGGGCGGACTGACCATGACCAGCCCGTCGCGCGGGTTCAGGGTGAGGCGCACGCGCCGGCTGCGCGGCGAAATACGGATGCTGTAGGGCACGCGGCGCCCGTCGTCGAGATGGATTTCCGGCATGGGCCCTGCTGGATGCGGTTTGGCAGTCGTTCGCCACGCAAGTTTACGCCACTCCGGCGGCGCGGTTCACCGCGACAAAGCGCGACATGGATTTGTCGGTCGCCGGTCACGCAAATACGCGATGTGACCGCACGATCCGCGCATCGCCTCTTTTGACAGCGCTTCAGATCGCGGCCGAGCGTTGCTGCAATCGCTGCGTGCCGAGGTGGAATGCGTTCTGCATGATTTCCTTGCTGCCACGCTCCCACAACACCGTGAGCTTTACCGCCGCGAGCTTCCATCCCGCAGCAGTCTTCAGGAGATGGTCGGTGTAGTAGCCGCCGATGGTGAATTCAGCGGCGGCGGGACCCTTGCCGAGGAAGTGCGTAGCCTGCATGTACATCGTGCACACGGCGCGATCGCCCCGGATATCCACGCGGGGGTTCGTCATCGAATGCTGCGTGGCGTCCAGGCCAGCGAAATAAACCGCGATGTTGGCAGCCAGATCGTCAGCGCTCGTGCGATGGGCGGCAATCCCGTCCCACGACTCGAAATCCATTTCGACCTCGCCCAGGAAGATCGATCGGTACAGCGACCAGTCCCGCATGTCGATGCCGGTTGCGTAGCAATAGACGGTCTCGAGAATTTCGATGTAGTCCTCGGACATGCCCGGTGTCTCTCCGTGACGGACGCCTTTACGGAATGGTCGAGGCCGGCGGCCCGCAGCAAGCGCCTTGCGCCGCGACGGGGTGCCCTGCGGCCGGGATAGTGCCGGCTGGCGAGCCCGGCGCCGCGCAGGCGCTATGCGAGAGGCAGAAACAAAAAAGCCCGGAAAATCCAGGCCTCCTTGTCGCTCCCCGGAGCTTTCCGGGAGCCTGTACTGGTGGGTCGTGCTGGATTCGAACCAGCGACCAATTGGTTAAAAGCCAACTGCTCTACCGACTGAGCTAACGACCCGTTAGAGGACGCGTATGGTACGGATTGAGCCGCAAAAAACAAGCCTTTAATGACCGGCTCAGAAATTCTGCTGCAGGTATTCGCGTGCAAGCCGCGGCGCCGTGCTGTCCGATCCGGCGTACTCGTTCACCACGCGGTCGAGAATATCCTTCGCCCTGGCGACATCTCCTTCCTGGTGATAGATGCGCCCGAGCTTGAACATCGCGTCCGGGACCCTGCGGTTGTCGCCAAACTGCCCGAGCAGCGTCTCGAAATGCTTCTTCGCCGAGGCACTGTCACCATCCAGCAGGTACAGCTCGCCCAGCCAGTAATGCGCGTTGCCGGCGTAGTCTCCCGAGGGGTACTGGCCGACGAAGCTCTTGAAAGCGGTGGTGGCATCGGGGAATTTCCGCGCACGCACCAGCTCGTAAGCCGCCTGGTAGGCCTGTTCTTCCTGCGGGGTCGCCGCGCTGCGCGCAGCGGCCGCTGGCGGCGGAGTGGGCGCGGCCGAGGCATCGACAGGAGCCGCGCCGGCGTTGCCGGCCGCACCGTCCGCAGGCATCGGTGCGCTGCCACCCCCCAGCGCACCGATGCGCTTGTCCAGGCTGATGTAGTCGTCGAGCCGCTGCTGCTTCAGCTGGCGCAGCTGCTCGCCCTGCTCCTCGACGATGCCGCGGAGCTTCATCACTTCGTCCTGCAGCAACTGCAGTTGATAGAACAACTCGCCGCTGCCGGAGGTCGCTGCCGGTGACGGTTGCGACTGCGTACGCCGGTTCTGCGCCGGTGCAGCCGGCGCACTGTAGACGGGCCCTGTCGTCGCGCCGCCCGGTTCGACCACCTCCACCTGGGAGAGGGCCGGCGCGGCAAGCAGCACGGCTGCCGTCAGCAGCGCAAACCGGCGCATGGATGCTCAGCCCTCAGCGCAGTTCGACCCGGCGATTGCGCGACCAGGACTCTTCGTCCGAGCCCAGCGCCGCGGGACGCTCCTCACCATAGCTGACCGTTTCGATACGGCTGCGATCGATGCCCTGCAGGATCAGATAGTTCGCGATCGCCTTGGCGCGACGCTCGCCCAGCGCGAGGTTGTACTCACGCGAGCCGCGCTCGTCTGCATGGCCTTCCAGGCGCACGGCACTGCTCTGGTTGCGCAGCACGCTCGCTTGCGCATCCAGCGCGGCGCGCGTCTCGGGAGCCAGCGCAGACTGGTCGAAGTCGAAATAGAACACGGTCTGCAGACCACCGGCTGCTGCGCGCGCCGCCATCTCCTCGGGCGAGAGACCGCCTTCATATCCAACGCCGACCGAGGCCGCGCTGCCGTCACCCACGGCGGTACCGCCGGCCATGTCCGCGGTCGACGCGCCTTTGCCGGCCTTGTTGCCGCTGCAGGCCGCAACCAGTACTGCCAGGAAAATCGCGCTCGTCACGCGCACCAGTTTATTGCTCATGCTGCTCACAGCTCGCTCTTCCTCTTGGGATCTGAATGGGGTTCAACGCATGAAGGGGGACCACGCCGGCTCACGCACTTCGCGCGCGGCCGATGGCAGGAAATACTTGACATTCGCGTCCACCGACACGACCGCGAGTATACCCCTACCCAGGCGCTTCGTCGCGTAAATAATCATGCTGCCGTTGGGCGCGACGCTGGGCGACTCGTCGTAACTGGTTTCAGTCAACACGCGCACCGTGTTGCGCTGCAGGTTCTGCAGGGCGATGTGGAACGGACCGCCGGCTTCGCTGCGGTGCACGTAGACGATGCCCGAGCCATCGGGCATCGGCCGTGGACGCGAGTTGTAGACGCCCTCGAAGGTCAGGCGCTTGAGGTCGCGCGTCGCCACATCCAGCTGGTAGATGTGCGGCTTGCCGCCACGGTCCGAGGTGAACACGATCGAGCGGCCGTCCGGCATCCAGGACGGCTCGGTGTCAATCGCGAAATGGTTGGTCAGGCGCGTCAGCTGCCGCGTTGCCAGGTCCATCATGTAGATTTCGGGGTTGTCGTCCTTGGATAGCACCATCGCGAGGCGCCGGCCGTCGGGCGACCATGACGGCGCACCGTTGAGGCCGGGGAACGAGGTCAGCTTCTCGCGTTCACCGGTCGCGATCACCTGGCGATAGATGCCCGGGCGGCGATCCTCGAACGAGACGTAGGCGAGCTGGCGACCGTCCGGCGACCAGGCCGGCGAAAGGATGGGCTCGGGCGACTCCAGGATCATCTGCGCGCGCTCGCCGTCGGCATCGGCCTTGATCAGGCGGAAGTTCTGCCGGTTACCGGTCTGCGCCACGGAAACGTAGGCCACCTTGGTCGAGAACGCGCCCTTCACCCCCGTCAGTTTTTCGTAGACCTTGTCGGAGATGTAGTGGGCGATGTCACGGAGCTGGTTCTCGGAGCCGTTTACCGTCTCCTGCAGCAACAGCGACTGGCGCAGCACGTCGACCAGGTCGAACTGCACGCGGTACAGCCCCGCCGCGTCGCGGCTCATGCGCCCGATCACGAGATAATCGCTGCCGAGCAGGCGCCAGTCGTTATAGAACACCTGGCTCTGCTCGTGCGGCTGCGCGATCATGTCCGAGACCTTCATCGGCGCGAACAGACCGCTGCGCTGCAGGTTCGCGGAGACCACCGCGTCGATCGCCGTGGGCGGCAGCAGCCCCGGCGTGGCGCCGAAGGGCACCACCGCGATAGAGGTCGGATTGTCGGCCCCGCGCGTGATCTCGATACTCAGCTCGGCCGCCTGCGTCACGCACGCGAAGAGCCACAACACCAACACACCCAGACGCTTCATCACTGGCGCAGATCCTCCGGACGGAACACGAGCTGTAAACTGCGCAGGCGGCGCTCGAACACCTGCGGCGGCGCCTCGGCCACTTCGGGAAACCTGGTGGCCTTGTTGACCGCATTGATCGCACTGCGGTCGAATGCCTGGTCGCCACTGCTCTTCAGCACACTGACACCGACGACTTCGCCGGTCGGGATCAATTGTATCCGCAACACGACCTGCATATCGCGTCGCGCGCTGGGCGGACGGCTCCAGTTGTCCTCGATGGCCATCGCGATGGCCTCCTCGTAGGTCGTTGTCTCGGCTCCTTCCGCCAGCGCCTCGTCTTCGGCTGCCATTGCCAGCGCCATTTCCTGCTCGAGCCGCTGCTGTTCGCGCACCTTCTGCTCGCGTACTTTCTGCTCGCGGACCTGCTGCTCGCGCTGCTGTTGCTGGCGCTGCTCGGCTTCGCGGCGCACCTGCTCCTTCTTGCGCGCTTCCTCCTGCACCTTAGGATCCGGCTTCGGTGGCTCCGGCTTGGGCTTCGGTGGCACCGGCTTGGGCTTCGGTTGCGGTTTGGGCGTCGGCTTCGGCTGCGGCTTGGGGGGCGGCGGCGCGGGCGCCGGTTTGGGCGGCTCGGGCTTGGGCTTCGGCGGCTCGGGCTTGGGCTTCGGCGGTTCGGGCTTGGGCGGCTGGGGCTTGGGCGGCACAGCGGCCGGGCGCGCCGCCGCCTTGGCGCCGGATTTCTCCAGCGAGACGATGCGCGCCTTCACATGACGCGGCGCGGGCTTCACCAGCGGTTCCTGGGAGGACTGCCAGTTCATCGTGAGCGCGGCCAGCAGGGCCGCGTGCAGCAGCAGCGTGACCGTCGCGGGGACTATGTAACCCTCGAGGGAACGCATCGTTCAGGGATTCTCGGTCACCAGCCCGACGTTCTTCGCGCCGGCTTCCTGCAGTTCGCTCATCAGCACCACCACGATGCCGTAGGGCACCTTCTCGTCGCCCCACACCAGCACCGGGGTCTTGGGCTTGGCCTTGAGGATCTTGCTCACCTTCTCCTTGATCACGTCCAGCTTCTCGGGCTGCTCGGGGTTGGCGCCCAGGGTGATGTAGTAGGTGCCGTCGGGCCTGACCGAGACGATCAGCGGCTCGTCCTCCTGGTTCTCGATCGGTTCCGCCGCCGCATCGGGCAACTCCACCTCGACTCCCTGCATCAGCATCGGCGCGGTGATCATGAAGATGATCAGCAACACGAGCATCACGTCGATGTACGGCACGACATTGATCTCGGCCATCGGTCTGCGGCGTTCCCGTCGTCCCATCGTCACGATCCTCCGCTCAGGCGCTCTTTCTGCCGGCATGCGCCTGGCGGTGCAGGATGCTGGAGAACTCCTCGGAGAAGGTGTCGTAGTTCGCCACCAGGTTGTCGACCTGCGCCGAGTAGCGGTTGTAGGCAATCACCGCCGGAATGGCGGCGAACAGGCCCATCGCGGTAGCCACCAGCGCCTCCGAGATGCCGGGGGCGACCGTGGCCAGCGTGGCCTGGTGCATGTTCGCGAGCCCCCGGAACGAGTGCATGATCCCCCACACCGTGCCGAACAGCCCGACATAGGGACTGGTGGAACCGACCGTGGCGAGGAACGGCAGGTGGCGCTCGAGGTACTCGATCTCGCGCGACACGGCCACGCGCATCGCGCGCTGCGCCCCTTCCATGATGGCATCGGATTCGATACCCGGCTGCTGGCGCAGACGGGTGAATTCCTTGAAGCCGGCGCGGAACAGGTTCTCCACGCCCTCGATCTGGCCGTTCGCCTCGAGCCTGCTGCTGCCGTCGCGGTAGAGCTGACCGAGATCGATCCCGGACCAGAACGTCTGCTCGAATTCCGCGAACTGCATCTTCGCGCGCCGCAGCAGCAGCGCGCGCTGCACGATCATGCCCCAGGACACGACCGAGGCCATGAACAGCACGAACATGACCATCTGCACCGTGATGCTCGCTTCGGCAACCAGGGCCCAGAGCGACAACTCTTGGTTCACGCAGGAATCTCCATTGACTGTTGACGTGTATCCGGCGGTTGCGCCAGAGCGCCGGCGGCGACGAGCGCCTCGCGCAGGCGCGGCGGAATCATGCAGGGACGGTGCGTCGCGCTGTTCACGCAGGCCACGGTGACCCGCGCGCGGCAGATCTCCTCGGCGCCGCGCAGCACGCGCTGCGCGAACACCAGCCGCGCACCGCGCGCCTCGACCACGCGCGCGCCGGCCGCGAGCTCGTCGTCGAGTTGCGCCGGACGCAGGTATTGGACGTCCATCGAATGCACCACGAACATGAACTCCCCGCCCAGCAGAGCCGCCTTGGCAAAGCCGAGCCGGCGCATGAATTCCGTGCGCGCGCGCTCGAAGTATTTCAAGTAGTTGACATAGAACACGATGCCGCCGGCATCGGTATCCTCGATGTAGACCCGCACGGGCAGGCGGAGTTCCTGGTCCATGAACGCGACATCGTTCACGCGGATTCCCCCGCGTCGGCGAGCATGTCCGGTGTCGCTAGCGCGCCGCGCGGTTGCAGTCCGAAGTGCAGGTAGGCCGCGCGAGTGACCATGCGCCCGCGCGGCGTGCGCAGCATGTAGCCCTGCTGGATCAGGTACGGCTCCAGCACGTCCTCGATGGTGCCACGCTCCTCGCTGATCGCCGCCGCCAGGCTGTCCACGCCGACCGGCCCGCCGTCGAATTTCTCGATCATCGCGAGCAGCAGGCGACGGTCCATGTGGTCGAAGCCCTGCTGGTCGACGCTCAGCATGTCGAGCGCCTGGTCGGCGATCGCCGCGGTGATGCGCCCGTCGTGACGCACCTGGGCGAAATCGCGCACGCGCCGCAGCAGGCGGTTGGCGATGCGCGGCGTGCCGCGCGCGCGGCGGGCGATCTCGCGCGCACCCTTGTCGTCGATCTCGATGCCGAGGATGCTCCCCGAGCGCCCGACGATCCAGGCCAGATCCGCGACCGAATAGAACTCCAGCCGCTGCACGATGCCGAAGCGGTCGCGCAGCGGCGATGTCAGCAGGCCCGCGCGCGTGGTCGCCCCGACCAGCGTGAACGGCGGCAGATCGAGCTTGATCGAGCGCGCCGCCGGGCCCTCGCCGATCATGATGTCGAGCTGGAAGTCCTCCATGGCCGGATACAGGGCCTCCTCGACGTGCGGGCTGAGGCGGTGGATCTCGTCGATGAACAGCACGTCGCCGCGCTCGAGATTCGTCAGCAGCGCGGCCAGATCGCCGGCCTTCTCGAGCACCGGCCCCGAGGTGCTCTTCAACGAGACGCCCATCTCGTTGGCGATGATGTGCGCCAGCGTGGTCTTGCCCAGCCCCGGCGGCCCGAAGATCAGTGTGTGGTCCAGCGCCTCGCGCCGGCCGCGCGCGGCGGCGACGAAGATTTCCATCTGCTCGCGCACCACCGGCTGGCCCACGTAGTCGGCGAGCGCGCGCGGGCGGATCGCGCGATCGAGCGCGTCCTCGTTCTGCTTCCCGTCGGGTGCCACCAGGCGGTCGGTTTCTATCATCGCGGCTTCCTCAACGCGCGCTCGCGAAGCCCTTGAGCGCGCGCCGGATCAATTCCTCGCTTTCACGGACGTCCTCGTCCAGTGCCGCCGATACCGCGCGCGCGGCCTCTTGCGGCTTGTACCCCAACGCGATCAGCGCGCTCTCGGCATCCTGCACCAGGCGGTTGCGGCTCACCTCGGCGATGTCGGGAGCCGGCGCTTCGCCCTTGGCCAGCGCCAGGTCGGGGCGCCATTCGCGCAGCACGTCGCGCATCTCGATCATCAGCCGCTCGGCGGTCTTCTTGCCGACACCGGGCAATTTCACCAACGCGCTGGCATCGTTGCGCTGCACGCAACGCGCGAACTCCTCGGCATCCATCCCGGAAAGGATGGCGAGCGCGAGCTTCGGCCCCACCCCGCTGACGCGGATCAGCGCTCGGAACAGGCTGCGGTCGTCGCGGTGCCAGAAGCCGTACAACTGCTGGGCGTCCTCGCGCACCACGAAATGGGTGTGCAATACCACTTCCTGGCCGACCGGTGGCAGGCGGTAGAAGGTGCTGAGCGGCGCCTGCACCTCGTAGCCGACGCCATGCGCCTTGATCAGCACTTCCGGCGCCTGTTTTTCGAGAATGATGCCGTGAATTCGTCCGATCATGATTTTCTGTTTCGTCCCGACCTCAGCGCACGCGACCGCGTCGCGCTGCGCTCGCGCCCGGCATGCGCCCGAGGCTCTGCCGGGTGTGAGCATGGCACAGGGCGGCGGCGAGCGCATCGGCGGCGTCGGCCTGCGGCGCCGCCGGCAGCTTCAGCAGCGTGCGCACCATGTGCTGCACCTGCTCCTTCCCGGCCGCCCCGGTGCCGACCACCGACTGCTTGATGCGCCGAGCCGAATACTCGTACACCGGCAGCCCCAGGCGCACCGCCGCCACGATGGCCGCGCCGCGCGCCTGGCCCAGCTTCAGCGCCGAGCCCGCGCTCTTGGCCATGAACACCTGCTCGATCGCGAATTCCGTGGGCCGGTGCTCCTCGATGATCTCGCTGAGGCATTCGAAGATGCGCTTCAGGCGTCCCGGCAGTTCTTCCTCCGCCACCTTGATGCAACCACTGCTGAGGTACTCGAGGCGCGCCCCCTCGGCGCGGATCACGCCGAAGCCGGTGATGCGCGAGCCCGGATCTACCCCGAGGATCACTGGCACGCGCGTCACCGCGGCGTCGAACCGACCCGCGAGCGCGCTCAGCCGGCCGCCTCGGCCGCCGGCAGGCGCAGGCGGATGTGCAGATCCTTCATCTGCTGCGCGTCGACAACGCCCGGCGCCTCGGTGAGCAGGCAGCTCGCGCTCTGCGTCTTCGGGAAGGCGATCACGTCGCGGATCGAGGCCGAGCGCGTCATCAGCATCACCAGGCGGTCGAGACCGAAGGCGAGCCCGCCGTGCGGCGGACAGCCGTAGCGCAGCGCATCGAGCAGGAAGCCGAATTTCTCGCGGGCCTCCGCCTCGCCGATGCCGAGTATGCGGAACACGGACTGCTGCATCTCGCTGGTGTGGATGCGGATCGAGCCGCCGCCGAGCTCGGTGCCGTTCAGCACCATGTCGTAGGCCTGCGAAATCGCCGCGCCCGGATCGTCGATGAGCGCCTGCGGATCGCAGGCCGGGCGCGTGAACGGATGGTGCAGCGGGCTCCAGCGCCCCTTGTCGTCGCGCTCGAACATCGGGAAGTCGACCACCCACAGTGGCGCCCAGTCGCAGGTGTAGAGCTCCAGATCCGCGCCGAGCTTGCAGCGCAGCGCACCGAGCGCCTCGTTGACCACCCGGGCGCGATCGGCGCCGAAGAAGATCAGGTCGCCATCGACCGCGCCGACGCGATCGAGCAGCTGCCGCCTCACTTCCACCGGCAGGAATTTCACGATCGGCGACTGCAGCCCCTCCTCGAGGTCCGTGCGGTCGTTGACCTTTATGT
>DAORUQ010000113.1:0-10341 GCA_035433265.1 Pseudomonadales bacterium | reverse complement strand
GCGCGGCTGGCTGGGCGTGGGCATCCAGGACGTGGACCGTGCCCTGGCCGAGAGCTTCGGGCTGGACAAGCCCGCCGGCGCCCTGATCTCGCAGGTCGAGCCGGGCGGCCCGGCCGAGAAGGCCGGTGTGCGCGTTGGCGATGTGGTCATCGAATTCGATGGGCAGCCCGTCAACGAGTCCGCCGATCTGCCGCATATCGTGGGCATGGTCAAGCCGGGCACACGCTCGGCCATGAAGGTGATCCGCGAGGGCAAGAAGACGGACCTGCGCATCACGGTGGGTGAGCTCGAGGGCGCGCAGGAAACGGGCGCGGTGGCCCAGGCCAGCGCGACCGGCGGGCGCATCGGGCTGGTCATCGATGACCTCGACCAGCAGCAGAAGGCGCAGTTGCGCATCAACGGCGGCGTGGTCGTGCGCGAGGTGGCGCGCGGCAAGGCCGGCGACCGCGCGGGTCTGCGCCCGGGCGACGTGATCACGCTGATCGGCAGCGAGTCCGTTCGTGACGCCAGGCGGTTCAGCGAAATCGTGGCCGCGCTGCCTTCGGGCACGCACGTGCCGGTGCGACTGCTGCGCGGCGGGCAGGCCGGCTTCGTGGCCATCCGCATCGAGGACTGAGGCGAGCCTCGCGGCGGCGCAGGGACGCGCCGCCGCTCGGGATCCGGGGGCGATCGGGTAGTATTGCGCGCTTTTGCGGGCGGTCAACGCAGCCGTCATCACGTAGAGTACGCGGTCGTCAAGGAACCCCCAGACTCTGGATCGGAACGTGGTGAAGCGCGGGTGACAGCCCTCAACCGGATACGCAATTTTTCCATCATCGCGCACATCGATCATGGCAAATCGACGCTCGCCGACCGTTTCATCCAGGTCTGCGGAGGCCTGAGCGGCCGCGAGATGCAGGAGCAGGTGCTCGACTCGATGGATATCGAGCGCGAGCGCGGCATCACCATCAAGGCGCAGAGCGTCACGCTGGCCTACAAGGCACGGGACGGCGAGACCTACCAGCTCAACTTCATCGACACCCCCGGGCACGTGGACTTCTCCTACGAGGTCTCGCGCTCGCTGGCGGCCTGCGAGGGCGCGCTGCTGGTGGTCGATGCCGGGCAGGGCGTGGAGGCGCAATCGGTCGCCAACTGCTACACGGCCATCGAGCAGGGGCTGGAAGTCCTGCCGGTCCTCAACAAGATGGACCTGCCCCAGGCCGAGCCCGAGCGCGTGGCCGGGGAGATCGAGGACATCATCGGCATCGATGCCTCGCACGCCTGCCGCGTCAGCGCCAAGAGCGGGCTCGGCATCGACGAACTGCTCGAGGAACTGGTGCGGGTGATCCCGCCGCCCGAGGGCGATCCCGACGCGCCGCTGCAGGCGCTGATCATCGATTCCTGGTTCGACACCTACCTCGGCGTGGTGTCGCTGGTGCGGGTCATGAACGGCACGCTGCGCGTGCGCGACCGCATCGTCACCAAGTCCATCGGCCGCGCCCACGAGGTGGACCAGGTCGGCGTGTTCACGCCCAAGCGTCTGCAGCGCCAGTCGCTGTCGGCGGGCGAGGTCGGCTTCATCGTCGCCGGCATCAAGGACATCCACGGCGCGCCGGTGGGCGATACCATCACGCACCTGAAGACCGCCGACAGCGCGCCCGCGCTGCCCGGCTTCCAGAAGGTCAAGCCGCAGGTCTACGCCGGGCTGTTCACCGTGAACTCCGAGGACTACGAGGATTTCCGCGACGCGCTGGCCAAGCTGACGCTGAACGACGCCTCGCTGTTCTACGAGCCAGAGACCTCCGACGCGCTCGGTTTCGGCTTCCGCTGCGGCTTTCTCGGCACGCTGCACATGGAAATCATCCAGGAGCGGCTGGAACGCGAATACGACCTCGACCTGATCACCACGGCCCCCACCGTGATCTACGAGGTGCTCACCGCGCGGGGCGAGACCATCATGGTCGACAACCCCTCGCGCCTGCCGGACCCCGGCATGGTCGAGGAGATGCGCGAGCCCATCGTGCGCGCGAACATCCTGGTGCCGCAGGACTACGTGGGCGCGGCGATCAACCTCTGCGTCGAGAAGCGCGGCGTGCAGAAGGACATGCAGTTCCTCGGGCGCCAGGTCTCGCTCACCTGGGAGCTGCCACTGTCGGAAGTGGTGCTGGACTTCTTCGACCGCCTCAAGTCGCTGACCCGCGGCTACGGTTCGCTCGACTACAGCTTCGAGCGTTTCCAGGCCGCGAACCTGGTGCGGCTCGACGTTCTCATCAACGGCGATCGCGTCGATGCGCTGGCGATCATCGTGCACCGTGACCAGGCGGCAAGCCGCGGGCGGGTGCTGGTCGAGAAGATGCGCGAGCTCATCCCGCGGCAGATGTTCGACGTGGCGATCCAGGCTGCCATCGGCGGGCACATCATCGCGCGCCAGACCGTGAAGGCGCTGCGCAAGAACGTGATCGCCAAGTGCTACGGCGGCGACGTGACGCGCAAGAAAAAGCTGCTGGAAAAGCAGAAAGAAGGCAAGAAGCGCATGAAGCAGGTGGGGCGCGTCGAGATCCCGCAGGCCGCGTTCCTCGCGGTGCTGAAAGTCGACAGTTGACAGGTGGGGCGATGGACATCGATTTTCCGCTGATTCTGGTAGCGCTGACTTTTGTCGCCCTGGTGATATGGGCGCTGGACGTGCTGTGGCTGCGTCCCGCGCGCAGGCGCCGCGACGCCGCGCTGCGCGCGCGCTTCCCGCGCTGGTCCGAGGCCGGCAGCGCCGATGCGCTCGGCTATGCCGCCGAGGCCGGCAAGGCGCTGAAGGAGCCCGTGCCCGTGGAGTACGCGCGCTCCTTCCTGCCCGTGCTGCTGATCGTGCTGGTGCTGCGCAGCTTCCTCGTCGAGCCGTTCCAGATCCCGTCCTCGTCGATGGTGCCCACGCTGCTGGTCGGCGACTACATCCTGGTGAACAAGTTTGCCTACGGCATCCGGCTCCCGGTGCTGAACACCAAGGTCCTCGACGTCGGCACGCCGCAGCGCGGCGACGTGATGGTGTTCTTCCCGCCGAACGACAAGCGCTATTTCATCAAGCGCGTCATCGGGCTGCCGGGCGACCGCGTCGCCTACCGTGACAAGGTGCTGTACGTGAACGGCGAGCAGATGCCGCAGAGCCTGATCGCGCAGCTGCCGCCGCTGCACCCGAGCTACCAGATCCTCGAAGAGGAACTCGCGGGGGTGCCGCACGTGGTGCGCAAGGAACTGATGCGGCGCATCCCGGACGATTTCGAGCATACGGTATCGCCCGGACACTATTTCATGATGGGCGACAACCGCGACAACAGCAGCGACAGCCGCGTCTGGGGCGAGGTGCCGGAGCGCAACATCGTCGGCAAGGCCTTCGCGATCTGGATGCACTGGGGCAGCTTCTTCACCATGCCGAGCTTCGACCGCGTGGGCACCATCCGCTAGATGCGTCTACAATTGAGCGCGATCCGGTCGGATACGGGGAGCAAGCGACGATGAACAGTTCCAGCAGGAGCCGCCAGGCGGGTTTCACCATCTGGCAGTGGATGGTCATCGTGCTCGTGGGGGGATTCCTGCTGACCGTGGGGTTCAGCCTGGCGCCGCTCTACATCAACAACTACACGGTCCGCGCGACCGTGCAGGCGCTGCAGAACGAGCCCGAGCTGGGGCGCAAGTCGACGCAGGAAATCCGCCTGGCGGTGGAGCGCAAGTTCGACGTCAACCAGATCGAGGCCATCCAGGCCGTCTGCCGCGACAAGGCCAGGCCGTGCCTGAAGGTCGAGAAGACCAAGACCCACCTGATCATCGACGCCAACTACGAGGCCCGCACGCACGTGATGGGCAACGTGGACGCCATCGTGAACTTCGACAAGAACCGCGTGGAGATCGTCATTCCCGGTGCCTCGTGACGCTGGCCCCGATATCGCGCGCCTGCAGTCCCGTATCGGGCACGAATTCGCGCGCCGCGAGCTGCTCGAACTGGCGCTGACGCACGCGAGCTTCGGCGCCGGCAACAACGAACGCCTCGAGTTCCTCGGCGACGCGGTGCTGAACCTCGGCATCGCGGCCGAGCTCTATGCGCGCTACCCTGCGCTGCGCGAAGGGCAGTTGCACCGCCTGCGGGTCAGCCTGGTGCGCGGCGAGACGCTGGCCGACATCGGTCGCGAGCTGGGCCTGGGCGCCGTGCTGCGCCTGGGCGCCGGCGAAGCCTCCAGCGGGGGACGCGAGCGCGACTCGATACTCGCCGACGCGGTCGAGGCGCTGCTCGGCGCCATCTGCCTCGATGCGGGCACCGATGCGGCGCTCGGCGTCGTGCGGCGCTGGTATGCCGCGCGCCTCGCCGGGCTCGAGCCCGGCATCTCGCACAAGGATCCCAAGACCGAGCTGCAGGAGTACCTGCAGGCGCGGCGAGCACCGTTGCCGCGCTACGAGCTCGCCGCCACCAGCGGCGCGCCGGGACAGCAGCATTTTCGCGTGCTGTGCCATGTGCGCGGCCTGGCGGTGCCGGTGGAGGCGCAGGCCGGCACCAAGCGTGCGGCGGAACAGCGGGCGGCGCGCACGGCGCTCGCCCGCCTGCAAGGAGCGGAGCAATAGCGATGAGCACCGAACGATGTGGCATGGTGGCGATCGTGGGTCGCCCCAACGTGGGCAAGTCCACCCTGCTGAACCACCTGCTCGGGCAGAAGATCAGCATCACCTCGCGCAAGCCGCAGACCACGCGCCATCGCATCCTCGGCGTGAGCACGCACGGGGCGGCGCAGATCGTCTACGTCGACACCCCCGGCCTGCACCAGGGCGAGGGCAAGGCGATCAACCGCGCCATGAACCGCGCCGCGCTCAGCGCGGTGCGCGACGTGGACCTCGTGCTGATGCTGGTCGACCGGCTGCAGTGGCTGGAGCCTGACGAGCAGGTGCTGGCCGCCGTGCGCACCGCGGGCAAGCCGGTGCTGCTGATCATCAACAAGACCGACCAGATCGAGCAGAAGGACGCGCTGCTGCCGCACATCGCGGCGCTGCAGGCTAAGTATCCGTTCGCGGCCATCGTGCCGGTGTCGGCGCTGAAAGGGCACAACCTCGAGGCGCTCGAGCGCGAGATCCAGACGCTGCTGCCCGAGGCACCGCACCTGTTCCCGCCGGACCAGATCACCGACCGCAGCGAGCGCTTCATGGTGGCGGAGATCGTGCGCGAAAAACTGATGCGCCAGCTCGGCGAGGAACTGCCCTACGCCAACGCGGTGCAGATCGAGGAATTCCGCCAGGAAGGCAAGACCATCCATATCAGCGCGCTGATCCTGGTCGAGAAGGCGGGGCAGAAAGCCATCGTGATCGGCCGCGCCGGGGCGCGGCTGAAGCTCATCGGCGCCGAGGCGCGCATCGACATGGAGCGTCTGCTCGGCACCAAGGTCATGCTGAAGCTCTGGGTCAAGGTGAAGAGCGGGTGGTCCGACGACGAGCGCGCGCTGAAGAGCCTCGGGTACCAGGAAGAAAGCTGATCGTGGCGGGGGTGTCACGGTGAGCGCCGCGGGTTCGCGTGTGGACCGGCAACCCGCCTTCGTGCTGCACCGGCGCGCCTGGCGCGAGACCAGCCTGCTGCTCGACCTGCTGACGCGCGACTTCGGCCGCATCGGCGTCATCGCCCGCGGTGCGCGCGGCGGGCGGCGCGGCTCCGGGGCCTCCTGCCAGCCCTTCCAGCCGCTGCTGGTGTCGTGGTCCGGACGCGCCGACCTGAAGACGCTGAGCGCCGCCGAGGCCGTGGCGCCCGCGCCCGCGATCGCGGGCGAGCGGCTCTACACGGCGCTGTACGTGAACGAGCTGCTGATACGGCTGCTGATGCAGCACGACGCCCATAGCGCCCTTTTCGATGCCTACGCCGCGCTGCTGCCCGGGATCGCGTCGGCCGAGGACCTCGAACCGCTGCTGCGTCGCTTCGAATTGCTGCTGCTGCGCGAGCTCGGCTACGGCATGGAATTCGTGCACGACAGTTCGACCGGTCAGGCGCTCGAGCCGGCAGGCCAATACCTGCTCAGCCACGACGGAGGATTCCATGCCGCGCCGGCGTCGGCCGATCCGCGCGCCTACCCGGGCCGGGTGCTGGCGCAGATCGGGCGCGAGGATTTTTCCGGGCCCGAAACGCGTCGCTACGCCAAGCGGCTGATGCGCGAGGCGCTGGCGCAATTGCTGGGCGCCAGGCCCCTGCACAGCCGTGGTTACTTCCGGGCGCGCCACGCTCCGCCTGCCGACGCGATATAGCGACGGGTTTTCAGCTTATCAGCGCAAGTGCGTTTGCCCGCGCGGAGCAGGCACGTATGATGCGCCTTTGATCCGAGTGGGTGCGACGCAGCATGTACCGACACCAGAACGATCCCGCGGCGAGCGCCGCTGCAGCCCCGGCGCACGTGGAGTTCCCCACCGTGGAAGCCAGCGTCGGCGAGACGCCGCTGGTGCGGCTGCAGCGCATGCAGGCCGGCGTGAACAACACCATCCTCCTCAAGCTCGAGGGCAACAATCCCGCGGGCTCGGTGAAGGACCGGCCCGCGCTCAGCATGATCCGTCGCGCCGAGGAGCGCGGCGAGATCCGCCCCGGTGACACGCTGATCGAGGCCACCAGCGGCAACACCGGCATCGCGCTCGCGATGGCCGCGGCGATCCGTGGCTACCGCATGGTGCTGATCATGCCCGCGCACATGAGCGAGGAGCGCCGCCAGGTCATGCGCGCCTTCGGCGCCGAGCTGATCGACGTGCCGCGCGAGGGCGGCATGGAGGCGGCGCGTGACCTCGCGCTGCGCATGCAGTCCGAGGGCAGGGGCCGCGTGCTCGACCAGTTCGCCAACCCCGACAACCCGCTCGCGCATTACGAGGCCACCGGCCCGGAGATCTGGCGCCAGAGCCACGGACGCATCACGCACTTCGTCAGCTCGATGGGTACCACCGGCACGATCATGGGCGTCTCGCGCTACCTGAAGGAAATGAATCCCGCGATCCGCATCGTCGGGCTGCAGCCGGCGGACGGCTCGAGCATTCCCGGCATCCGCCGCTGGCCGCACGAATACCTCCCGCGCATCTTCGAGCGCGAGCGCGTCGATGACGTGCTCGACATCGCGCAGCACGAGGCCGAGAGCACGATGCGCGCGCTCGCGAGCCGCGAAGGCATACTCTGTGGCGTGTCCTCGGGCGGCGCGGTCGCCGGCGCGCTGCGCGTGGCGGCGCACGCGCGCGATGCGGTGATCGTCGCGATCGTCTGCGACCGCGGCGATCGCTACCTGTCCACCGGCGTGTTCGACGCGCGCTGAGTCCCGACCATGGTCAAGATCCGCGACGCCCACTCGCTCGAGGGGCCGCTGCCCGATGACGGCGCGAGCCTGCTCGCGCGCGTGCCTGCCGCGCAGGCGGTGAACGGGGCGCAGCGTGTTGCCGCCGCCCTCGATGCCGTGCTCGCAGCCTACCCCGCGGAGGAAGACGCCGCGCACCGGCGCGAGCGCATCGGCGCGGCGCTGGACATCCTCGAAACGCTGGCGACGCTCGGCCTGGACGCCGACGCGCTCTGTGCCGGCGTGCTGTGCGTGCCGGTCGCCGAGGGGCGCATCGGCGCCGAGGCGCTGGCCGATGGCTTCGGCGCGGGTGTGGCGGCGCTGATCGCCGGCGTGCAGCGCATGGATGCGCTCGGACTCGATCCGCACGAGCACACGCGGCGCCACAGCTTCGCCAACCGCCAGCGCCAGGGCGAGAACCTGCGCCGCATGCTGGTGTCGATGATCGACGATCCGCGCGTCGCGCTGGTGAAACTCGCCGAGCGCGTGCAGGCGCTGCGCGCGCTCGGCACCGGCAACGACTCGTCCGGCGCCGTGCAGACGGCGCGCGCCGCGATGGACATCTATGCGCCGCTGGCACACCGCCTCGGCGTGGGCCAGATCAAGTGGGAACTCGAGGACCTCGCGTTCCGCCATCTGCAGCCCGGCGATTATCGCGGCATCGCGAAGCTTCTCGACGAGCGGCGCGCCGACCGCGAGCAGTTCATCGCCGAGGCGACCGCGCGGCTGCGCGAGGCGCTCGCGGCGGCGGGCGTGAAGGCCGAGCTCTCCGGTCGCCCCAAGCACCTCTACAGCATCTGGCGCAAGATGCAGCGCAAGGGCATCGGCATCACCGAGGTCTACGACGTTCGCGCGCTGCGCGTGCTGGTCGGTTCGGTGGCCGACTGCTACTCGACGCTCGGGATCGTGCACGGACTGTGGCGCAACCTCCCCGGCGAGTTCGACGACTACATCGCCAACCCCAAGCCCAACGGCTATCGCTCGCTGCATACCGCGGTCATCGGCGACGGCGGCAGGGTGCTGGAGGTGCAGATCCGCACCGGCGACATGCACCAGGAGGCCGAGCTCGGCATCTGCGCGCACTGGCTCTACAAGAGCGGCGAGCCCGTGCCCGCGGGCCGCGACTACGAGGACAAGATCGGCTGGCTGCGCCAGGTGCTGGGCTGGGGCGGCGAGCTCGATGCGGGCGAGCTCATCTCCGAGCACCTGCGCCGCGAAGTCGGTGCCGAGCGCGTCTACGTGCTGACGCCGGACGGGCACGTGGTGGACCTGCCGGCGGGCGCAACACCGGTCGATTTCGCCTACCAGGTGCACAGCGAGCTCGGTCACCGCTGCCGCGGCGCGCGCGTCGACGGGCGTATCGTCAGCCTCGACTACACGCTGTCGACCGGCGAGCGCGTCGAAATCATCCGCGGCAAGAACGCGGCGCCGAACCGCGACTGGCTGCGTGCCGGCAACGAGTTCGTGCACACCGCGCGCGCGCGCAGCAAGATCCGCCACTGGTTCCGCGAGCAGGATCGCGAGGGCCTGATCGCGGCCGGGCGCGCGCTGCTCGAGCGCGAACTGCGCCGCGTGGCGCTGACGCCGCCGCAGTTGCCGGCGCTCGCGCGCGGCCTGGGATTCGCGTCGGCCGACGATCTGCTCGCCTCGCTCGGCAGCGGTGAGACCGGCGCCGGGCAGGTGCTGGGCTTCCTCGCGCCGGAAGAACAGGGCCTGCCGGCGACCGTGCCGGAGCCCGCGCGCGCCGCGGCGCGCAAGCGGGTGCGCGCCGCGGTGGCGGTCGAGGGCATCGACAACCTGATGACGAACTTCGCGGGCTGCTGCAAGCCCTTGCCGGGCGAGGCGATAGCGGGCTTCATCACCGGAGGGCGCGGCGTCAGCGTGCACCGGCGCGACTGCTCCAAGCTGCAGCGGCTGGCGCAGGACAATCCCGCGCGCATCATCGATGTGCACTGGCAGGACGCGCAGCCGCGCACGCACGCCGTCGACCTGCGGGTCGTCGCGCACGACCGCGCGGGGCTGCTGAAGGATCTGGTCACGCTGCTCGGCAACGAACGGGTCAACGTGCTCGACCTTGGGAGCACGGTGGACCGTGCGCGGCAGCTTGCGACCGTGCGGCTCACGATCGAGATCGCCTCGCTCGAGGCGCTGGGGCGCATCCTCGAGAAGCTCGGGCGCGTCGGCGGCGTGATCGCGGTGCAGCGTCATTCGGAATGACAGGGGAGACCGGCATGCGGCGTCACGACATCGGCGATCTGCGCGAACTCATGCGCCGGCTGCGTGACCCGCAGACGGGCTGCCCCTGGGACCTGAAACAGGATCACGCCTCGCTGCTCGAGCACACGCTGGAGGAGGTCTACGAGCTCGCCGACGCCATCGAGCGCGGTGATTCCGCACAGATGCGCGACGAACTCGGCGACTACCTGTTCCAGGCCGTGTTCTACGCCCAGATCGCGGCGGAAAACGACGAGTTCGACTTCGACGACGTCACCGACGGCATCGTGCGCAAGCTGCTGCGTCGCCATCCGCACGTGTTTCCCGACGGCACGCTCGCGAGCCGCCGCGATCCCGGCAGCGCGCCGCAGACGCGCGAGATCAAGGCCACCTGGGAACGGCTGAAGGAGGAGGAGCGCCGCACTCGCGCCCTCGGTGCCATCCTCGACGACGTGCCGGTGGCGCTGCCGGCGCTGCAGCGCGCCGAGAAACTGCAGCGCCGCGCCGCGTCCGCCGGTTTCGACTGGACGAGCTGGGACGGCGTGGTCGTGAAGCTCGAGGAGGAACTGGAGGAGGTGCGCGAGGCCGCGCGCGGCGACGATGCCGCGGCGCGCGAGGACGAGCTCGGGGACCTGCTGTTCTGCTGCGTCAACCTCGCGCGTCACCTCGGCGTCAACGCCGAGAACGCGCTGCGTCGCGCCAACCGCAAGTTCGAGACGCGCTTTCGCGCCGTCGAGGAGGAGATCCGGCGTCGCGGCCTCGCGATCGGCGATTGCGAGCTCGCGCTGCTCGACAGCATCTGGGACGAGGTCAAGGCGCGTTCGCGCCGCAG
>DAORUQ010000112.1:1198-10342 GCA_035433265.1 Pseudomonadales bacterium | reverse complement strand
CCGGAATTCTCGGCCACGTTGCCGCCGATGGTGCAGGCGATCTGCGACGAGGGATCGGGCGCGTAGTACAGCCCCAGGTGCTCCACCGCCTGCGAGATCGCGAGGTTGCGCACGCCCGGCTGCACGCGCGCGGTGCGCGCCAGCGGATCGACAGCCAGGATACGGTTGAATTTCGCCAGGCTGAGCAGCACACCGTCGGCGAGCGGCAGCGCTCCGCCCGAGAGCCCCGTGCCCGCCCCGCGCGCGACCACCGGCACGCCGCGCGCGCTGCACAGCCGCAGCACCGCCTGCACCTGCTCGATGGTATCGGGCAACACGACCACGAGCGGGCGGCGGCGGTAGGCGGACAGGCCATCGCACTCGTAGGGCGCCAGCTCCTCGTCACGCGCCAGCACCGAGGCCTGCGGCAGCAAAGCCCGGAGCGCGCGCAGCAAGGCCGCGCGATCCACGCCTGCCTGCGCGCTGCCAGCCTGGGCGACAGTCTCCATTGATCCTTGCGTCCGTTCGTCCGATCCCGCCGCATGCTAGCAAATGCCGCCACAGCCGTGTTGGCCGCGGCCTGGCGCAGGGACGCAGGCCCGGGCGGCTGCGGCGCTTCACCCGAACGAGCGATGCGCCTGCCACCGGGCGGCGCATAATCGGCCCCGGCTGCGCAGCGTTGCGCCGCCACCCATCGAAAAACATTTTTTATTGATGGTATTATCCGTTACCGCGGTGCGCACGAGCCGCGCCACGCCGTTTCACAACAAGACCGCGCCCGCGCGCGGGCAACACGGAGAGATCCATGCACCTGGGCTTCAGTTCGATGAACACCCTGTTCGACCCGCCACCGCCGGTGCTCGCGCGCTACCTCGAGGAGCGCGGCTTCGAGTCGCTGTGGTACGGCGAGCACAGCCATATCCCCTGTGCGCAGAAGACGCCCTACCCGGGTGGCGGCGAATTGCCGACGCCCTACAAGCACATGATGGATCCCTATGTCTCGCTGATGGCGGCGGCGGCGGCCACCACGAAGCTGCGCCTGGGCACCGGCATCGCCCTGCTGATGGAGCGCGACGTGTTCTCGCAGGCCAAGACCATCGCCACGCTGGACCAGCTCTCGGGCGGGCGCGTGATCATCGGCACCGGCGTGGGCTGGAACCGGGAAGAGTTCGGCAACGTGAGCCAGCAGCCGTGGAACAAGCGCTACGGCGTGCTGCGCGAGACCGTCGCGGCGATGCGCGCGCTGTGGCGCGACGAGGAAGCCGGCTACCGCGGCGAGTACCTCAATTTCGATCCGGTCTGGCTCTACCCCAAGCCCAAACAGGCCGGAGGCCCCGCGATCGTCTTCGGCGCCATGGGCGAGATCGGCGTCAGGCATGCCGCGCAGTGGGCCGACGGCTGGTTCCCGGTCGATATCGCGATGCCCGATATCCCCGCGGCAATTGCCGCCTTCCGCCAGGCCGTGCGCGACCACGGCCGTGATCCCGATGCGGTGCCCGTCACGCTGCAGGCGATGGCCACACCCGACCTCGACACCCTGAAGCGCTACCGCGACATGGGTATACACCGCGTGAACGTCGGCGTGGCCATCGACATGTGGGACAAGCCCGAGCAGGTGCTGCCGATGATCGACCGGTTCGCGCCGGTGATCCCTGAACTGGCCGGCTGAGGCTCCAACTGTACGCGTTGCCCTGTATCGCGGGCATGACATCGGCAAACGCCCTGCTCCCCGCCGTGGCGCAGGGCTTTGTACTCAGTCCGGCGACCCGGGCTTAGCCAGCGGCGCGCCGTCCCAGCGCTCCAGCATCGTGAACGCGGGCACGTCCAGCCGTTTCAGGCGCGTCAGCTGCCTGACCGGCTTGCCGAGCGGCAGCACGGCGCACACCGCGCAGTGCTCCGGTATGCCGAGCAGGGCCTTGATAGCCGGCTCCTCGGCGATGGCGACGGTCGTAATGGTGCCGCCGAAGCCTTCGTTGCGCGCGGCCAGCAGGATGTTCCAGACCAGGGGATAGACCGAGGCGCCGCTCACCACGCCCACGCGGGGCAGTTCCATGTCGGTGGAGGCGACCACGCGCAGGTCGATGCAGACCACCAGCACCACCGCCGCGTCGAGCAGCGGCTGCGTCATCGAGCGCGGAACCTCGGTGCCCGCGATGGTCTGTGGATCCACGCCGCAGGGCACCACGCTTGTCCACGGATTCTCGCCCGCCCGCAACTGGGCGATGTAGCGCCTGGCACCCGGCAGCGCGAGCTCGGCCAGCGCGTGGCGCGTCTCCGGAGCACGGATCACCAGCACCCGCGCCCCTTGGCGATTGCCGCCGCTCGGCGCGAAGCGCGCATTGTCCAGGATGCGGTAGAGGACGTCATCCGGCAGCGGGTCGCCGGTGAATTCCCGCGCCGCGAAGGTGGTGCGCATCGCCTCGTACAGTTCCATGTCAGACGACAGCGGACCGCCTGGAGCCGTCAGCGGGGCGGCGACTCTCAGAACATCTCCGGGCTGAGCGCCATCAGCGGCGCCGAGCCGGCACGCACCTGGCGCAGCAGCGCCGCAGTCTCCGGGTAGAGCCGCGCGAAGTAGAAGCGCGCCGTCGCCAGCTTTGCGGTGTAGAACGGGTCGCCCGCGCTGCCATCGGCCGGGAGCTTGCGCAGCGCGACACCCACCGCGAAACACCACGCGAAGGAGAACACCAGGTGCCCGATAAGGCGCAGGTAGGGCACCGCGGCGGCGCCGGCATCGTCGGGATTGGAGAGCGCCTTCTGGCCGATCTCGGCCGTGACGGTCTGCACCTCGCCCCACAGCGCGGCGAGCGGGGCCGTGAATTCCTGCATTGCCGGGTTCGCGGCATGCATGGCGACGAGCTGATCGATCTCGCGGCCGAACTTCATCAGTTTCGCGCCCATGTCGCCGAGCACCTTGCGGCCCAGCAGGTCCATGGCCTGGATCGTGTTGGTGCCCTCGTAGATCATGTTGATGCGCGCATCGCGCACGTGCTGCTCTAGCCCCGATTCGACGATGTAGCCGTGGCCGCCCAGCACCTGCATCGCGAGCGTGGTGCTCTCGTAGCCGTTGTCGGTGATGAAGCCCTTCACCACCGGGGTCAGCAGCGACACCATGTCCGCGTTGTCCTGGCGCACTTGCGGGTCGGGGTGCTTGTGCTCGAAATCGATCGCGAGCCCGGCCCAGTAGGTGAAGGCGCGCGCGGCCTCGACGTAGGCCTTCTGCGTGAGCAGCATGCGCCGCACGTCCGGGTGCTCGATGATCGGGTCGGCCGGCTTGTCGGCGTGCTTCGGGCCGGTCAGCGCGCGTCCCTGCAGCCGCTCCTTCGCGTAGGCGAGCGAGTTCTGGTAGGCGACCTCGGCCAGCCCGAGCGACTGCATGCCGACGCCGAGTCGCGCGGCGTTCATCATCACGAACATCGCATTCAGGCCCTTGTTGGGCTGACCCACCATCCAGCCCTTCGCACCGTCGAGGTTGATCACGCAGGTCGCGTTGCCGTGGATTCCCATCTTGTGCTCGAGCGCGCCGCAGCGCACCGCGTTGCGCGCGCCGGGCGCGCCGTCGGCATCCGGCAGGAACTTCGGCACGATGAACATCGAGATGCCCTTGGTGCCGGGCGGCGCGTCGGGCATGCGCGCGAGCACGAGGTGCACGATGTTCGCCGACAGGTCGTGTTCGCCCGCCGAAATGAAGATCTTGGTGCCGGTGATCGCGTAGCTGCCGTCGGCCTGCGCTTCGGCGCGCGTGCGCAGCATGCCGAGGTCGGTGCCGGCGTGCGCTTCGGTCAGGCACATCGTGCCGGTCCAGTCGCCCGAGACGAGTTTCGGCAGGTACAGCGCCTTCTGCTCCTCGGTGCCGAAGGCCTGCAGCGCGTTGTAGGCCCCGTGAGACAGGCCCGTGTACATGGTCCAGGCCTGGTTGGCGGAGTTCAGCATTTCCATGAAGGCACTGTCGATGACGTGCGGCAGGCCCTGACCGCCGTAGGCCGGATCCGCCCCGAGCGACGCCCAGCCGGCCTCGGCGAACTGGCGGTAGGCTTCCTTGAACCCGCTCGGCGTGGTGACGCTGCCGTCGGCATGCAGCACGCAGCCCTCGCGGTCGCCCACTGCGTTCAGCGGGTACAGCACCTCGGCGCAGAACTGGCCGCCGGCCTCGAGGATCGCGTCGATGGTGGCGATGTCGATGTCGGCGTGCCGCGGGAGCATCCGCAGCCGGGTCTCGACGTCGAGCATCTCGTGCAGCACGAACTGCATGTCGCGAAGCGGCGGGGTGTACTGGCCCATGGAAGGTCTCCGGCATTAACGGGGTTGGCACGTCTGGGACAAGGTTACTCCAAATCCAGCCCGCCGGATCAGCAGTCCCGTGCCAGCGTCCACCGCGTGTCGAGCATGCGGCGCCTTCTCGGACTTTGGTGTAGACACGCGGGGATCCCGCAGGGAGTCCTGGGCGCCAGAACGAAAAAAGCGCCGACATGCGGCGCTTTCTCGGTGTTTGGTGGAGACAGGCGGGATCGAACCGCCGACCTCTTGCATGCCATGCAAGCGCTCTCCCAGCTGAGCTATGCCCCCTCGAAAGGAGCGCGCATGGTAGGGAGCCGCCAGAGGACTGTCAAGCGTGAAAATCGGCACCCCGCGAATGCAAATCACGAGGCTCTTGGCGGCCGCGCAGGCGCTTGCTAGCCTGCGCCCTTCCCGTCACATAACAGGCAAAAACCCATGGGCATCCTCGAACTGTTCCGCCTCGACGGCAAGGTCGCCGTGATCACCGGCGCCGGGCGCGGCATCGGCGCGGCCTGCGCCAGGGCCTATGCCGAGGCCGGCGCCAGCGTGGTGATCGGCGCGCGCACCCGCGCGCAGATCGACGGCGTCGCCGCGGACATCCGCGCCGCGGGTGGCAAGGCGCTGGCACTGCCGACGGACGTGATGCGCGAGGAGCAGCTCGAAGCGCTGGTCGAGGCCGCGATCCGCGAGTTCGGCCGTCTCGACATCGTGGTGAACAACGCCGGGGGCACGGCGCCGGGACCGGTACTGAAGACCTCCACGCAGGACTTCGTGAATTCCTTTCGCTTCAACGTGGGCACCGCGTTCGCGCTCTCGCGCATCGCCGCGCCGCGCATGGTCGAGAGCGCCGGCGGCGGCGCCATCGTGAACATTTCCTCGGTCGCCGGCGAGCACCCGGCGGCCGGATTCGCGACCTACGGCACCGCCAAGGGCGCGCTGTCGCTGCTGACGCGTGAGCTGGCGCAGGAATTCGCGCCGAAGATCCGCGTGAACGCGATCGCGGTCGGCTCGACGCGCACCGAGGCCCTGGGCACGGTGCTGTCGAACCCGGCCATCGAGAAGAAAATGGTGGAACTTACGCCGATGGGCCGCCTCGGCGAGGTCGAGGACATCGCCGCGTGCGCGCTGTACCTGGCCTCCCCCGCCGCGTCCTACCTGACCGGCGACATCATCGGCGTGAACGGCGGGCTGACCACGCTGAACCTGCCGATGCCGCGCGCCTTCGGCTGAGCCCGCGCGGCGCTTCGCGTCAGCCGCCCGCCGCCGCGCCCAGCGCGGCGTAGGCTTTCTCGACGTCCTTCATTTTTTTCTTCGAGATGCCGCCGAGCACCTCCAGCGCGTGGCGGATGCGCGCGCGCGAAAGATCCGAGCCCAGCATGTGCATCGAGTCGATCACCGAGATCGAGGCCGCGGTGCCCGCGATCGCGATGAACAGCGGTGCGAGGAAATCGCGGATCTTCAGGCCCATCTGGTCGGCCAGCGTCTTCATCGCCGCGAAGATCGCCTCGCGCTCCCAGGGCGCCACGCCCTCGAGGCGCCATTGCGCGAACTGCAGCAACTGCGCCAGCGCCTCGCGCTCGAGCTTCACCTCGGCGAAGCTCTGTTCCGTGAGCGGCAACATGCCCGAGGCGAGGTAGGCCGCGGCGGGCGCGAAATCGCTCAGGCGCTCCATGCGCGGTTGCAGGTGCGGCAGCACGCGCAGCAGGTTCTCGCGGTTGTAGGCCCAGGCGATCATGCGGTCGGCGAGTTGCTCGAGCGTGAAGTCCTCGCGGATCCACAGCGCGTTCAGCCAGCTCAGCTTGTCGAGGTCGAACACCGGCCCGCCCAGCGAGACGCGCATGATGTCGAAATGGCACAGCATCTCGCCCAGCGTGAACTTCTCGCGCTCGTCGGGCATCGACCAGCCCATGCGGCCGAGGTAGTTGAGCAGCGCCTCGGGCAGGTAACCCATGCGCCGGTAGTACAGGATGCTGGTCGGGTTCTTGCGCTTGCTGAGCTTGCTCTTGTCGGGGTTGCGCAGCAGCGGCAGGTGGCACAGCACCGGCGCCTGCCAGCCGAAGTATTCGTAGAGCAGCAGGTGCTTGGGCGCCGAGTTGATCCACTCCTCGCCGCGCAGCACGTGCGTGATGCCCATCAGGTGGTCATCGACCACGTTGGCGAGGTGGTAGGTCGGCATGCCGTCGGCCTTCAGCAGCACCTGCATGTCGACCTGCGTCCACTCGAAGTCGATCTGCCCGCGCAGCATGTCCTGCACCTGGCACACGCCCTCGCGCGGCACCTTCATGCGCACGACCCAGGGGTCGCCCGCCTCGAGCCGCGCCGTCACCTCGGCCTGGCTGAGCGTCAGGCAGTGGCCGTCGTAGCCCGGCTGCTGCTGGGCGGCGGTCTGCTCGCGGCGCAGGGCATCCAGTCGCTCGGTGGTGCAGAAGCAGCGGAACGCGTGCCCGTGCTCCAGCAGGTAATCCGCGTGCTCGCGGTACATCTCGCCGCGCTCGCTCTGGCGGTACGGGGCGTGCGGGCCGCCGACGTCGGGACCCTCGTCCCAGTCGAGCCCGAGCCAGCGCAGCGATTCGAGGATCGCGGCCTCGGATTCGCGCGTGCTGCGCACCTGGTCGGTGTCCTCGATGCGCAGGATGAACTTGCCCCCGTGCTGGCGCGCGAAGCAGAGGTTGAACAGGGCGATGTAGGCGGTGCCGACGTGCGGGTCGCCGGTGGGCGACGGGGCGATGCGGGTACGAACGGTCATCTGGAAACGAATCCTGGCAAGGCCCGCGCAGAGCAAGGCAGCACGAGCGGTCGAAATGGGGGCGCTAGTATAGCCAGCAGGCGTGACACCGGCGACGGTCGCGCAGGGAGCGTCGCCGGCCGGCAAGGCCCGCTCGGCAGGTTCTGTGCGCGCCGCCTCAGCCGAGCTTCTTGATCCGCTCCGAAGGGCTGATCACATCGGTCATGCGGATGCCGAACTTGTCGTTCACGACGACCACCTCGCCGTGGGCGATCAGCGTGCCGTTGACCAGCACGTCGAGCGGTTCGCCCGCGAGACGATCCAGCTCGATCACCGAGCCCTGCCCCAGTTGCAGCAGGTCGCGGATGGAGATCTGCGTGTTGCCCACTTCCATCGAGAGCCGGACCGGGATGTCGAGGATCATCTCGAGGTCGGGGCTGAGGGCACGCGTCGGGGCGACGCCGCCGAAGTCGGGCATCGCATCGGCCTGCACCGTGGCGCGCCCGCCCTGGCCCGGCAGGGTGTCTTCATTGCTCATTGCAGCACTTCCTCGGATTCGGCTCTCATTTCGGTCGCTCGACGTTATTCAGCACCTGCAGCGCCAGGTTGCCCTTCAGCGTGCCCAGGCGTACCCGGAACAGCGGGATGTCGTCGACGCCCAGCACGGGTTGCGGCGCTTCGATGGGGATCACGTCGCCGACCTCCAGGTCGATCACCTCGCGCAGCGACACCTCGGTATCCGCGACGCGGCAGTTCAGCCTGACTTTCGTGTCCTTGATGTTTTCCTTCAGCGCCGACTCCCAGCGGCTGTCGCGCGCGTTCGCGTCGTTCACCGCGGAGCGGTCGAGCAGCTCCTTGATCGGCTCGATCATGCCGTAGGGCACCACGAGGTGCAGCTTGCCGCCGCTCACGTCGAACTCGACGCTGAAGGAGCTGACCACCGCAATGTCGTTGGCGTTGAAGATCCCGGCGGCCTCCGGGCTCGCCTCCTTCTGCACCATCTGCACCTTCACCGCGGAGCTGCCGCCCCAGGCCTTCTCGAGCTCCGCGAAGACGGTCTCGAGCACGCGGTCCACCACCAGCGTCTCGGAGGGGGTGAACTCGCGCCCCTCGACCTTGGCGTGGAAGCGCCCGCCGCCGAAGAAATTGTCGACCAGCAGGAACACGAGCCGCGCGTCCATCACCACCAGTGCGTGTCCGGGCAGCGGATTCAGCCGCACCACGTTGATGCTGATGGGCGCCAGCAGGCTGTTGGCGTACTCGCCGAACTTCTGGATCTGCATGCCCTCGTAGTTCACGTCGAGGCCGCGGCGCAGCAGCCCGCGAAAACCGCTGCGCAGCTGCCGCGCGAAACGCTCGTTGGTGCGCTCCAGCGCCGGCATGCGCCCGCGCACGATACGGTCCTGGCTGGTGAGGTCGTAGAACTGGACCTCGGGCGGCGGCACCTCGGGCGCGGTTTCGATCTCGCCGCCGCCCACGCCGTGGAGCAGCGCATCGATCTCGTCCTGTGACAGCAAGTCCTGCACGCTGGCTCTCCGCTCTCAAGCGACCGCGCGACGGGTCATTGAAGGACGAATTCGGTAAAGAAGACCTGCTCGACGCCGGCGGAACCGGTCTCGGTCTGCAGCACGTCCTGCAGCGTCGCGAGGATGCGATCGCGCAGCGCGAGCTTGCCCGCCTCGGTGCGCAGCGCCGCGAAGTCCTGCTCGCCGAGCAGCGCCACCAGGCGTCCGCGGATCAGGGGCGCGTGCAGTTCCAGCGCCTTGACCACCGACTCCTCGCGCGTCAGCGCGCTCAGGCTGGCCTGGAAGTAGCGCTGACGCCCCTGCTCCTGCAGCGTCACCACGAACTTCTCGCCGAGCGAAGCGTAGATCGCCGCGGGGGCCGCAACCGGTGCGCTCGTTGCCTGCGCTTCCTCCTCGGCAGCCTCGCCGCCGAGCAGGAACCACGCTGTCGCGCCAAGCGCCAGCACCACTAGCGCCGCCGCGGCGCCGATCAGCAGGATCTTTTTCTTGTTGTTGTTCCCGCCGGACGCGGTGTCCGCCGTCTTCTCACCCGCCATGCCAAAGTTCCGTCACTGTGGTGCCCTTGCCTCATGTCGAGCAATCAACATGCCAGCAAGGACGCCCTGCCCCTGTCAGGGCGCGAAACTTAGCACACCG
>DAORUQ010000112.1:0-1098 GCA_035433265.1 Pseudomonadales bacterium | reverse complement strand
ACATTGACGTCGAGCAGGTTCATGCCGCTGCTCTCCAGCATCTCGCGCAGGCGCGGCAGCGACTGCTCGACCAGGTCGCGCACCGTCGCGCTGTGGGTGGTGAAGTGCACGCTGGCGCCGTCGCGATGGGACTGCACCTGCACCTGCAGCGGGCCCAGCTCGGGCGGATCGAGCCGGATCTCGGCGGAACGCAGGTTACGCCCGGCCAGCCACTGCACACGGGCTTCCAGCTCGCCGGCCCACTGCGCACCGGCCTGCCCGACCGCCAGCGGGGCCGCGAACACGCCCGGTCCGGCGCCCGCCTCGGCGCGCGTCGTTGCGACCGCAAGCGCCTGCAGCGCCGGCACCGCGGCAACGCCACGCTCGCCGGCAAACGGTGCCGATGCGCCCGTGGCATCGCCGCCCTGCGGCGCCAATCCGCGCCCGGCGGCGAGTTCCCGCGCCTCGTCGAGCGCCTGCAGCCACGATGTCGTGGCGTTGTCGGCAACGCGGGCATCCGCCTGCACTTCTGGCGGCGCCGGCGGCGCCGGCGGCGCAGGGGGATGCCCGGCCTGCAACGCTGGCGCGTGCGCCTGCTGGCGCTGCGTCGCGGCGCCAGCGGCAAGCGGCCCCGTCACTGCACTGTCCGCGCGGGGAGCCGGTGGCACCACGGCCATGGCAACCGGCATCGCCACGCCCGGGGCGTTCCCGGGCTTTTCATGCGTCCCGGGGGCGCGCGGTTGCACCGCGGACTCGCCGCTATCCGCCGCGCCCGGCGCCACGGCGGGCATGGAGGGTAGCGCCGCGGGCCCGACCGAAAACCCGCGCGGGTCCGCATCGCCGCGCGCCGGTTCGAGGGCATCGGCGCTCGCCGCAACCATGAGGCCACCGCCCGGCGCCGCCACTGCAGCCTCGGCGCGCACCGGGGTCGCTTCGCGCGCGTGCGTGCCAGCGGCGCCTCGATCCAGCGCACGCGCCAGTGCGTCCCGTGCCGGGGGCTGCGCGCCAGCGGCCGCGTGCCCGGCCGGTGCCGGTATCACGCTGACCGGGGGCTGGCGCGATGCTGCCTCGAGCAGCCCCGGCGCCAGCTCCCGGGTCGCCCTGCCATCCGTCGCCGGG
>DAORUQ010000111.1:0-10466 GCA_035433265.1 Pseudomonadales bacterium | reverse complement strand
AAGTCGTTCACGACCGCGTGCGAGCGCTCGATGTTCACCTTCGCCAGCGGATCCTCGGCCGCGCTCACCACGAGATCGCAGCCGAGCAGCAGGTCCGCATCGCCGGCGGCCACGCGCACCGCGTGAATGTCGGCCTGGCGGCGTCCGATGCGCACATGGCTCACGACGGGACCGAACTTCTGCGCCAGCCCGCTCTGGTTCAGCACCGTGCAGCCCTTGCCCTCGAGGTGCGCGGCCATGCCGAGGATGGCGCTAACGGTCAGCACGCCGGTGCCGCCTATGCCCGTGACCACCGTGTTCCAGGGCCGCTCCAGCGCGGGCAGCACGGGTTCGGGCAACGTGGGGAGCGCGACCTCGGCCAGCACCGCGCGGCTTTTGCGCAGCCGCCCGCCCTCGACGGTCACGAAGCTCGGACAAAAGCCCTTCAGGCAGCTGTAGTCCTTGTTGCAGGCGCTCTGGTCGATCATGCGCTTGCGCCCGAAGGCGGTTTCCTTCGGCAGCACCGAGAGGCAGTTCGACTGCACGCCGCAGTCGCCGCAGCCCTCGCACACCAGCTCGTTGATGAACACGCGCCGCTCGGGATCGGGATAGGCGCCCTTCTTGCGCCGGCGCCGCTTCTCGGCCGCGCAGGTCTGGTCGTAGACGATCGCGGTGGTGCCGCAAATTTCGCGAAACTCCCGCTGCACGGCATCGAGCTCGTCACGGTGATGAATCGTCACGCCGGCGGCGTGATGCAGCGCGCGCGGGTATTTTTCCGGCTCGTCGCTGACCAGCGCGATGCGCTTGACGCCCTCGCCGCGGAGCTGCTCGATGAGCTGCGCCACCGTGAGCTGGCCGTCGATCGGCTGCCCGCCGGTCATCGCGACCGCATCGTTGTAGAGGATTTTGTAGGTGATGTTGACGCCGGCGGCGACCGCGGCGCGGATCGCGAGGATGCCGGAGTGGAAATAGGTGCCGTCGCCGAGGTTCTGGAACACGTGCGCCGTGTCCGTGAACGGGGTCTGCCCGATCCAGGTCGCGCCCTCGCCACCCATCTGCGTGAAGGTGTCGGTGTTGCGGTCCATCCACGTGACCATGTAGTGGCAGCCGATGCCGCCGCCGGCGCGGCTGCCCCCGGGCACCACGGTCGAGGTGTTGTGCGGGCAACCCGAGCAGTAGTGCGGCGTGCGCTCGATGATCGCGCGCGGCGTGGCGAGCGAGCGTTCCTTGCGGTCGAGGAACTCCAGGCGCCGCTGCATGTCCTCGCCCTGGTAATAGCGCCCGATGCGGCTCGCGATCGCGCGCGCGACCATCGCCGGCGTAAGCTCGGCGAGGTTCGGCAGCAGCGAGCGGCCGTGCTCGTCGAATTCCCCGATCACGCGCGGACGCCGCTCGACGGGCCAGTTGTAGAGCTGCCCGGTGAGCTGGTCCTCGATGATCGAGCGCTTCTCCTCGACCACGAGGATTTCCTCGAGCCCCTCGGCGAAGGCGTGCGTCGCCACCGGATCCAGCGGCCAAGGCATACCGACCTTGAACACGCGGATGCCGAGCGCGGCGGCCTGGTCGCAGTCGATGCCGAGATCCTCCAGCGCCTGCAGCACGTCGAGCCAGGATTTGCCGGTGCTCACGATGCCCAGGCGCGGACGCGGGCTGTCGATCGCGACGTAGTTCAGGTGGTTCACGCGCGCGAACTCGCGCGCCGCGTAGATCTTGTACAGGTTGAGCCGTTCTTCCTGCGCCAGCGGCTTGTCGTGCAGCCGCGCGTGCACGCCGCCTGGCGGCAGCCTGAATTCCTCGGGGATCTTCACGCTGATGCGGTGCGGGTCGATGTCCACCGAGGCGGCCGCGTCGCAGTTCTCGGTGATGACCTTGAAGCCGACCCAGCAGCCGCAGTAACGCGACAGCTCCCAGCCGAGCAGGCCGAGGTCGAGGATCTCCTGCACATTGGCAGGGTTGAGAACGGGAGCAGAAGCGCCCATGAACGCGTGCTCGCACTGGTGCGGCAGCGTCGAGGACTTGCAGGCGTGATCGTCGCCGACCACGGCGAGCACGCCGCCGTGCCTCGAGGTGCCGACAGCGTTGGCATGCTTCAGCACGTCCATGCTGCGATCGAGCCCCGGCCCCTTGCCGTACCACATCGCGTAGACCCCATCGACGCGCGCGCCGGGGAACAGCGTGACCTCCTGCGTGCCGCGCACCGCGGTCATCGCCAGATCCTCGTTGACGCCGGGACGGAACACCACGTCGTGCCGCGCGAGATGGGGTCGCGCTTTCCACAGCGCCTGGTCGAGGCCACCGAGCGGCGAGCCGCGATAACCCGAGACGAAGCCCGCGGTGTTCAGGCCGCGCGCGCGGTCGCGCTCGCGCTGCAGCATCGTCAGGCGCACCAGCGCCTCGATGCCGGTCATGTAGGCACGCCCGCTGGCGAGCGTGTACTTGTCGTCGAGGGTGACGTTGTGCTGCAGCATGGCGCGAGGCTCCCTGTTATCGGGGTATGCGCGAGCGATGATGTCTCAGTTCGGGACCCCGCCGTAACCGAAGGGGTCGAAGCCCGCGGCCAGCATGATCACCCAGGCGGTCGCGCAGGTGCTGGGCAGCGGGTTGGCATACCAGCCGAACGGAATCGCGTAGCGGCGACTGGCATAGACATACGGCTGCGTGTCCCCCTGGCGCGGCAGCAGGCGCTCGTAATCCGGCGGCTTGCCCGCAAAAGGCGTGGCGCGGTACGCATCCAGACGCAGCCGCCCCAGGCCCGCGAGCATCGACTGCTCGTCGCGGCGCAGTTCCTCGAGCCAGCCGCGCGCCTCGGCGTACTGCGGTGCCTGCGGCGCGATGCGGCCGTAGTGCGCCGCCAGGCTGCGCACCAGCGTGATGGCGCCGGCAGTCCATTCCGAGGACAGGATACCCGCGCGGTACATCCCGTTCGCATCGATGCCGTTGCCGTCGAGCTCGGAATAGCCCACGCCCCACAGCGTGGTGCCCTCGCCGTAGCCGCCCCAGCGCTTGAGCTGCTGCCAGTTGCGCAAGGCCGCGCCGAAACCGAACCAGCCGTCGACAGTCCCGGGGCCCAGCGCGAGGACACCCCAGGTGTTGGCATCGACGGCGCGCGGGCTGGTGGTCGGCACCCAGGCATTGCCCTCCTGCGGCCCGAGCGCGAGCCCGCCCTGCACGAACTCGCCGTCGCGCCACGCGTGATCGCGCAGGAACGCCAGCATCCCGGCGGTGGGCGCACCGTCCGGGTGCCGCCCGCCGTGGATCATCACGCTGATCAGCGCGAGCGCGCGGTCGATGGAGGCCCTGTCTGCGGCTGCGAGCGCCTTGTCGTGCTGCAACTGTGCGCGCAGCGTGGCCTCGAGGATTCTCAGCCCCGCATAGAGCGAAACGTTGTTCTCGACCACGATCTCGCGCGGATCCACGGGCTCGTCGAGGCGGTTGCGCAGCGTGCCCGAAGGCGCGTAGTGCACACCGCCGATCGGCGCCTGCATCGCGGCGAAGGCGGGCAGCAGCTGCAGCGCCGCCTGCACCGCCGGCTCGCCAAAGGGCACGCAGGGCTGCTGGAGATGGCGCACGAAGTGAATATGCGCGGCCTGCAGCGGCCCGATCAGGAAGGCCCAGGCGTTCTCGCCGGTGAAGGCTTTCCAGTCGCTCCAGCTCACCTTGCCCGGGCGGTAGTCGGAATTGCCAGCGGGCAGCGCCGTGGTGCGGATCCACGCCGCGTGGCGCGTGTCGATGAACGGATCATCGGCCAGCCAGCGCCGCCCCGGCATGCGGTAGGCGAAGGCGTGCCGGGAATCGGTGATCGCCCGGCCGTTGTAACGGAACAGTTCTCCCCGGGTGACCGCACGGTTCGAACCCGGCGCGAAATGCGGCGCCTCGGCGTCGTGACCCGCAGCGAGCAGCGCGTTCTGCCCGCTGGCCAGCGCCCAGGCCGCCTGCGGCGCCGGCCCCGGCAGACGCAGCACCACGCTGCCGAGCATCACCGCGATCTGCCAGGTCGCGGCATCGTAGATGTTGGCGCCGTTGTGCACATTGACGCGCTCCATCTGCAACTCGCCGGCCGCACCGCGCGGCGGCCTCAGCGTGTAGGCGGCGTCGTCATAGACATCGAGCACGGCACAATCGTGGCCGGGCAGCCGGCACACGTAGTCGCCCCAGTAATCCGCGCTGTCGCGGTAGCTGAGCGGCAGCTGCAGCCCGTTCAATGTGCCGGCCGTCGCGGTGAACAGCGCGCCACCCTGCTCCCGGCGATCGCTGACGAGAAAGCGGTAACTGGCCTCGAGTCCGTCGCTAGCGGCAGCGCGCACGCCGGCCGGCGCGGCAGCGATCATCAGCACGATCAGCGCGACTGCGAGGCACGGCCTGAAGTGTTCGGATTGCACGGTTTGCGTCCTGTCCCCGCCCGATTGCATCACAACGCACGCACCCGCGCCAGCACGGGGGCGCCCCGCCGGCGCATGCACGCGCGAGCGCGCGGGGCCCTGGCCGGGCGCGGGTAGCTCAGAACGCCAGCCGCACCCCCGCCTCGATGTTGAGCCCCGCCTCCGGCGCCACGTCGCGCAGCAGCGAGCTGGCATTGCGGATCTCCTCGTCGAGCAGGTTCTCGCCGCGCAGGAACAGCGTCCACTCACCACCACCGGCCGCGAATACGTATTCGGCGCGTGCCGCCAGCAGCGTGTAGCCCGGCACGGAACGCTCGCCCTCGCCGGTGCGATCCTGCTCCAGCACCTCGGTCACCCGCGCCGCCAGGTCCCACCCCCCGTGCTGCCACGCCAGCTCGGCGCCCAGGCGCCCGGGCGGAACGCGCGGCACATCGCCGCCGTCGTCGAACTCGCCGCGCACATGATCGCCGAAAATCGCCAGCGTGAAACTGCGCGGCAACTCCAGGCGCAGTTCGGACTCCAGGCCGTAGAAATCCGCCTCCGCCGCCGCCCACTGCAGTACCTCGAGGCACTCGTCCTCGCGGTCGGCGCTGCACACGGGCTCCAGCAGCGCCAGCTCCGGGTTGAAGAACGCGCCGGTCGCGCGCTGGAAGATGTAGTCGTCGTAGCGGTTGTAGAACGCGTCGATCCTGAAATCCACGGCGCCCTGGTGCAGGTGATAGCCGAGGTCGGCATTCAGCGAGCGCTCCTCGTCGAGGCTCTCGTCGCCGAGCTCGTAGCTGCGCGTGGCCACGTGCACGCCCTCGGAGTAGAGCTCCTCCATCGCAGGCGCGCGCCCGGCGCCGGACAGCGCGAACTTCAGCGTCTGCACGTCATCGAGCGACCACAGCGCCGAGACCGAGCCGCTCACGGTGCCGAAATCGCGCGCATCGCCGCGCGCCGGATCGTGGCTGTCGCGGCCCGCGCGCAGGCCGAACTCGTAGACCACGTCGCCGACATGCAGGTCCTCGACCAGGAACACGCCCCAGGACTCGCCGTCGGCGTCCGGCACGAAGGCCTCCTCTCCCGCGGCCGTGAATTTGCGCGAATGCAGTTGCAGGCCGATGGCGCCGTGCAGCGCATCGCTCGAGCGGTGCACCGCCTCGATGCGGCCGTCCCAGGCCTCGTTGCCGTACCGGGTTCCCGTGACACCACTCTCGATCTCGTCGTGCCGATAATCGGAATACGCGAGATAGCTGCGCAACAACTCCACGCCGCGCAGCGGATCGGCGAACTCCGCGCGCAGGTCGTAGCGGGTCTGCTGCAGATCGATGCGCACGTCCCCGGCGCCCGCCTCCTCCTCGCCCCCCGCCGCCTCCAGCGCCAGCGCGTGATCACCGTCCTCGTCGTGCCCGTCGTGCTCCGCGTGGTCGTGTGCACCCGGCGGCACACCGTACTCGTTGTCGAGCCGGCTCACCGCCAACCCGAGGAAGCCGCGACCGAACACCCACGACGCGCCGGCGGTGGCGCCGGAGGCCTGCGCCTCGCTGTTCTCGATCGATCCCTCGCTGCCGCCGCCATCGCGAAGCGCGTTGCCCGGAATCTCCACGTCGCCACTCTCGCGCCCGAAGCCGTCGAGATGCAGCGCCACGTCGCCGGCACCCGCATCGAGCCGACCGGCCAGCACATCGCTCCCGGCGTTGCTGCCGTGGCGGTACTCGAGGGCTCCGCCCGGCGCCTGCGGCACCGTGGCCGGCACACGGTTGTCGATCACGTTGACCACGCCGCCGATGGCACCGCTGCCGTAGAGCAGCGTGGCCGGCCCGCGCAGCACCTCGATGCGATCGGCCAGCACGGGCTCGGTGGCATTGACATGATCGGCGCTGGTGTTGGCGGCATCGCCCACCGGCATGCTGTTCTGCAGCACCAGCACGCGCGGCGCGCCCTGGCCGCGGATCACCGGCTGCCCCACGCCCGGACCGAAGGAGGAGAACGCGACACCGGGCTCCTGCTTCAGCGTCTCGCCGAGCGTCGCTGCGATGCGCCGGCGCAGCTCGTTGCCGGCAATCAGGCTGGTCGGGTGCACGGTCTCGGCCTCGCCCTTGTGCATCGGGGCCGTGACGATGATCTCCTCGAGGCGCGGATCGGCGGCATGGGCGGCGACAGCGCTCGCGAGCAGGGCAGCGGCGCCGAGGCGCGCCGCGTGCGGACGCAATTCTTGCATGGTGACTACTCCATCGGACAATCAGGATACGGACCGTCGGCAGACGGCCCGTGCTCGCGGGGCTTCGCGGCCCCGCTCAGGTTTCAGGCGACGGAGGTTGCGGGCGGGCCGCGGATGCAGACGTGCTGCGCCGGGGCGCGGGCAACGAGCGCGAGGGCCCGCGCCGCGACCGGCACGCGATGAAACGGGATGACCGGTACCACGACACCGCTCGCGGGAGCCTTGGCGGCACTGCCCGCGGCGCACAGGGAACAATCGGTCTGGGCGGTACCGGCATCCGGGACATGGACGTGATGAGCCCCGTCCAGCGCCAGCAGGCACAGGATCAGCGCGAGCGCAATGGCGCGTGTCGCTGCCAGCGGGTTCATCGGCTAGCGGGGTCCGTCGGATGGAGGCGGCGCGATTATAGGGCAGCGGCATGACCGGCTCCAAATGCCCGGTAATTGTCGTGGACCGGGCACCGGCCCGCTGCGGAAAATGCCGCTTCGGCCCTCCGGCCCGGACCATGAGGACATCGGGATGATCAAGCGCATGCTCGTCAATGCCCTGCTGGCGCTCGCCACGGCAGCGGCGCTGGCCCTGCCGACGGGCGCCGCTGGCGCCGAGGTGCCGCGCGTCGGTCTCGTGCTCGCCGGCGGCGGCGCGCGCGGACTGGCGCACATCGGCGTGATCAAGTACCTCGAGGAGCACGGCATCCGCGTCGATGCCATCGCGGGCACCAGCATGGGCGCCGTCGTGGGCGGGATGTATGCCTCGGGACTCGACGCCGCGGCAATGGAGGAGATCGCAACCACGCTGGACTGGAAGTACGCCCTCGACGACACCACGCCGCGCGACCAGCTCTCGTTCCGGCGCAAGCAGCAGGATCTCGACTTCCTGGTGCGCGCCAAGCTGCGCTTTCGCGACGGCAAGTTGCGCCTGCCGATGGGCGCGATCGAGGGCCAGCACCTGAACCTCGTGCTGCACGACATCGTCGGCCACGTGTCGCGGATCAACGACTTCGATGCGTTGCCGATCCCCTTCCGCGCCGTGGCCACCGACATCGAGACCGGCGACCCGGTGATTCTCGCGCGAGGCGATCTCGCCGTGTCGATGCGCGCGAGCATGTCGATTCCGGGCATCTTCTCGCCCGTGGATCTCGGCGGCAAGCTGCTGGTCGACGGCGGTATCGCCAACAACGTGCCGGTCGACGTGGTGCAGGCGATGGGGGTCGAGCGCCTGATCGTCATCGACGTGGGCACGCCGCTCTACGACCGCGGGAAGCTCGAGAACGTGCTGTCGCTGATGGACCAGCTCACCACGATCATGACGCGCAAGAACTCCGAGCAGCAGCTCGCACGCATGGGACCCGGGGACATCCTGGTATCACCCGCGCTCGACGAGGCCGGCGTGCTGACGATGGGCTTCGACAAGGCCGAGCTCGCGATCCGGCTCGGCTACGAGGCTGCCGCGGCAATGGGGCCGCAGCTCGCGGCACTCGCCGCGCCGCAGGCGCCGCACCCGGCCGAGCGCCCGCGCCTGCGACTGCCGCGCATCGACGAGATCCGCGTCGACAGCAATGCGCCGGTATCGAAGGCGCTGCTGCGCAACATGATCAAGCAACCGCTCGGCAAGAAGCTCGACCGCGAGCAGATGGAGCGCGACATCGCCGAGATCTACGGCCTGGACGAGTTCTCGCGCGTGGATTACGACGTGGAGCGCGAGGACGAACGTTACGTGCTGACGCTGCGCGCCACCGCGCACCCCGCCGGCGTCAACTACCTGAGGCTCGGCATGAGCTGGGACCAGGACAGCCGCGGCAGCAGCGAGTTCGGGCTGCGCGCGAGCTGGCTGCAGAAAGGCATCAACTCCCTCGGCGCGGAGTGGTACACCGTGGGGCAGCTCGGCGGTCGCTCGCGCTTCGGCACGGAGTTCCACCAGCCGCTCGACGTGGGACGGCGGTACTTCGTCGACGCCAGGTACGACTACCAGCAGCGGCTGATCAACATTTCCGAAAGCGGCGACGTGCGCGCCCGCGCGCTGGTCGACGACCATCGCCTGGAGCTGGCGCCGGGCATGCATTTCGCCAACCTCGCCTCGGTGCGCGCCGGCGGGTACCTCGGGACCGCGAATACCGACATCCAGATCGGCTCGCCGCTGCTCAGCTCGAACAGCGACGACGATGGCGGCTTTTTCACGGAGCTGCGCTACGACTCGCTCGACCGCGCCTTCTTCCCGCGCCGGGGCCTGCGCGTGGTCAGCCGCTACGACAACGGCCTGGAATCCTGGGGCGCGGAAGACTACGAAGCCTGGAGCACGACCGGCGTGCTCTCGCGCAGCTGGGGGCGCCACACGGTGAACGCGACGGCGCGCTGGTCGCAACTCGATCTCGATGCGGACGAGACGGTGCTCACCCTGCCCTCACAGGTATTCACGCTCGGCGGCTTCCTGTCGCTGTCGGGGTACACGCGCGATTCGCTCGCGGGCAACTACCTGGGCCTGGCGAACCTGGTGTACTACCGCCGGCTCAACCAGCAATCGATCCTGCCCACGGACCTGCCGGTTTACGCGGGCGCGAGCATCGAGGCGGGCAACACCTGGTTCTACAAAGAGGACGTCGCGCTCGACGACCTGCTGTACGCTGGCAGCCTGTTCCTCGGCGTGGACTCGCCGCTCGGCCCGGTGTATCTCGGCGTCGGTTTCGGCGAGAACGACCAGCGCGCGCTCTACCTGCAGATCGGGCAGGTCTTCGACTGACGCCGCTCAGGACGCCAGCCAGGCGCGCAGCAGCGAGTGCGCCAGCGCGACCGGCGGCGGTGGTACGAAGGGCGCCTCGGCCTCGCCTGCCAGCGCGGCCTCCACGGCGGCACGACCGACCCACATCGCGTCCTGCAGCTCCGTGGTGTCGAGCGTGATGGCCTCGTCCAGCGCCTCGGCCACGCAGCCGATCATCAGCGACGAGGGGAACGGCCACGGCTGGCTCACCACGTAGCGCACCGCGCCAGTGCGGATGCCCGCCTCCTCGAGGAGCTCGCGGCGCACCGCCTCTTCCAGCGATTCGCCCGGCTCCACGAAGCCCGCGAGCGCCGAGAAGAACTTCGGCGGGAACATCGGCTGGCGCCCGAGCAGCACGCGGCCCCCGAACTCCGCGAGCATGATCACCACCGGGTCAACGCGCGGGAAGTGCTCGGTGTTGCAACGCGCGCACTTGCGGCCCCAGCCGGCGCGAAACAGCGCGGTCGCGGCGCCACAGCGGGCGCAGAACAGGTGCCGGTAGTGCCAGTCGATGACGCTGCGCGCGCCGCCGTAGAGCGCGGCGTCCGCGGCGTCCAGGCGCGCCAGCGCCTGCATCACGGCCATCGAGCGGTTCACGCTGTCGGCCTCCTCGACCCTGAGCTCGGCAAAGCGCGGCTCGCCGCCGTCCAGGCCGAGCAGCACGAGCTCGTTACCTGCGGCGGCTTCGTGCATCGGGCGCCACAGCAGCCGGCCGTCGCCGCCGGTCAGCGGCTCCAGCCCGTTCAGGCCAAGCAGGCGCGCACGCGGATCGGCCCTGGCCGCGGCGAGCCTCTCGTCATTGGTGCGAAGTGCGTCGGCGCGATCCAGCGTCGCGCCGGTGAATCCGGGTTTGAGTTCCATGTGCTGGTGATCCGTTCGAAGATCGGTGTTCGCGTGCCGCGCGACGCTCAGGCGCGCACCAGGGCGGTATCGAGCACGCCCAGCCATGCCGCCCATCGCGCGGCGTCGGAAGGGAACTTCGGGTGATCGAAACGCGTGGCCAGCAGTTCAGTGCCCTGGTGACGGTAGCGCAGCGCCGCGACCAGCGCGAGCTGCGCGCGGTAACTGGCGCGGTGATCCTCGGCGACCCACTTCACCGGCGCCTCGGACCACAGCCCGGCCGCGCGCAGCCGCCCGGCGATGCCCTCGGC
>DAORUQ010000110.1:5555-10517 GCA_035433265.1 Pseudomonadales bacterium | reverse complement strand
GTCCTGACCCGCACCGGCGCCATGCCGAGCGCGGCGACCAGGCGCATCTCCTCGCCCGAGGTGTTCACGAGTTGGTGCACCACGTCCGGCTCGAGGATCAGCGTCGAGTTGGGGCCGAAGGAATGCGCCTGGCCATCCACTATGCATTCACCGTGGCCCGAGAGCACGAGGATGACTTCCTCGCAAGCGTGCCGGTGCACCGGCGTTGCCGCGCCGGGCGCCATCGTCTGCGACCAGACCTCCATCGTCGTCGCGCCCTGCTTGTGGCCGGCGATCGTCTGGTGGCGCAGGCCGGGCAGTTCCAGGATTTCCAGTTTGCTGTTGTCGATCACCGGCATGTCGCCTCCCGGGTAATTGTGCAGGCGGAGCGAATCCTTACCTACGGGGCAGTGAGTGTGCAACCCTGCGGCTACCCCGTGCTGGCCCGCGCCGAGCCCCGTGCGCTATCCTGTGCGCCTTTTTTCCGCCAGAACCCGCCCAGACCATGGAAGAACTCTACGACGCCGAACGCACCGAGGCCGATGCGCAGGCATTCTGGGAGCACAATCGCAGCTTCGTCGTCACCGAAGATCCCGCGCGCGAGAAATTCTACTGCCTGTCGATGTTCCCGTACCCGAGCGGACGCCTGCACATGGGGCACGTGCGCAATTACACGCTGGGCGACGTGATCGCGCGCTTTCACCGCATGCAGGGGCGCAACGTGCTGCAGCCGATGGGCTGGGACGCCTTCGGCCTGCCGGCCGAGAACGCCGCGATCCAGAACAACACCGCGCCGGCGCGCTGGACCCACGCCAACATCGACTACATGCGCGGGCAGCTCAAGCGCCTCGGCTTCGCCTACGACTGGAGCCGCGAGCTCGCCACCTGCCAACCCGCGTATTACCGCTGGGAGCAGTGGTTCTTCACGCGTCTCTACGAGAAGGGCCTCGCGTACAAGAAAGTCTCGGCGGTGAACTGGTGCCCGAAGGACGCCACCGTGCTCGCCAACGAGCAGGTCATCGAGGGCTGCTGCTGGCGCTGCGACACGCCGGTGGAGCGGCGCGAGATCCCGCAGTGGTTCATCCGCATCACGGATTACGCCGAGGAACTGCTGAACGACCTGGACAAGCTCGAGCACTGGCCCGAACAGGTCAAGACGATGCAGCGCAACTGGATCGGCAAGAGCCGCGGCATCGAGATGAGCTTCCCCCTGGCCACGCCGCTGGCGGGCATCACCGAGGTGCCGATCTACACCACCCGTCCCGACACCCTGCTCGGCGTGACCTATCTCGCGATCGCCGGCGAGCATCCGCTGGCGAAGGCGCTGGCCGAAGGCCGCCCGGAGCTCGCGGACTTCATCGCCGAGTGCCGGCGCAGCTCCGTTGCCGAGGCCGACATGGCCACCATGGCGAAGAAGGGCCTCGATACCGGATTGAAGGCCCTCCACCCGCTCAGCGGACGCGAGGTGCCGATCTGGGTCGCGAACTTCGTGCTGATGGAGTACGGCACCGGCGCCGTGATGAGCGTGCCCGGCCACGACCAGCGCGACTGGGAGTTCGCGCGCGCCTACGGGCTGCCGATTGAGCAGGTGATCGCGCCGCTGGATCCGGCCACGCCCTGCGACCTCGCGAGCGCCGCGTTCACCGAGAAGGGACGGCTGCTAAATTCCGGCGAGTTCGACGGGCTCGGATTCGAGCAGGCCTTCGATGCGATCGCCGCGCGCCTGGCCGCCAACGGCAATGGCCGCGTGACGTTGAACTACCGCCTGCGCGACTGGGGCGTGTCGCGCCAGCGCTACTGGGGCGCGCCGATCCCGATGCTCTATCTCGCCGACGGCGGCGAGATCCCGGTGCCCGCGGATCGCCTGCCGGTGCTGCTGCCCGAGGACGTCGAGATGAGCGGCGTGCAGTCGCCGATCAAGGCCAATCCGGCGTGGCGCAGGAGCACGCTGGCCGGCCAGGAAGTGGAGCACGAGACCGACACCTTCGACACCTTCATGGAATCGTCGTGGTACTACGCGCGCTTCACCTGCCCCGACCTCGAGACCGCGATGCTCGACCCCGCGCGCGCGAACTACTGGCTGCCGGTCGACCAGTACATCGGCGGTATCGAGCACGCGATCCTGCACCTGCTGTACTCGCGCTTCTTCCACAAGCTGATGCGTGACGAGGGGCTGGTGACCAGCGACGAGCCGTTCACGCGGCTGCTGTGCCAGGGCATGGTGCTGAAGGACGGCGCCAAGATGTCCAAGTCCAAGGGCAACACGGTGGATCCCGAGGCGCTGATCGCGCGCTACGGCGCCGACACCGTGCGGCTGTTCATGATGTTCGCCGCGCCGCCCGAGCAGACGCTCGAGTGGTCCGACGAGGGCGTCGCCGGCGCCAGCCGCTTCCTCAAGCGGTTGTGGAAGGCTGTTCACGCGCACCTGGCCGAGGGCAAGGTGGCGGGCGATATCGATGTCGCCGCACTCGACGACGAACAGCGCGCACTGCGCTGCAAGACCCACGAGACCATCGCGAAGGTCAGCGACGACTATGGGCGCCGCCAGACCTTCAACACCGCCATCGCGGCCGTGATGGAACTGCTCAACGAGATCGGCAGGCGCGCTGAGCGCAGCTCGCCGGCGGGACTCGCGGTGGAGCGCGAGGCGCTCGAAGCGGCGGTGCTGCTGCTGGCACCGGTGGTGCCGCACGCCGCGCACGCGCTGTGGCTCGCGCTGGGCCACGACACGCCGGTGATCGACACACCGTGGCCGCTGGCCGATGCTAGGGCGATGCAACGCAGCCACATCGAGCTGGTGGTCCAGGTGAACGGCAAGCTGCGCGGGCGCGTGAGCGCGCCGGCTGACGCCGCGCGCGAGGAGCTCGAACGCCTGGCGCTCGCCGACGAGCACGTGCAGCGCTTCATCGACGGCAAGCCGGTGCGCAAGATCATCGTGGTGCCGGGCAAGCTCGTGAACGTCGTGCTCGGGTAGACCGCCATGCGCAACACTCTGCTCCGTAGCGTCTCGCTCGCCCTGATCACGGTGCTGACCCTGGCCGCCTGCGGCTGGCATCCGCGCGGCTCGCAGGAAGTCCCGCTGCAGATGCGCCAGCTGCGCCTCGTGACGGAGCAGCCCAACGCCGCGCTCACCCTGAAGCTGCGCCGCGCGCTGCAGGGCGCCGGCGTGGAGCTCGTAGATGTCGCCGGAGCCGGCCCGTCGCTGCACATCGGCACAGAGCAGCGCGTGTCGCGCAAGATCTCGCTCGACCGCGACGCGCGCAGCGCCGAGCAGGAGATGCGCGTCTCGGTGGCCTTCGATCTTCGCAACGCCGACGGCGAGGTGGTGTTCGGGCCGCGCACCGCCAGCGCGAACCGCATCTACGCCTTCGACCCCAACAGCATCATCGCCAAGCAGGACGAGGAGAACCTCATCTACCAGGAGTTGCTGGACAACGTCGTGGGCCAGGTCTTGCGCCAGCTGCGCCGCGCGCAAGCCGGCCTGGCGCCCTAGGCACCACCGTGCGTATCCGCGTCGAGGATTTCCCCGCCAGGCTCAAGGCGCGGCTGTTTCCGTTCTACCTGCTCTTCGGCGACGAGCCGCTGCTGGTGCAGGAATGCGCCGACGCGCTGCGTGCGGCCTGCCGCAACGGCGGCATCGGGGAGCGGCAGGCGTTCGACGTGGACGCCGGCTTCGACTGGAGCCGCCTCAGCGCGGAGTGCAGCGGTCTGTCGCTGTTCGGCGACCGCAAGCTGATCGAGGTGCGCCTCGCCGGCGCCAAGCTGGGCGCCGAGGGCAGCGCGATGCTGCGCGAGCTCGCGGCGCAGCCGGCATCCGACAACGTGGTGCTGGTGCTCGGCGGCAAGCTCGACCGCGACGTGGAAAAATCCGCGTGGTTCCGCGCGCTGGACGAGGCCGGCGCCACGGTCAGGGCCTGGCCGCTCAGGCGCAACGAACTGCCGGGCTGGATCGGCCAGCGCCTGCGCGCCGCGGGATTCAAGCCCAGCCCCGACGCGGTGGCGCTGCTGGCCGAGCGCGTCGAAGGCAACCTGCTCGCCGCGCGCCAGGAGATCGACAAGCTGGCGCTGCTGGCGGAACCCGGTCCGCTGGACGCCGCCACGCTGGCGGCGCTGGTGAACGACTCGGCGCGCTACTCGGTCTACGATCTCTGCGATCGCGCGCTCGAGGGCGATCGCGCCGCCGCGGTGCGCACGCTCACGGGACTGCGTGCCGAGGGCACCGAGGCGGCCATCGTGTTGTGGGCGCTCGCCGAGGAGTTCCGTCGCCTGCTGCGTATCGGGCGCCGCCGTGCCACCGGGGAAGGCAGCGAGCAGGCCACGAAAGCCGAGCGTGGCAAGCCCTACAGCGAGGCCGCATTCCGTCGCCTCGGGCATCAGGGCCTGCAGCAACTGCTGCGACTGGCCGCCGAGGTGGATCGCTGCATCAAGGGACTGGACAAGCGCGATGCCTGGGACGCGCTGCTGGAGCTGGTGGTGCGCGCAGGCCGTCCCGCCAACCCCCGCCCGTAGGTCGGCATTCATGCCGACTGGTGCCTGGCCGGGCGCTGCTGACGCCATGAATGGCACCTACGGCGCGCGCCGCAAATCCTGCGTGATCGTCCCCGCTGCCGCGATATCCGCTTCGTGCGGCTCGTCGCGCCAGGGTTCGGCGAGCGCGGCGGCGTACCAGTCGCGCATCGCCGCCAGAGCGAGCAGCCGCATCGCGTAGGCCGCCGCGGGCTCTGCGAGCGGCAGGGCATAGGTCTGCAAGCGAAACGCCACCGGCGCGTAGAACGCGTCCACCGCGCCGAAGGCCGCTCCCGCCAGGAAGGGTCCGCCGAAACGGGCCAGGCCTTCGGTCCACAAGGCCTCGAGACGCGCGAGGTCGGCGCGCAGGTCCGCGGGGAGCTCCTTCAACCGCACGCGCTGCCCGCAGCTCATGCTCGCGCGCTGGCGCAGCGCACCGAAGCCCGAATGCATCTCGGCCGCGGCCGAGCGCGCCCA
>DAORUQ010000110.1:0-5455 GCA_035433265.1 Pseudomonadales bacterium | reverse complement strand
GCTGGCGCAGCGCACCGAAGCCCGAATGCATCTCGGCCGCGGCCGAGCGCGCCCAAGCGCGGGCGCGCGCATCGGACGGCCAGACGCCGGCGTGGCGTTCGGCGAGGTATTCCGCGATCGCGAGCGAATCCCACACCACCGTTGCGCCGTCATGCAGGCACGGCACCTTGCCCGTGGGCGAGAACGCGCGGAAGCGCTCGAAGTTCGAACCCGGCGCGAAGGGGACCAGGCGCTCGTCGAAGGCGATACGGAGTTCGCGCATCAGTACCCACGGGCGCAGCGACCACGACGAATAGTTCTTGTTGGCGATGTAGAGTTCGTACATGGGGTCTCCTCCCGGTTGCCGGCGTGACCGTGCCTCTGCGGATTCGGCTTGCGTCGAACCCTTGTCCGGATGAATCCGGACCCACAAAAAGGCGCTGCGTATCCGGATGAAGCCGGACCCGCACCCCGGAATCAGGATTTCAGGAGGCTGAGGTCCACCTGCTTGTCGGCGTGATAGGAGGAGCGCACCAGCGGCGCGCTCGCCACGCTGCGAAAGCCCAGCGATTGCGCGATGCGCCCGAGTTCCTCGAACTCCGCCGGCGGCACGAAGCGGTCGACCGGCAGGTGGTTGCGGCTGGGCTGCAGGTACTGTCCGAGCGTCAGCATGTCCACGTCGTGGGCACGCAGGTCGCGCATCACCTCGACCACTTCCTCGTTGGTTTCCCCGAGACCGAGCATCAGTCCGGACTTCGTGAGCACCTCGGGGCAACGCTGTTTGTACTGCCGCAGCAGGTCCAGCGACCACGCGTAATCCGAGCCGGGACGCGACTGCAGGTAGAGGCGCGGCACGGTCTCGAGATTGTGGTTGAACACATCCGGCGGCTCGCGCTCGAGGATGTCGAGCGCAACGTCCATGCGGCCGCGGAAATCGGGCACCAGCACCTCGACGCGGATGCCCGGATTCAGGGCCCGCGTCTCGCCGATGCAGGCCGCGAAATGCGCTGCTCCGCCGTCGTGCAGGTCGTCGCGGTCAACCGAGGTCACGACCACGTAGCGCAGCTTCATTTCCGCGATCGCCTCGGCCAGCCCGCGCGGCTCCCCGGCATCGAGCGGGTTCGGACGCCCGTGGGCGACATCGCAGAACGGGCAGCGTCGCGTGCAGATCTCGCCCATGATCATGAAGGTCGCGGTGCCACCGCTGAAGCATTCCCCGAGGTTCGGGCAGGCCGCTTCCTCGCAGACCGAGGCGAGCTTGTGGCGGCGCAGGATCTCCTTGATGCGCGTGACCTCGGGCGAGGCCGGCACGCGCACGCGGATCCAGTCCGGCTTGCGCGGCAACTCGACGGTGGGAATGACCTTCACCGGGATACGCGCGACCTTCTCGGCGCCGCGCAGCTTCTCGCCCTGCACGGCCTTGCGTGGCGCGGGGCGCGAGGAAGTCGATTGTTCTGTCACGGGTGTGCCCCCACGGCTCTACAAGGAACAGGCGTAGGAGCGGGCCATGCCCGCGACCGTTCGCGGGCATGGCCCGCTCCTACAGGATCATCATCCGACGGCGCCAATTTACCAGATCTTCACGCGCTCGTCGGGCGGCAGGTACATGCCGTCGCCTTCCTTCACGCCGAAGGCGGCGTAGAAGGGCGTGAAGTTGCGCAGCACCCCGAGCACGCGATAGCGCGCCGGGGAGTGCGGATCGCTGACCAGCATCGAGCGAAGCATTTCCTCGCGCATGCTGGCGCGGTTGGCCTGCGCGAAGCCGATGAAGAAGCGCTGGTCGCCGCTCAGGCCGTCGATCACCGGTGCTTCCTTGCCGCCCAGCGACGCCCGGTAGGCGCGGTAGGCAATGGTGATGCCGGTCAGATCCGCGATGTTCTCGCCCAGCGTGAGCTTGCCGTTGATCGACATGTCCGGCAGCGGGCGGAAGGCGTTGTACTGCTCGACGAGCTTCGCGGCGGCCTGCTCGAAGTGCTCGGCATCCGCGGCGCTCCACCAGTCGTTGAGTTTGCCGTAAGGATCGAAGGCGCGGCCCTTGTCGTCGAAGGCATGCCCGATCTCGTGACCGATCACGTAGCCGATGGCGCCGTAGTTCACCGCCGGGTCGGCGGCCATGTTGAAGTTCGGCGGCTGCAGGAAGCCCGCCGGGAACACGATCTCGTTCATGAACGGCTGGTGGTAGGCGTTGACGGTCTGCGGCGTCATCGACCACTCGGCGCGATCGATCGGCTGGTCGAGCTTCGCGAGTTCGTGGCGGTACTCGAACGCCGAGGCGCGCGCGAGGTTGCCGAGCGGGTCGTCGGCGCGGACCTCCAGCCCCGAATAGTCGCGCCACTTGTCGGGGTAGCCGATCTTGGTGGCGAGCCGCGCGCGTTTGGCCTCGGCTTTCGCCCGCGTCTCCGGGCTCATCCACTCCAGCTCGGTGATGCCGGTGCGGAAGGCCTCCATCAGGTCGTCGACCAGCCCGAGCATCGCCTGCTTGTGGCCTGCGGGGAAGTAGCGCTCGACGTAGACCTGTCCCACGGCCTCGCCGGCCAGCGCGTCGATGGCGCGCACCGCGCGCTTCCATTCCGGCGCCAGTTCCGTCAACCCCAGCACCTCGCGCTGCATGAATTCGAAGTTCGCCTGCTCGAACTCGCCCGAGAGCCAGGGCGCGGCGGAGTTCAGCGCGTGGTAACGCAGGTAGTCCTTCCACGCCTCGAGCGGGAACTCGCCCACGATCGCGCCGATCTGCTTCACGTAGCTCAGCTGCGCCGCCATCAGCTCGGGCCGCGCGCCGAGCCCGGCCGCGTCGATGTACTGCGACCACGCGAAATCGGGCGCCACCGCCGTCAGCTGCGCGGCGGGCACCATGTTGTAGAGCTTCTTCATGTCGCGGTTTTCTTGCGCCGGCCAGTGCAGCTCGGCGAGGCGCTGCTCGATCGCGAACACCGCCTGCCCCTGTTCCGGCGTGCCGCCGAAGCCGCCGAGTCCCAGCAGCTTCGCGATGTAGCCCGGATAGGCCGCGCGGATCTTGCGGAACTTCTCGTCGTCGCGCAGGTAGTAGTCGCGATCCGGCAGCGCAATGCCGCTCTGCCAGATATAGGGCACATAACGGTCCGCGGCGCCCGGGTCCTGCACCACGCCGACGGCGAGCGGCGCGTCGATGCCAAGCAATTGCGCGGCGCCGAAGGCCGCCGCCAGGGATTCGGTCGAATCGATCGCGGCGATGCGCGCCAGCGTGCCCTCGATCGGTGCCACGCCCTTGCCCTCGACCAGGGACTGGTCGGTGAGGCTGGCGAAGAAGGCACCGATCTTGCGCGCCACGGAATCCGGCCCTAGGTCGCTGCGCGCGGCCATTTCCTCGATGATCGCGCGCTGGCGCGCCTCGCTCTCCGCGCGCAGTTCCGGCACCACGCCCCACCAGGCGCGGTCCGGCGGGATCGCGGTGGCGGCGATCCAGCCGCCGTTCACGTAGTCGAAGAAGTCGTCCTGCGGGCGCACCTTGTCATCGAAGCCGCCGCGGTCGATGCCGCTGGCGTTGGCATAGGGCGATGCGGAGGGCGCGCCGTGCGCGAATCCGCCGAAGAGCGCGGCGACACAGAGCGTGGCGAGGGAAAGGCTGCGTTTCATCCTGGATTCCTTGGCGGGACGTAGGGCCCGGGAGTGGCGGCCCGCGGTACGACAACGCCGCAGGCACGGATCATGGGAACAGCGCGCCCGGATGCGCGCCGGGCACCACGCGCCGCGACGGAATGCACCGGGCTCATGGCGCCGGGAGCTCCGTGGCGCCGCACTCGCGCACGCGCGCCGGGTCGTAACCGAACACCGCCAGCAGTTCGCCGAGCAGCAGCGCCTCGACCCGCGCGCGCGACACGTCGGTGCCCACCGGCACCAGGTCCGCGATGCGCGTCACGGCCATTCCGGGGTGACCGCAGGGATCGATGCGCGCGAACGCTCCGAGGTCCGGATCGATGTTCAGGGCGAGCCCGTGAAAGCAGCAGCCGCGTCGCACGCGCAGGCCGAGCGCCGCGATCTTCGCGCCATCGACATAAACACCGGGCGCGTCGCGGCGCGCCACCCCCTCGATGCCGAAGTGGCCCAGCGTCGCGATGATCGCCGCCTCGATGCGCTCGACCAGCTCGCGCACGCCCAGGCCCATCCGGCGCAGGTCGAGCATCAGGTAGGCCACGCACTGCCCCGGCCCGTGCCAGGTCACCTGGCCCCCGCGGTCGACGTGGATCACCGGGGTCGCACCGGTGTCGCGCAGGTGCTCGCGTTTGCCGGCCTGCCCCAACGTGAACACGCAGGGGTGCTGCAGCAGCCAGATGCGGTCCGGGCTCTGCGGCGTGCGGGTGTCGGTGTAGGCCTGCATTGCGCGCCAGGCGAGCGCGTAATCGACCCGGTCCAAACGGGCGACCTCGAGCAGGGTGGTGTGCGCCGCCGCGATGTTCACAGCACCATGTGCACCCGGCCGGTGGCCTTCAGGTCCGCGAACAGGGACTGCAACTGCGCCGGTCCCGTGGCGACGATGGTGACGGTCAGCGACACGAAGCGGCCATTGGCGCTGGAGCGCTCGGTGGTGAGCGCCCGGTCGTAGCCGCCGGCGTGGCGCTCCACGATATCCTCGACCACGGCGCGGAAATCGGCCGCTGCGTCGCCGATGATCTTGACCGGGTAGTCGCAGGGAAACTCGATGCGCGGCGCCTCGATATCGCTCATGCCGCCTCCATGAACGCGCGCTTGAAGTCGTCGAAGGCTGCGATCAGCCGGCGTGTCTGCGGCCCCGGGGCACCGTCGCCGACGGGGCGGCCGTCGAGCACGGTAACCGGCACGATCTCGCGCGTGGAGCTGCAGATGAACAGTTCCGCGGCCTGCGCGAGCTCCGTCAGCGCCGGTGCACGCTCGGCGACCGGTATGGCGCAGGCGCCGGCCAGCTCGATCACCACGTCGCGCGTGATGCCGCGCAGGATGCGTCGGTCCGCCGGCGCGGTGCGCAACTCGCCGCCGAGCACCGCGAACACGTTCGAGGACGTGCCCTCGGTCAGCTCGCCGTTGCGATGCAGCAGCGCCTCGGCCGCTCCGTCATCGAGCGCGCGGCGGCGCAGCAGCAGGTTGCCGAGCAGCGAGGTCGACTTCACGTGGCAGTTGTGCCAGCGCGTATCCTCGAGCAGCGCGGCGCGGATGCCCTGGCGCAGCACGGCGCGGTCCAGCGTGACCGGCTCGACCATGGCCAGCACCGTGGGCGTCAGGCCGGTGAAGTGCGCCGCGTCGCGACCCGCGTCCACGCCGCGGCTGACGTGGATGTAGAGCGAGTGTTCACGCGGCCCGGCGTCGGCCAGCAGGCGGGCAATGATGGCGCTCCAGCCGGCGGCGTCGTGCGGCGGCGCGATGCCGAGCACCGCGAGGCTGGCCCGCAGCCGCTCGAAGTGCTGCGCGGGGCGGAACACGCGCCCGCCATAGACCGGGATGACTTCGTAGGCGGCATCACCGAACA
>DAORUQ010000109.1:4272-10701 GCA_035433265.1 Pseudomonadales bacterium | reverse complement strand
CGTAGAGCGACTCGTGCATGTAGGCGATGCCCTGCCCGGAGGAGAAGTTCGCGGCCCGCAGCCCGGTCATCGCCAGGCCCGCGGTCACCGCCGCCGCCGCGTGCTCGCCCTCGGGCTCGATGAAGATCAGCGGGCGGCCCGAGACGTTGATGTGGCCCTGGGCCACCGCCTCGGCCCAGTACTCGCCCATCTGTGTCGAGGGCGTGATCGGGTAGGCGCCGGCGGCGTCGCTGGCCTCGCGCTCGCAGTGGATCACGGCGCTGTTGCCGTCCATCGCCGCGGGCATGCCCGGGAACCTGCAGGGGCTGTGCTTGCTGTTCATCCGTTCTCCATGCTCATGCTGTGCCCGTGCGGAGCGCTGGCCCGGTCAGCTCGCGCCGTCGCGCAGGCGCGATTGCCGCACGACCGGCGCGCTCGCCGCGCCCCGAACCGGCCCGAGCGCGGGATCGATCCAGACGATGGCCCCGGTCGGGCAGCGCTCGATCGGTATCCTGTCCTGTTTGCAACCGTAATCGACCGCCGGCAGGTTGCCCTGCATGCTCACCAGGCCATCGGCGGCATCCATCGCGCAGCGCCCGCAGGCGGTGCACCCGACCTCGCACTCCGCGAGCACCGTATCGCCGTGCTCGAGGTTGCGACACGCCACCCACAGCCGGTTCCCGAGCGCCTGCAGCGAGAACAGGTCGCGCGGGCAGACGCTGACGCAATCCCCGCAGGCCGTGCAGGCCGCTTCGTCCACCCGCGGCAGCCCGAACCCGTCCATCCGTATCGCGTTGAAATTGCAGCTGCGCTCGCAGTCGCCGAAGCCGAGGCAACCCCAGGCGCAGCCCTTGCCGCCGCCACCGACGGCCTGTGCCGCGCGGCAACCCGACGGCCCGTGGTAATGCGCGCGCTGGCGCGCCACGTTCGCCCCGCCGGCGCAGGCCAGCCGCGCCACGCGCCGCTCCTCGGCGCCCGCGGCCACGCCGAGGAAGCCGGCTATGCGCTGGCGCTGCTCGTCGGTGCCAACGGTGCACTTGCCCGGCAGTGCCGCGCCGCTCACCACGGCCTCGGCGAAGGCCCGGCAACCCGGATACCCGCAGGCACCGCAGTTGGCGTGCGGGAGCATCTCCTCGACCACATCGATGCGCGGATCCTCGAACACGCGCAACCTGCGATTGGCAACATTCAGCAGGAACGCCAGCACGAAAGTCAGAGCGCCGATGGCGGCCACCGCCGTGAATACAGTCATGCGCACCCACGCCCGTGCCATTCGCAGGAATCGAGGCACGACTCTATGCGCCGTGGCGGGGGCTGTCAAAACGCCACGCGCCCGCATGCAACCGGCCACGGATCCGCTTGATCCACATCAACCACGGATGGATCTGCCGCCTGCGTCTTGACCGTGGCGCGACCGGCTGGCTAGGCTGCGGGCCCCCGAGCGATTCCGGAGCAAGAGTGATGCGTGCAGCCGTGTTCGAAGCCGCGGGCCAGCCGCTGGTCATCCGTGACGACGTCGAGATCATCGCGCCGCGCGCCGGCGAGGTGCGCGTGCGCGTGCACTACTGCGGCCTGTGCCACTCCGACTACAGCGTGGTCTCCGGCAGCTTCCCGTTCATGGGCCCGGTGATCGTGGGTCACGAGGCCTCCGGCGTGGTCGAGTCGGTGGGCCCAGGCGTCACCCATCTCGCGCCCGGCGACCCGGTGATACTCACGCCGCTGCCGCCCTGCGGCAGCTGCTATTTCTGCCAGCGCGGCCAGCACAGCCTGTGCGTGAACGGCATCGGACTCGCCACGATGGCGCTGCCCGACGGCAACACCGGGCTCTCGCGCGGCGGCGAGACGCTGCTGCGCGGCGTCGGCCTCGGCGCGCTGGCCGAGTACGTGATCACGCCGGCGAACGGCGCGATCAAGGTCGACCCCGACGTGCCGCTCGAGGTGGCCTGCGTGATCGGCTGCGCGGTGCAGACCGGCGTGGGCGCGGTGCTGAACACCGCGCAGGTCGAGGCCGGCGCAACGGTGCTGATCCAGGGGCTCGGCGGTGTGGGGCTCGCAACGGTGCAGGGCGCGCGCATCGCCGGTGCGGCGCTCATCGTCGCGGTGGACCCGGTCGCCTCGCGCCGCGAGGCCGCGCTCGCGATGGGCGCGACGCATGCGTTCGACCCGGCCGCGGTGAATCTCGGCGCCGAGGTGATGGCGCTCACCGGCAATATCGGCGTCGACTACGCCTTCGAGACCGCGGGCATCGCGAAACTGATCGAGAGTTCGCTGGCGCTGACGCGCTCGGGTGGCATGACCGTGTGCGTCGGCGCGCCGCCGCTCGAGGAAAAGGTCACGATCGAGAACGTGGTGATCTTCGCCTCGATGGAGAAGAAACTCTGCGGCTGCCTGCTCGGCAGCTGCAACTCGCTGCGCGAGATCCCGCGCATGATCGCGTTGTGGCGCGCGGGGCAGCTCGACCTGGAAGGACTCATCACCGCGCGCCGCCCGCTCGCCGAGGTCAACGAGGGCTTCGCGGACATGAAGGCCGGCCGCGGCATCCGCACCGTGATCGCGATCTGAGCGCTCCGTGGGTCGGCATTCATGCCGACATGTGCCTTTCGGCAATGCTGCTGTCGCCATGAATGGCGACCCACAGGCGCAGCTACGGCAGGAACACCAGCGCGCCGATCACCACAGCCGAAGCCGAGGCCAGCAGCACCGCGCCCGCCGCCACGTCCTTGGCGTGCTTGATCAGCGAGTGCGGATCGGGCACCGCCGCATCGGCCAGGAACTCGATCGCCGTGTTCAGCGCCTCGGCCACCCACACCAGCGCGATCGCGACGACCAGCAGCGCCCAGTCGTGCGCCGCCAGCCCCATCCAAGCCCCTGCCGCCACCACCGCGAGCGTCGCCACGCTGTGGATCCAGGCGTTGGGTTGGGTGCGGATCATCACGGCCAGCCCCTCGAAGGCATGGCCAAAGCTCGCGATGCGACCGCGGATCATCCTGGGCTCTCCTGCTGCGCGCCGTCCGGCACGGACGGCGGCGCCATGTTAGCCGCGCGCTCCAGCGCCAGCAATCGCGCCTCCCGCGCCGCCGGCGCGAGCGCGGCCAGCGTGCGCGCCGCGCCGTAGAAGGACTCCAGCTCGCCGCCGTGCTCCTGCAGCAACTGCGTCAGCGCCGGCGTCCAGCGCTCGTAACTGGCAACGCTCGCCAGGCGCGCGTTGTTGAGCGGCGCCGCCATCCACGCATCGAAGCGCATGTCCTCGGGCCAGGTGTGGCTGAGGCGTTGGTAGTCGGCGCGCAACCCGTCGAACAGCTCCGCCTTGCGCGCGCGCATCTGCTCGGGCGCGAGCGGCTGCACGTAAAGGGCCTCCAGCCGCCTGCGCGCGCTGGCGAGCAACGCGTTGAATTGCGCGCTGACCGCCTCTTCGCGCAGCCAGGCGTCGAGCTGCGCCTCGCTCCCGCTGCGCGCAAACCAGCGCCGCACGCCCTCGCGCTCGACCACGCGCGCGAAGCTCTCGGAGAAGGCGGTGTCGTCGGGGGCGTAGACGAGCTGGTGCGCGAGCTCGTGGAAGATCAGCGCGGCCAGCGCGCTCTCGCGCCGATGCACCCAGGTGTCGAGCACCGGATCATCGAACCAGCCCAGCGTGGAGTAGGCGGCCACACCGTAGACATGCGTATCGAGCCCCTGCCGCGCCAGCGCGGCGCCCTGGCGCTGCGCGGCGTCGCGGCCGAAGTAGCCGCGATACGCCACGCAGCCGGCCACGGGAAAGCACCAGGTGAGCGGGCGCAGCGAGAACTCGGGCGCGGCCACGACGTTCCATACGGCGAAGTCGCGCCGCAGCGCCGCATAGTCCTCGAATCCCGAGGCCTCGTGCATGGCTAGATCGGAAACGGCAAAGGCGCGCAGATCGCGCACCAGCTCGAGACGGGCGCGCAGCTCCGGCTCGGTGTGCGGATCGTCGATCACGCGCTGCAGCGGCTCGCGCGCCGCCAGCACCTGCACCTGGCCGTAGGCGGCCTGCCCCAGGTAGGACACGCTGGCGCAGCCGGCCGGCAGCGCCAGCACGAGCGCCAGCGAAAGACCTAGTACACCGCGCACACCGTGCAGATCGCGTACTGCGCGCGCGGGTCGCGCCAGCCCTCGAGCAGCGGCGCGAGCGGCTCGGCGGCGGCATCGATGCCGAGCCCGCGCGCGAGCAGCGTCGCGGCCAGCGATTGCGGCGACAGCGACAGGCGCTCGAGCAGCGCGCCGGCCCAGGAGCGCGGCTCCTCGATCCACTGCGTGCGGTAATCCTCGAGCGTCGCCAGGCGCGCGGCGGCCGCGATCGCGCCATCGAGGTCGCCGAGGTGGTCAACGAGCCCGTTCTGCGCCGCCTGCGCGCCGCTCCACGCGCGCCCCTCGGCCACCTCGGCGACGCGCTCGGGCGCCATGTTGCGTCCCTCGGCCACGACGCCGATGAAGCGCCGGTAGGCGTCGTGGTTCGCGAGCTCCAGCACCTTCGCCATCGCCGGTGACAGCGGACGCGCCGGGTCGAGCCCGCCGGCGGTCCGGGTGGTCGCCACGCCGTCGTTGCCGACGCCGAGCTCGGCAAGACCGCGCGAGAAGCTCGGAAAGGCGCTGAGCACCCCGATCGAGCCGGTGATCGTGGTCGGGCTGGCCCAGATCTCGTCGGCGGGCGCGGCGATCCAGTAACCGCCCGAGGCCGCGACGCTGCCCATCGAGGCCACCAGCGGCTTGCCGCTGTCGCGATAGGCGAGCAACGCCTCGCGGATGATCTCCGAGGCGAAGCCGCTGCCGCCGGGCGAGTCGATGCGCAGCACCAGCGCGGCGATGTCATCGTCATCGGCCGCCTGAAGGATCAGCCGCGCCAGCGTATCGCCGCCGACGCTGCCCGAGGGCCGCTCGCCGTCGAGGATCATGCCGCTGGCGACGATCACGCCGACAGCCGGCTTGTCCGCCGTCTCGCCGAGCGCGAAGACCGGGCGCACGGCGCCGAGGTAGTCGCGGAAGTTCATCGCGTTCACGTTGCCCTCGGCGTCCTCGCCGACCATGTCCTTGAGCGCCTGGTCCATTTCGATGCGACTCTTCAGCTGGTCGACGAAACCGTATTCCAGCGCCGCCGCGCCGGCGTCGCCGCCGTGCTTCTCGTAGATGGCATCGAGCGTGTTGGCGTAGTGGTCCACCGATTCGGGCGGCAGCTTGCGCTGCGCGGTGACCATCGTGGTGTAGGCGCTCCAGATCTCGCGCAGCAGGTCGCCCGTGGCCATGCGGTCGGCCTCCGACATGTCGCCGCGCTCGAGGAACTCGAAGGCGGACTTGAAGGTCCCGGAGCGGAACACGCGCAGGTCGATCTTCAGTTTCTCCAGCGTGCCGGCGTAGTAATTGCGGTAGGAGGCGTAGCCGGACAGCTCGACCGTGCCCATCGGGTGCATCCAGATCTCGTCGGCCTGCGCCGCGAGCAGGTACTGGTCCTGGCTGAAAGCATCGCCCACCGCGATCACCTTGCGCCCCGTGGCGCGGAAGGCTTCCAGCGCCTTGGCGATATCGCCGATCTTGGTCACGCCGGCGCCTTCCATCGCATCGGTGGCGAGCACGATCATCGCGATGCGCTCGTCGTCCTTCGCGTGGCGCACGGCATCCACGATGTCCTTCAGCAGCGTCTCGCGCTGGCCATTCTCGTCGCCGCTCAGCAGTTCCGCCAGCGGATCGACGAAGCTCAGCTGCTCGACCACCGCGCCCGAGGGATCGAGCACCAGCGCGCCGCCATCGGGCACCGCGGGCCGCCGGTCCAGGGTCAGCAGCGCCAGCAGCACCAGCAGCACCAGCAGGAACACCAGGTTCGCGAGCGAGACGCGCAACCAGCCCAGGAACGACCACAGCGTCCCGAACAGGCGGCGAACCGGCCCCTTGCGCTTCTCGTCCATTGCTTGCATTTCTCCTCAGGCACCCTGGCCGGCAAGTTCCCGCTGCCGCCAGCGGGAGTAGAACATCGCGGTGCTGAACAACACGCAGATCAGCACGAGCTGCAGCCAGTCGGAAGGCCCTGCCCTGGGCCCGAACAGATTGCCCACCACGACCATGAAGTAGACCAGCAGCATGAAACACAGCCACAGGTAGGTCTTCCAGGTGCCGCGCACCATCCCCGGCAGGAATACCAGCAGCGGCCCGATCCAGATCACCCACAGGAAACCGCGCGTGGCGACCTCGAGCCGCTCGATGCCGAAGATCTGCAGCGACAGCGCCGCCACGAGCACGGTGTAGCAGGCGAGCGAGATGCGGCGCATCAGCGCGGTGCGGGGGGCGGGGACGGCGTCCATCAATGCGCCCCCCGCGCCGCGTGCAGCGCCAGCGCGAGGCGCGCGATGCGCCGTCCCAGCGCCTGCGCCAGCGCGAGCTCGTGCCCGTCGGCGGCGCGCTCGCCCTGCGCGCCGGCCAGGTGCGAGGCGCCGTAGGGCGTGCCGC